>NZ_JBHSLC010000035.1:0-157422 GCF_042657465.1 Azospirillum himalayense | reverse complement strand
AGGTGAAGGTCTGGTCTTCGACGGTGATGGTGAAGCTGTCGCCGGCCTCGATCGTGCCGCCCATCGACACCTGGGTGATCTGCGCGGTGCCCGACTTGGCCGCCGTCGTCGTGTTGGCAGCCATGGTCTGGCTGTTGTCGAAGTAGGTGATCGTGCGCGACTCGTTGCCGTCCGTGATGATGAAGGACCGCTCGCGGCCCTTGGCGCCGCGGACCTCGATCTGCACGTCGGAGAAGCTGCCGAGCGAGGTGGCCATCGTGCCGGACAGCTTCAGGCCGACCAGGCCGTGGGCCATCTCGGCGCTGTTGATCTCGCCGGCCGCGCCCTCGATGGAGCCGTCGCCCTTGACGCGCACCGTGTAGGTGTCGGTCGACACCACGTTGGTGACGCGGGCGTTCTCGATGCCCTGGATGGTGTTGACGGCGCGGCGCGACTCGCTGGTGGAGTCCAGCCGCAGGCCGTTGCCGGCCAGCAGGTTCTTGCCGGCATAGCCGCTGTCGCCGGCCAGCTTGTCAATCTGCTCCTTCAGCGCGTTGAACTGGGCGGACAGCGTCTTGCGGGTGGCGACGGAACCGGCGTCGGTGCCCAGAGCGGAATAGGCGGCGGTGGTCAGGCCGCGCGCCTGCTCGATCATGCTTTCGATCGCGGTCACGCCCTTGTCGGCGGCCTTGATGGTGCTGATCGACTGACCCATGGCGTCCTTCAACGACGACAGGTCGCCGGCGCGCTGGGTCAGGCTCTTCGCTGCGAAGAACGAAGTCGGGCCGTCGAGCGCCGAGTTGATCTTGTTGCCGGTCGAGAGGATGTTCTGCTTGACACCGATCTTGTCGTTCACGCTCTGCAACTGCAGCAGATTCGTGCGCATTGACGCGGTGAGGGTGACGTCGTTGATGGCCATGGTTCCAAGTCTCCTTCTGAGGCTCGCCCCGCGGCTGGTGCTTGAAACCGAAGCGAGGCAACGTGCATTTGCGCGATCCTCCCCTATCAAGACCCGTGCCAGTTCCCGGAAATGCCATTAAGTAATTGATTTTAATCGATGTATTTGAAGGTTGCGCGGTGGCTCGGCGATGGCCGGCCGGACGCCCTTTCCCAGGCCGGTGGAAAGTTTTGCCGGGCAGAAAGGGTGTTGCGCCCCGGACTCCGGGACAAAACTACCCAGTTGGGGGCACGCCCCAGGTGCCGGTAAGCCCTTGGTGGCGGAGGCGGAGGGGGCTATCGTCGGGGTGTCGCACCCATCAGGGCGCACCCATCGGGGCCTTCTCGGTGCCCCCAACGACGACGGAGGGATGAACATGGCCGGACGCATCGAGGCGCGGCTGAAGGAGTTGGGGATCGAACTGCCGCAGGCGGCGGCCCCGGTGGCGGCCTATGTGCCCTACACCCTGTCGGGCAACACGCTCTACGTGTCGGGTCAGGTCACCGTGTGGAACGGCGAGCGCCGCTTCATCGGCAAGCTGGGCCAGGACTTCACGGTGGAGCAGGGCCAGCAGGCGGCGCGGCTGTGTGCGCTGAACATCATCGCCCAGGCCAAGGCAGCCTGCGGCGGCGATCTCGACCGGGTGGTGCGCGTGCTGCGGCTGGGCGGCTTCGTGAACGGCACCCCGGACTTTCACGACCAGCCGCTGGTCATCAACGGCGCGTCGGAACTGATGATGCAGGTGTTCGGCGACGCCGGGAAGCACGCCCGCGCCGCGGTCGGCGCCCCGTCGCTGCCCGGCAACGTGGCCGTCGAGGTGGATGCCATCCTCGAACTGGCCTGATCCGGGCTCCGCATCGGGGGGAGGGGGCGGGCCTCTTGCCGCGGCGCGGCAAAGCGCCCACCTCCCTCGGCGAACCCGCGAAGGAGAGACCATGCCCGACGGCAAGGACAGCGGCCCCAACCCCGGTGCCGATCCCGAGGCCGGGGAGACGATCACCGTCAAGGTCCTGACCGGCATCGGTCTGGCCGACCCGAAGGAGTGGGACGCCTGCGCCGGGCCGGACAACCCGTTCCTCAGCCACGCCTTCCTGCTGGCGCTGGAGGAATCGGGATCGGTCACCGGCCGCACCGGCTGGCAGCCCAGCCACCTCGCCGCCCTCGACGGGGCGGGGCGGATCATGGGCGCGGTGCCGCTCTATCTTAAGAACCATTCCTATGGCGAATATGTCTTCGACCACGCTTGGGCGCATGCCTATGAGCGGGCGGGCGGGCAGTATTACCCGAAGCTGCAGTGCGCCGTTCCCTTCACCCCGGTGCCGGGGCCGCGCCTTCTGGTCCGGCCCGGCGCCTCGCTCCAGGGGATGGAGGCGGTCGCCGGCGCCCTGATCCAGGGGATGGAGGAGGTGGCGCGGCGCTACGGCGTCTCCTCGGTCCATGTCACCTTCCCGGAGGAGGGCGATTGGCGCCGCCTCGGCGAGGCCGGCTGGCTGCTCCGCGAAGGCGTGCAGTATCATTGGGAAAACCGCGGCTATGCCAGCTTCGACGATTTCCTGGGCACCTTGAACAGCCGCAAGCGCAAGGCCATCCGCAAGGAGCGACGCGAAGTGGCGGAGAGCAGCGTCCGGCTGCACAGCCTGACCGGCGCCGACCTGAAGTCGGAGCATTGGGACGCTTTCCACCGCTTCTATCTGGAAACCGCCGACCGCAAATGGGGCGGCGGCTATCTGAACCGCGCTTTCTTCCGGCTTCTGGGCGAGACCATGGCCGACCGGGTCATGCTGGTGATGTGCGAGGACAATGGGGAGTGGGTGGCCGGCGCCCTGAACCTGATCGGGACCGACGCGCTCTACGGCCGCAACTGGGGCTCCGACGGCAGCTACCGTTTCCTGCATTTCGAGGCGTGCTACTACCGCGCGCTGGACTTCGCCATCGAGCGCGGCCTCGGCCGGGTCGAGGCCGGCGCCCAGGGGGAGCACAAGATCCAGCGCGGCTATCTGCCGGTGCCGACCTACAGCGCCCACTGGGTGGCCGACCCCGGCTTTCGCCGCGCCATCGCCGATTACCTGCGCCGCGAGCGGCCCGGCGTGGCGGCGGAGCGCGAGGCGCTGATGGATCTGTCACCCTACCGCCAGGATGGCCTGCCGGAGCAATAGGGCCGGATCAGTAGGGAACCCGGATCAGTAAGGAATGCGGTCGGGACGGGCGGCCCATTCGTCGAAGACGGCGCGCGCTTCGTCGGCCAGCAGGCGCTGCATGGGGATCGCCCGCTGTTCCAGCGGCAGGGCGATTTCCGTGTAGAGGAAGGCGTCGTCGAAGCCGATGGCCGCCGCGTCGTCGCGCCCGTTGGCGTAGACGATGCGCCCGATCCGCGCCCAGTAGATGGCCGACAGGCACATCGGGCAGGGCTCGCAGCTCGTGTAGACGGTCGCCCCGGCGAGGCTGAAGCTGCCGAGGTCGCGGCAGGCGTTGCGGATGGCGACGACCTCGGCGTGCGCCGTCGGGTCGTTGCTGGAGGTCACGCAGTTCCACCCCTCGCCGATGATCCGGCCGTCCCGCGCGATGACCGCGCCGAAGGGGCCGCCGGCGTTGCCCTGCATGTGGGTGCGGCTGAGCGCGATGGCGCGGCGCAGGCACTCCGTGTCGAAACTCGTCATGCTTTCCCTCTCCCAACCCTAACCGCGTTGTCGTTCAATGGTTTAAAGACTTCTCTATGGCCTCGGTCCGGCATGCGCCCGCGGCATTGCAGGGGTGGCGGACGATTGGGGATTTCTCCTTTACTGCCCATGCGCAATGCGTAGTGTGGGCGGGATCAGCCGACCGACGGACCCGCCCGATGACCGACCGCGCCATGGAATTCCTGAAGCAGGTGCGGGACCATCTATTCTATCTCAAACTGAAGCCGGGCGGTGTGCGCCTTCAGGCGAAGGGCGTCGATCTGTCGAGGCTGCGGCTGAAGGGCTTCAACCTGCAAACGGCCATCCTCACCCAGGGCAACTTCTCTGACGCCCAGCTCGAGGAGGTCAGCTTCGCCATGTCCGACCTGTTCGGGGCGAATTTCAGCCGGGCGAAGCTGGTGGGCTCCTCCTTCGCGCGGGCGGACCTGCGCGGGACGAACTTCCTGAAGGCCGACCTGACCCGCACCGACTTCGAAGGGGCCGATCTGCGCCCCGGCCAGATCATGGTCCACCGCGCCGGGCGCGAGGACGAGGAGGAGCGGCGGCCCGCCAACCTGACGGACGCGCGGATGGACGGCGTCAATTTCAAGGGCGCCGACCTCAGCCACGCCGACCTGGCCAACGCCTCGACGGCAGGCGGCGACTTCAGCAACGCCAACCTGTTCGCCGCCAATCTGGCCGGGGCCGACCTGACGGAGGCGAACTTCAGCGGGGCCAAGATGAAGCGCGCCGTGCTGAACGGCGCCAACCTGACCCGCGCCATCCTGCGCAACGCCGACCTGCGCGAGGCGACCCTGCGCAACGTCGACCTGACCGTGGCGGACACGCAGGGCGCCAACCTGAGCGGCGCCGTCTACATGCGGAACGCCGACGCCTTGCCGATGCCGGTGCGCAGCGTGCTGGACGCCCACATCCTGTGGATCAACAGCGGCGGCGGGGCCGGGACGCGGGCGGACTTCACCGGGATGGATCTGCGCGGGCTGGACCTCACCGCCTGCGACCTGTCGGGCGGGGTGTTCCGCGACGCCAACCTGGACGAGGCCCGGCTGTCCAACGCCTCGCTCTCGCTGGCCGATTTCGGCGGGGCCAGCCTGCGCCGGGCGCGGCTGGACCAGGCGGTGCTGACCGGGGCGAACCTGAGCGGGGCCGATCTGAGCGGGGTGGATCTCCACGGCGCCGACCTCGGCATGGTGGAACTGCGCAACCCGGACGGCACCCCGACCGGGCGGAGCTGGCCCGCCAACCTGACGAACGCCACGCTGGCAGCCGCCGACCTGCGCGGCGCCCGGCTGACCGGGGCGAAGCTGGCCGGCGCCAGTTTCGAGATGGCCAACCTCGCCTCCGCCGACCTGCGCGGCTGCGACGACGCGGCGGCGAACCTGTCGAAGGCCAGCCTGATGGGCGCCCGCCGCGGCCCGCTGGACGCGCGGTCGCCGCGCGACGGCGGCGGGCCCCTCATCGCCCTGTAGCCGTTACCTCCAGGCGGCGAGCACCGCGGCGGCGGTGGACTCGCGCAAGGGCGCCCGCTCGGGCGGGGTCCCGCCATCGACGCGCAGGCCCATCAGGGTCTCCACCAGCGGCTCCGGCCCCGGCGTGACGCGGACTTGGCCGCGGGCGGCGATGTGCGGGTGGTCCGGCATCTCCGCCAGCGTCGGCAGCGCCTCGAAGCAGCAATCCACGGGGTCGAGCAGCGCCTTCCAATCGGCGAGGCTGCGTGTGGCGAACAGGGCGTCCACCTCTGCGATCAGGGCGGTCTGAGGGAGCGAGTCGGTTTGCCGGGCGGTCCAGTCGGGGCGTCCCACCGCCTCGCAGAAGCCTTGCCAGAACTTGGCCTCCAGCGCCGACAGGGTGGCGAAGCGGCCATCGGCGGTGCGGTAGATGCGGTAGCAGGCGGCCCCGCCGGACAGCAGCGCCTCGCCGCGGGCCGGGACCTCGCCGCGGGCGTCGGCGGTCAGGTTGAAGCCCTGCCAGCCCAGCACCGTCTCCATGATCGACAGGTCGAGGAAGCAGCCTTCGCCGCTGCGCTGGCGCCCGAACAGGGCGGCGACCACCGCCAGCGCCGCCTGCTGGGCCGACGCGAAGTCGGCGACCGGCGGATGGCTGATCGAGGGGCGGTCCGGCGTGCCCGAGGAGTCCAGGCCGCCGCCGACCGCCATGTAGTTGAGGTCGTGGCCGGCCCGCCGGGCGTACGGGCCGCTGCTGCCCCAGCCGGACAGGCTGGCGTGGACCAGCCGCGGGTTCAGCGCGCGCAGCCGGGCGTGGCCGACCCCCAGCTTGTCCAGCACGCCAGGGCGGTAGCTTTCCACCAGGGCATCGGCCCCGGCGATCAGCCCTTCGAAGGCGCCGCGGTCGCCCTCGTCCTTCAGGTTCAGGCGGATGACCGTCTTGCCGGCGTTGAGCAGCTTGTAGGCGGCGGTCGTGCCGTCGGCGTCGGTGGAGCCCATCTGGCGCAGCGGGTCGCCGCTCGGCGGCTCCACCTTCACCACTTCGGCGCCGAGGTCGGCCAGCATCTGGGCAGCGTAGGGACCCGGCAGATACTGGCCGAGATCGATGACGCGCAGTCCGCTCAGGAAGGGCAGGGGCATGGTGCGTTTCCTCATACTTTGTTTCGGCGTGCTTCGTTCTGGGGGTGCCGCCTGGAAGGAGTGTCCGTGATGCGGCATCGGGAATGCAACCGTCCGCCCTTCACATTTGTGTCGCCTCCGCCGTCCGTATCAGACCATCGGCGAGGAGGAACACATGTCCACGGCCAAGGCTCCCAAGTACAGGATCTACAAGGATCACCGCAACGAATGGCGCTGGACCTTCCACGCCGCCAACGGCGAGGCCATCGCCGTCAGCAGCGAGGGCTACACGGCCGAGCGCGACTGCCTGCACGGCATCGCTCTGATGAAAAGCTCCAACGACGCGGTCGTCTTGGTCGAGGAGTGAGCGCCGGGCGACCCACAGGCGGGCACCGGACAAAAAGAAAGGGGGCCTTGCGGCCCCCTTTTTTAGCGTTTCGTACGAAGCGGCGTCATTCCGCCAGTTCGTGCACGACCTCGTCCTCGTCCTCGTCGCCGGAGCGCCGCTTGCGCGAGCCCTCGGTGTACTCGAAGGCGGGCTTGTCGTCCTTCACGGTGACCTTGACCAGACCGCCCTTGGCGAGCTTGCCGAACAGCAGCTCCTCCGCCAGCGGCTTCTTCAGGTGCTCCTGGATCACGCGGCCCAGCGGACGCGCGCCGTAGAGCGGGTCGTAACCCTTCTTGCCCAGCCACTCGCGGGCCTGATCGTCGAGTTCGATCGTGACGCCGCGGTCCTCGAGCTGCGCCTCCATCTGCATGATGAACTTGTCCACCACGCGGTTGATGACCTCCTGGGTCAGCGGCGCGAAGGGGATGATCGCATCCAGACGGTTGCGGAACTCCGGCGTGAACAGCTTCTCCACCGCTTCCATGTCCTCGCCTACCCGGCGCTCGCGCTCGAAGCCGATGGCCGGCTTGGCCATGTCCGCGGCGCCCGCGTTGGAGGTCATGATGAGGATGACGTTGCGGAAGTCCACCGTCTTGCCGTTGTGGTCGGTCAGCTTGCCGTGATCCATGATCTGCAACAGGATGTTGAACAGATCCGGATGCGCCTTCTCGATCTCATCGAGCAGCAGCACGCAGTGCGGATGCTGGTCGATGGCGTCGGTCAGCAGGCCGCCCTGGTCGAACCCGACATAGCCCGGAGGGGCGCCGATCAGGCGGGAGACGGTGTGCCGCTCCATATACTCCGACATGTCGAAACGGGTCAGCTCGATGCCCAGCGTGAGGGAGAGCTGGCGGGCCACCTCGGTCTTGCCGACGCCGGTCGGGCCGGTGAACAGGTAGTTGCCGATCGGCTTCTCCGGTTCGCGCAGGCCGGCGCGGGCCAGCTTGATGGCGGAGACCAGCGCGTCGATGGCCTTGTTCTGGCCGAAGACCATGGTCTTCAGGTCGCGCTCCAGGTTGAGGAGCGTCTCCTTGTCGTCGCGGCTGACCGACTTCGGCGGGATGCGGGCGATCTTGGCGACCACCGCCTCCACGTCCTTGACGGAGATCTTCTTCTTCCGCTTGTTCTCCGGCAGCAGCATCTGCGCGGCGCCGACCTCGTCGATGATGTCGATGGCCTTGTCGGGCAGCTTGCGGTCGCCGATGTACTTCGCGGACAGCTCCACCGCCGAACGGATCGCGTCGTTGGTGTAGCTCACCCGGTGATGCTTTTCGTAGTAGGTCTTGATCCCCTGGAGGATCTTGATCGCATCCTCGACCGTCGGCTCGTTGACGTCGATCTTCTGGAAGCGCCGGACGAGCGCCCGGTCCTTCTCGAAATAGTTCCGGTATTCCTTGTAGGTCGTCGAACCGATGCAACGCAGCGAGCCGGAGGCGAGGGCCGGCTTCAGCAGGTTCGAGGCGTCCATCGCACCGCCCGAGGTCGCACCGGCGCCGATGACCGTGTGGATCTCGTCGATGAAGAGGACGGCACCTTCCGTGGCCTCCAGTTCGGAGACGACGGCCTTGAGGCGCTCTTCGAAGTCGCCGCGGTACCGCGTACCGGCGAGCAGGGAGCCCATGTCGAGCGCGAAGATGGTGGCGCCCTTCAGCACCTCCGGAACCTCGCCATGGACGATGCGGCGGGCCAGCCCCTCGGCGATGGCGGTCTTGCCGACACCGGGGTCACCGACATACAGCGGGTTGTTCTTCGACCGCCGGCACAGGATCTGGATGGTCCGTTCGACCTCCTGCTCCCGTCCGATCAGCGGATCGATCTTCCCGCTGGCCGCCTTCTTGTTCAGGTTGACGCAATAAGCCTCTAGGGCTTCGCTGCCTTTCTTCACGACCTTCTCCGCCGCCGCGTCCTCGTCGGCTCCGGTAACGCGCTTCGCTTCCGAGCGGCCCGGGGCCTTCGCGATTCCGTGAGAGATGTAGTTCACCGCGTCGAAACGGGTCATCTCCTGCTCCTGCAGGAAATAGACCGCGTGGCTTTCGCGTTCAGAGAACAGGGCGACGAGCACATTTGCTCCCGTCACCTCTTCACGCCCCGACGACTGGACGTGGATGGCCGCGCGTTGCAGCACCCGCTGGAAGCCCGCCGTCGGCTTAGCATCATCGGGCCTGTTCGTGATCAGGTTCGCAAGCTCGTTGTCGAGGTAATCCGAGAGTTCGGCGCGCAGTCGGTCCAGATCGACCCCACAAGCGCGCAAGACGGCCATGGCATCGGCATCCTCGGTCAATGCGAGCAGCAAGTGTTCGAGCGTCGCGTATTCGTGCCTGCGCTCGTTCGCATGGGCCAGGGCTCGGTGCAGCGTCTGTTCCAAGTTACGCGACAGCATCTGTGGCCTTAATCCTTTTCTAGCGTACATTGCAGCGGGTGCTGGTGCTGGCGCGCAAAGTCCATCACCTGCGTGACTTTCGTCTCCGCCACCTCGTAGGTGAACACGCCGCACAAGCCCACACCCCGCCGGTGCACATGCAGCATGATCCGCGTAGCCTCCTCGCGCGACTTGGCAAAGAAGCGCTCCAAGACATGAACGACGAATTCCATAGGTGTGTAGTCGTCGTTCAACATCAAGACCTTATACATCGAGGGCTTTTTAGTCTTAGGCTTGGTTTTGATAACCACGCCCGTGGTGGTGCCCTCGTCGCCGTGCTTGTCGTTTTCGGCCATGGTCTCAACAGGTCAACATCGCGATGTACGTCGCATGAATGATATGAGAACTCCGGGCGCGGTGGGAAGGGGCCGTTTTCGGTGAGTCCCCATTTGGGAGAGGCCCATTCGGAACAAGACCTGCCCGGCTACCCCGGAATTGGTGGAAGGCATTTGATTTTGCGGCAGAACTGCCGCACCGGCGTGCCAAAAATGGCACGGCCCGCACCCTGTACATGTCCCTCGCGCCCAAAAGAAACAAGCCCGGCGGTCTGCACCGCCGGGCTTTCCCGGAACTTCACAACGCCGTGAGGCGGCAGGATTTAAAGCGGTACCGCCTTGCGCCGTCCGCACCCCCGGACGATAGCGTCCCGGGGGCGGCGGAGGTGGGAGCCGCCCCGGCCCTGCGGCCGGGTCTGTGGAATTGCTGGCTCCGGGACATTTTGTCTCAGGCTGACGTCTGGGACCGGCCTGGATCAGGCGGCCTTCGCCGCGACCGGCTTGGACAGCGTCTCGACCGTGACCTGGAGGCGGTCGTTGATCGGCGCGAAGGCGTCCTTGGCGGTCTTCAGCGACAGCTCCTGCAGCTTGGCGCTCTCCTTGACGAAGGTCTCGAAGCTCGCCTTGGCGAAGCTGCTCTGCAACTCGACCAACTCCTGGACGGTCTTGACGGCCAGCAGGGCCTTGCCGGTGGCGGCGCTCTTCTCCAGCGAGGACTGGGTGAAGGAGGCGACCTGCTTGCCGGCTTCCTCGGCGCCCTTGGCGACGATGGTGCCCGACTTCACGACGGCGTCGACGTTGCCCTTGGTGAGCGCGGTCAGCTCGTCGAAGCCCTTCAGGATCTGGGCGGAGGCCTTCTCGAACTGCTCCTGCTGGGCCTTGACCAAGCCATCGACGTTCTGCTTGGCGGCGGAGACGGCGTCTTCGAAGGTCTTGGTGGCGGCGGCGAACTTGTCGGTCATGGAACGGCTCCTCGAATTTCATCGGGTTGACCCGCGCCGGACCCACCGATTGGCGACCGCGCGGATGATCCGACCAGCGACCCCGTGGCTTCGGGCGTCGGGTCGATGCTGCAATGCAGCATGACTAAACTTAGGGCAGGCTCCAGCGCCTGTCAACGGGATTTTGTGCGGTGCACAAAAACTTTTGCGCGTCTCGGCCGGCCCCTTCACGCGCGGAGCCCGGCCGTCGGGGAACGGCCGGGCTCCGTGGATTCGCCGTGTGGGCGGATCAGGCCGCGATCGGCTTGGACAGGGTGCTGACGGTGACCGACACGCGGTCCTTCAGCGGGGTCAGGGCCGCCGTGGCGACGCGGGTGCCGATGCCCTGGAGGCGGGAGGACTCCGCGACGAAGGCATCGAAGCTGGCCTTCACATACTCGCTCTGGAGATCGACGACCTCCTTCAGCGACTTGGCGGTCAGCAGGGCCTTGCCGGTGGTGACGGACTTGTCGAAGGAGGCCTGGGCGTAGGCGGTCACCTCGCGGGTCAGCTCCTCCGCACCCTGGGTGGCGATGCTGCCGCTCTGGATCAGCGCTTCCACGTTGGCCTTGTTCAGGGCCTGAAGCTCGGAGGAGATCTTCAGGAGCTGGGCGGACAGCTTCTCGACCTGCTCCTTGGTGGCGGAGGCGGTCTGCTCGAACGTCTTCGCGGCCTGCTCCTGGCCGGCCTTGACGAAGCCCTCGACCTGCTCCTTGGCCTGGGCGGCGGCGCTCTCGAACGCCTGGGTGGGGGCGGGGGCCGGCTTGGCCTTCGTCACGGTCGTCATGCCTTGCGTTCCTTCCTTCGTCGAAGCCCGGCGCGCATCAACCCGGATCGGCGGACCGTCCGCCTGCGGGGCGCAGACCGGCTGCGTTGGGGAGGCCCGGACGGCTCCGGGCCCGAAAAATGCTGCAGTGCAGCAATGGCTAAACTATGGGCATTTATCCGTGGAGTCAACAAAGAATCTTGTGCGTCGCACAATATATCAGTTGAGCCCGGTCCCTTTGCTTATCGGTACGGCGAAAGCTCCACCGTTCCGCCTCATGGGAAAACCGATCCACTTTGGCTCGACTGGGCGGAGCCTTTACGAAAGCTTTACCGCCGATCCTGCCCAATCCTACCCTGCCCGCCGAAGGGACGCGCTTCGGCCAAAGGTCAGACCAACCGCGGCGGAACGTCGCAGCTATCAGTTCGGGAACGTTCTTTCATGACCTATTGCCTCGGCATCAAGACCCGCGACGGCCTGATCGGCCTGTCCGACGGGCGCATCACCAGCGGCTCGCAGCTGTCGTCCGCGCGCAAGGTGACCATGGTGGGCAGCGGCGGCGACCGCTTCTTCATCCTGAATTCCGGCCTGCGCAGCGTGCGCGACAAGACGCTGGCCTACCTGCGCCGCGACATGTCCCGGCGCCGCGGCGAGAGCTACCCGACCATGCTGGACGCGCTGTCGGCCTTCACGGCCTGCCTGCGCCAGGTGGCGGCGGAGGACAAGGAGGCGCTGGAGGCGTCCAAGCTGGCCTTCAACCTGCACGCCATCATCGGCGGCCAGCTCGCCGAGGACCGCGAGCCCTACATGTTCCTGGTCTATCCGGAGGGCAACTGGATCGAGGTGGACGAGCGCACGCCCTACCTGTCGATCGGCGCCACGGCCTACGGCAAGCCGATCCTGGACCGCGCGCTGTCCTACAGCACGGACATGCAAACGGCGCTGAAGATCGCCTATTTGTCCTTCGACAGCACGCGCTTCTCGTCCAACGACGTCGGCTTCCCCATCGACATGGTGACCTTCAACGCCGAGGAGCGGCTGTGGCGCCAGTCGAACTTCGACTACGACGATCTGGTCGAGCAGCGCCTGTGGTGGAACCGGAACATCACCGAGCTGGCCCGCCGCATGCCGGACGGCCCCTGGGTGGACACGCTGCTGGCCGCGGGTGCGCGGGCGGATGTTGCTGAAGAGGAGGTGGTCTGAGGTGTGAAGCCTTGCCCCCTCCCTAACCCTCCCCCGCTATCGCAGGGGAGGGGACTGCCGCCGCTTCGCAGAATCTCCCTCCCCTGCGAAGCGGGGGAGGGCCGGGGTGGGGGCGATGTCAGCCCTGCCCGCTACTTCCCGGCGAACAGCCACGACCCGAAGGGCGCGGTCGGGCCGACCAGCCCGTCGCGGCCCACCTGCACCTCGAAGACCACGCCGGCGCTGTCCACCTGACCGCCGGTCGGCAGGGTGCGTGGGGCGTCCTGCGGGCGCGGCAGGGCGGGGTAGGGCACGCCGATCCCCTGGCCGCTGCCGTCCAGCTCCTTCAGCGGCCCGTCGAAACGGATGTCGGAGAAGCGGTCGGACGGGTAGGGGTAGGCGTTGAAGAACCAGCTTCCCCGCCGGCAGCCGTTGATCAGCCAATAGACGCCGTTGGACGGCAGGCGCACCCCGCTCGGCGCCGGCTCGAAGGCGCCGCTCTCGTAGAGGCGCAGGACGAACAGGGCGAACTGGCGCGGCGACAGCTGGGCCTTGGCCACCGGGCCGCGGGCCACCGCCGCCGGGTCGTCCAGATCGATGCGGGCGAGGTCGGTGGCCTCCAGGACGCGCGCCTCGACCAGCGCGCCGCCGGTGCCACGGTCGCCGACGATGTCGTAGGTCCGCACATGCTTCTGATAGTCGGCGTTGAAGACCAGCCGGTAGCGGTCGGTCTCCCCCTTGGTGCAGGCGGCGCGCAGGTCGTCGCCGTTGAGGTAGCTGACCCAGGTGAGCTTGCGCGCCACCGGGTTGTCGGTCGGTCCGACCGAGGCGCAGCCGGCGAGCAATCCCGCCGCGGCCACCGCCAGCCCCGCCACCCTCGCAATCCGTCCTCTTCGTCCGTCCCGTGGGGCAGCGCGCGGAGTCGGCGGGCGTCGCTCGGGCGGGCGGGTCATGAGGTGCCTCGCGTCCAGTCGGGAAGGGAAATGGTCCTGCGCTTCCGGGAAGATGGATCGGCGGTCGCGCTCCTTCAACGCGGTTCGCCCCGTACGGGTCCGTGCCTCATCCAATTTCGTCACAGCGTCGCCGAAGAAATCGAAGCGGCAAATTAACGAATTGTCGCTAGACACTGATTTCCATGGAATTTACCATTGCGCCAAACAGCAAGTATTAGCCTTTGGCGGGGGCATCATGACCGTAACGGGCCAGACCGTTCGAAGCCTGCTTTTGGTGTTCGCTTGGCGCGGACGCGAAACGGAGGGGGAACAGGCCGCAGAACGTTTGGCGAATGGACGTTCGACTCTGGGGAGTGCCTTCGGCATTACCCCTTTCGTTAGAAGGCTGTGCGGCGCCCTGGCGGTGCTGGCGGTGACCATGATGGCGCCGCTGCCGGCGCTGGCCGCGAAATACGCGGCGATTGTCGTCGACGCGCGCACGGGTGAGGTGCTGCACGAGGAGAACGCCGACACCCTCACCTACCCGGCGTCGCTGACCAAGATGATGACGCTCTACCTGACCTTCGACGCGCTCGACGAGGGGCGGCTGCGGCTGGATCAGGCGCTGCCCGTGTCGGCCTGGGCGGAGGCGCAGTCTCCGACCAAGCTCGGGTTGCGCGCCGGCAAGACGCTGCGGGTGGAGCAGGCGATCCTCGGGCTGGTCACCAAGTCGGCCAACGACGCCTCGGTCGTGCTGGCGGAGGCGCTGGGCGGCAGCGAGGCGAAGTTCGCCGAGATGATGACCCGCAAGGCCCGCGAACTGGGGATGCGCAACACCGTGTTCCGCAACTCCAACGGCCTGCCCAACATGGAGCAGCTGACCACGGCGCGCGACTTCTCCATCCTGTCGCGGGCGATGCTCTCCGACCACTCCCGCTACTACCCCTATTTCAGCCGCCGCGCCTTCGTCTATGGCGGGCGCAGCCTGAACAACCACAACCGGCTGATGTCGCGCTACGAGGGCATGGACGGCATCAAGACCGGCTACACGGTGGCCAGCGGCTTCAACCTCGCGGCCTCGGCGGTGCGCGACGGGCGGCGGCTGGTCGCCGTGGTGCTGGGCGGCAAGTCCGCGGCCTCGCGCGACGCCCGCATGGAGGCGATTCTCGACAAGGCGTTCGACAAGCCGAGTCGCGGGTCTGAGGCGCCGGTCGTCGCCCGCGCCGGGGACGAGGACGCGCCGCGCGCCACCGCCAAGGGCAGGCCGCCGGCCAAGCCGGAGACCATCGCGCAACTCGCCTCCACCGTCTCCACCCCCGCCGCGGTCCGCCCGCCGGCCCGCGCCCGCGACGAGGACGGCGACACGAAGGCCGACGGCTCGAAGTGGGGCGTGCAGGTCGGCGCCTTCTCCACGCGGGAGGCCAGCAACCGGGCACTGACCCAGGCGACCAAGCAGGCGCCCTTCCTGCTGCGCGCCGCCAAGCCGGCGGTGACGCCGGTGAAGGCGAACGGCTCCACCGTCTACCGCGCCCGCATGGTCGGGCTGGACGAGCGGACCGCCCGCAAGGTCTGCTCGGAGCTGACCCGCAACGGACACCGCTGCGTTACGGTGTCGCCGAACGAGAAGCTGTAAGCCGCTTCTTCCCCGCCAAAAAGAAAAGGCGCAGCCGCGGGGCTGCGCCTTTTTTTCGTGCCCGCGGAGCGGGGGCCGGTCAGGCACCCGGCTCGTTGGCGTTCGGGAAGAACAGCGAGTTGCCGTTGATCTTGTAGTCGGCGATGGCCTGCTGGCCCTCGGCGGAGACCAGCCAATCGACGAAGGCCTGCCCGTCGGCGGCCTTGACGTGGCTGAACTTGGCCGGGTTCACCAGCATGACGCCATACTGGTTGAACAGGCGCTTGTCGCCCTCCACCAGGATATCGAGGTCGCCGCGGTTCTTGAAGCTGAGCCAGGTGGCGCGGTCGGTCATGGCGTAGCCGTTCACCGCGGCGGCGGTGTTCAGCGTGGCGCCCATGCCCTGGCCGATGGCGCGGTACCAGCCGTCACCCGCCGCCGGATCGACGCCGGCGGTCTTCCACAGCGCCTGCTCCGACTTGTGGGTGCCGCTGTCGTCGCCGCGCGACACGAAGGGGGCCTTGGCGGCGGCGATGCTCTTCAGCGCCGCGGACACGTCCTTGCTGCCGCCGACCTTGGCCGGGTCGGCCTTCGGCCCGACGATCACGAAGTCGTTGTACATGACCGGCTTGCGCACGGTGCTGAAGCCCTCGGCGACGAACTTGTCCTCGGACGGCTTGTGGTGGACGAACAGCACGTCGGCGTCGCCGCGCTTGGCGATGTCGATGGCCTGGCCAGTGCCCTTGGCGACCACGCGGACCTCGATCCCGGTCTTTTCGGTGAACTTCGGCAGGATCGACTTGAACAGCCCCGAATCCTCGGTCGAGGTGGTGGAGGCCACGGTGATGAAGCGGTCGGCGGCGGTGGACGGCTGAACGGAGCCGAGCAGCAGAGCCGCCGCGGCGGCGCATCCCAGCACGAAAGAACGGCGCAGCATCGGACTATCCCTCTCCAGGTTCTTGCCCGCCTTGGTTGCGGGCTGTGGCGGCGACTATGGGAAAGTTCGAACGGCTTTGCAAATTTTCCAGAATCGCGGAAGCGGAGGCGAGTCAGGCCCGCCGCGTCTCCCGCACCATGGCGGCGGCGAGATTCACCGACAGCGACAGGATCATCAGGATGACGCCGAGGCCGAGCGCCAGCGGCAGGTCGCCCTTGCTGGTCTCCAGCGCGATGGAGGTGGTCATGACGCGGGTCACCCGGTCGATGTTGCCGCCGACGATCATCACCGCGCCGACCTCCGCCGAGGCCCGCCCGAAGCCGGCCAGCACGATGGTCAGCAGGCTCCAGCGCGCCTCCGACAGCAGGGTGAACAGGGTGGTCAGCGGCCCGGTCCCCATCACCCGCAGCAGGTCGCCATACTCCATCAGCAGATCCTCGACGATCTGGCGGGTCAGGGCGGCAACGATGGGGACGATCAGCACGGTCTGGGCCACGATCATCGCGGTCGGGGTGAATAGCAGCCCCAGCACCCCCAGCGGACCGGAGCGCGACAGGATGAGATAGACGATCAGCCCCACCACCACCGGCGGCAGCCCCATCGCCGTGTTCAGGAACAGGGTCACCGCGCGCCGCCCTGGAAAGTGGAAGGCGGCCACGGCGGCGCCCAGCGGCAGGCCGATCAGGGCCGACAGCAGGACGGCGGTCAGGCTGACGCGCAGCGACAGGGCGACGATCCCCACCAGACCGGGGTCGAAATCGGCGATCAGATGGAAGGCGGTGACGAAGGCCAGACCGAACTCATGCATAGGGGTACTCGTGCATACCAAGCGCTCGCGCGTCAAATCGGGGCCGCATCGCTTCCGTCTTGCGGGAGCCGATCATCCGCCGCTTGCCCCGGCGCGCAATCTTCCCCACTCTTCCGGTCATGGACCTCTCGGAATTCACCATAAGGCCGGACCCGGCGAATCCCAAGCTGACGGAGCGCGTTTCCGGGCTGGATCAGGACGGGCGCCCGGTGGAGGCGTCGGTCACCGTGGAACGGCCGCTGACGCTGTACCTGAACGGGCAGGAGATCGTCACCATGATGACGATCGCCGACTACCCTGATTATCTGGCGGTGGGTTATCTGCTCAACCAGAACATGCTGAAGCGCGACGACCGGATCACCGGCATCGACTACGACGAGGAGATCGACACCGTCGTCGTCCGCACCGAGCGCGCCACGAATTACGAGCAGAAGCTCAAGAAGAAGACGCTGACCTCCGGTTGCGCCCAGGGCACCGCCTTCGGCGACGTGATGGAGACCTTCGAGTCGGTGCGGCTGAACCCCGACGCGCGGCTGAAGACCTCCTGGATCTACGCTTTGTCGAAGAAGATCAACCTGACTCCCAGCCTGTACCTGGAGGCCGGGGCCATCCACGGCTGCGTGCTCTGCCAGGACGACCGCCCCCTCGTCTACATGGAGGACGTCGGGCGGCACAACGCGGTGGACAAGGTGGCGGGCTACATGCACCTGCACGACGTGCCGGCGCACGACAAGATCTTCTACACGACGGGGCGCCTGACCTCCGAGATGGTCATCAAGACGGTGCAGATGGGCATTCCGATCCTGATCTCGCGCTCCGGCTTCACCGCCTGGGGGGTGGAACTGGGACGGCAGGCCAACCTGACTATGGTCGGGCGGGCCAAGGGCAAGCGCTTCCTTGCCCTGGCCGGCACCGACCGGCTGGACTTCGACGCCGACCCGGCCGCGGTCGGGGACGAGGGCGGGCGCCACCAGCGCAAGGGGAGCCGCGATGAGGACTGAGGGCATTGCCGGCGTGCTGCTGGCCGGCGGCCTGTCGCGGCGCATGGGCGGCGGCGACAAGAGCCTGCGCACGCTCGGCGGACGCAGCATCCTGGAGCGCATCGTCGCCACGGTGCGCCCGCAGGTCGGGCCGCTGGTGCTCAACGCCAACGGCGACCCGGAGCGCTTCGCCGCCTTCGGTCTGCCGGTGGCGGCGGACGTGGTCGAGGGCTTCGCCGGACCGCTGGCCGGGGTGCTGACCGGGATGGAGTGGGCGCGGACCAACGCGCCGGACTGCCGCTGGCTGGCCAGCTTCGCCACCGACGCGCCCTTCATTCCCGGCGATCTGGTCGCGCGTCTGATGGCGGCGGTGGAGCGCGAAGGCGCCGACCTCGCCTGCGCCCGCTCCGAAGGGCAGGAGCATCCGGTCTTCGGGCTGTGGCGGGTGGATCTCGCCGACGACCTCCGCCGCGCCATGGTGGAGGAGGACATGCGCAAGGTGGACGCCTGGACGGCCCGGTACCGTCTGGCCATTGCCGACTTCGCCGCCGATCCGGTAGACCCCTTCTTCAACACCAACCGCCCCGACGATCTGGCGGAGGCGGAACGGCTGATGGCGGCGGGACTGGTCCAATGAGTGAAGCGCTGAACAGAACCGAGACGATGGACCTGGGCATCGTGCTGGAGCGCCGCAAGGGCAGCAGCGCCTGGGCGGACTGGGCGTGGCGTCCGGTCTCGGTGATCCCCGGTGCCCCGCCGGTCGACGGCCCCTGGCGGTTGCTGCGCGAAGGGGAGGGCTGGGCGCATTTCCACGCCGCGACCCTGCCGCTGGAGCTGTTCCGCAGCGACACCGAAGGCTACAAGCTGAACCTGTCGCAGGAGCCGCCGCGCCTCTGGGTCGTGCTGCGCCCGGACGAGACGGGCGAGCCGGGGGGCGTCGTGCCCTTCGTCGTCACCGCCTCCGCCCACGAATGCGAGGCCTATCAGGTCAGCGGCGTGGAGATGGTGGAGACGGTGCCGATGCCGCCGGAGGTCACGGCCCTGGTCCGCGACTTCACCGAGCAGCACCATGTGGATGTCCCCTTCGTGAAGCGCGAGCGCAAGCGGCACTTCCCGAAGCAGGGGTGATGACTTCTTGATGGGGCGTCAGCGCCGCGCCCCCTCCCGGCCTCCCCCCCGCTGACGCAGGGGGAGGAGAAAAAGCCCTCCCCTGCGCAGCGGGGGAGGGTTGGGTGGGGGCACGGTCCGGCGATCCCCGAGACACACCGACATGACCGACGAATCCTTCCTATCCCGCTGGTCCCGCCTGAAGCGGCAGCCCGTCGCCCCCGCCCCGGAACCGGCCCTGGAGCCTGTGCCGTCGCCGCTGGCCGAGGAACCGGCCGCGCAACTCCCGGTGGACGCAACGGCCGAGCCGGCCGAGACTACGCCGGACGCCGATGACCCGCTGAAGGACCTTCCTCCCGTGGAGGAGCTGACGCTGGAGTCCGACTTCACGCCCTTCCTGCGGGCGGAAGTCCCGGACGACCTGCACCGGCAGGCGCTGCGCAAGCTGTGGACCTCCGACCCGGTCTTCGCCAACGATGACGGGTTGAAGGACTACGCCGACGATTACGCCAGCCTGTTCACCGGGTCCTCGCCGGTGAAGACGCTCTACCGCGTCGGCAAGGGCTTCCTCGACGCCGCGGAAGAGGCGGCCGAGAAGGCGGAGCAAGGAGCCGGCGGGACGGCCGCGGACGGCAACGTCGATGAAGACGGGAAAGAAATCGTGGCGCTTCCCGAAGGTTCGGAGTCCGAGCAGGTTCCCTCTGCTTCGCAGGAACCGGGTATCGATATGATAAAAAGAGCATAGCGCTAATCCAGCCCAAGTCGCGGTAAGCACACTTCTGAGTCAACCTTTGTTGACAAACACCGCGAATCTGCCCTTTAATATACCAATCCTGAACGTTAAGCCCCTGATATGGCGAGGCTTTTCGCGGGTGCAATATGAGGTTGTCGGTCCAGGGCGTCTCGGGCGCCGGCCCAAGACGCCGTGAGCCTGCAACGGGCGAGCCAATGCGCCGCCGTTGTCGCGACGGGTGGGGCCGGGTGCCGGAGTTTTGCCGATCTGGTCCTTTCGTCGTGTCGGGAGGGATGAACGCCGTGTCCGTGACCGGTGAACACGATCCGTCGGCCCTGCCGCCGGAAGAGATGCAGCGGGCGCAGCTCTACGCGCTGCTGGCGCGTCTGCTTGCCCGCCCGCCCGGCGGGGAGTTCCTGGCCGCCCTGTCGGCGCTGGACAGCGACGCGAGCCCGCTGGGGCAGGCGCTGCGCGGTCTGGCCGAGGCCGCCCGCGGCACGGACGCCGCCGCGGTGGAGGAGGAGTTCAACACCCTCTTCATCGGCGTCGGCGGCGGCATCCTGTCCCCCTACGGGTCCTACTATCTCACGGGTTTCCTTCACGAAAAGCCGCTGGCCGAGCTGCGCGGCGACATGGCGCTGCTGGGCATCGCCCGCGCCGACGACGTGAAGGAACCTGAAGACCACATCGCCGCCCTGGCCGAGATGATGGCGGGTCTGATCACCGGGGCCTTCGGTGCCCCGGCCGATCTGGAGGCGCAGCGCCGCTTCTTCGACCGCCACATCGGCTCCTGGGCCGGCCGGTTCTTCACCGATCTGGAATCCACGCCGTCCGCCGCCTTCTACCGCGCGGTGGGCACGCTGGGTCACCGGTATCTGGAGGTCGAGGGCAAGGCCTTCGACATGGCGGCGTGATCGGGCGGCGTGACGGGGCGGCCCGACCGCACACCGGCACCGCCGCCGAACGGACAGCAAAACAACGAGACCGGCCCACGACAAGACCGGTCCGGAAACGCTCAAAACAAGGCCCGGAAACCGGGCGGCACATCGGTCTTCAGTCTCGGGGAAGCCGCGAAGAATAGGGTGAAGCTATGACGGACAAGAAGGAAAAGACCACGCTGGCGCGGCGCGACCTGTTCCGCGCGGCTGGATTAGGCGTCGGCGCGCTTGGCGCCGCCGCCGTGGGCGCCGTGGCGGGTGCGGAGCCGGTGCAGGCCGCCGAGCCCGCTCCCGCCCAGGGCTACCGCGAGACCGACCATGTCCGGACGGTCTACGAACTGAGCCGCTTCTAAGAAGGACCGCCGCACATGCTGACAAAGAAGAAGGCGGCTGCTTCCGGCGGCCGTTCGCTCGCCACGGCCAACGGCCGTTCGCTGTCGAAGATGGTTTCCGGCTTGACCGGTAACACCGTCGACCGTCGTTCGTTCCTCCGCACCTCGGGCATCGCCGCCGGTGGCGCCGCCATCGCCGCCACCATGCCCTTCGGTATGGTGAAGAAGGCCGAGGCGGTGACCGCCACCTCCGCCGCCGGTGCGCCGGTCAAGCTGGTCAAGAACGTCTGCACCCACTGCTCGGTCGGCTGCACGGTCACCGCCGAGGTGCAGAACGGCGTGTGGATCGGCCAGGAGCCGAGCTTCGACAGCCCGATCAACCTGGGCGCCCATTGCGCCAAGGGTGCCGCGGTGCGCGAGCACGCCCACGGCGACCGCCGCCTGCGCTACCCGATGAAGATGGTGGACGGCAAGTGGACCCGGATCTCCTGGGACCAGGCCATCCAGGAGGTCGGCGACAAGCTGCTGGCGATCCGCGAGAAGTCCGGCCCGGATTCGGTCTTCTGGCTCGGCTCGGCCAAGCACAGCAACGAGCAGGCCTATCTGATCCGCAAGTTCGCCGCCTTCTGGGGCACGAACAACGTCGACCATCAGGCCCGCATCTGTCATTCCACCACCGTCGCCGGCGTGGCGAACGTGTGGGGCTATGGCGCCATGACGAACTCGTACAACGACATCCAGAAGTCGCGCGCGATGTTCTTCATCGGCTCCAACGCCGCCGAGGCGCACCCGGTCTCCATGCTCCACATCCTGAAGGGCAAGGAGCAGAACAACGCCCCGCTGATCGTCGCCGATCCGCGCTTCACCCGCACCGCGGCCAAGGCCGACGAGTACATCCGCTTCCGCCCCGGCACCGACGTCGGCCTGATCTGGGGCATCCTCTGGCACATCTTCGAGAATGGCTGGGAGGACAAGGAGTACATCGCCAAGCGCGTCTACGGCATGGACGAGATCCGCGCCGAGGTCGCCAAGTGGACTCCGGAGGAGGTCGAGAAGGTCACCGGCGTTCCGGGCTCGCAGCTGAAGCGCGTCGCCCGCACGCTGGCCTCCAACCGTCCGGGCACGCTCGTCTGGTGCATGGGCGGCACGCAGCACCACATCGGCAACAACAACACCCGCGCCTACTGCGTGCTCCAGCTCGCGCTGGGCAACGTCGGCGTGACGGGCGGCGGCACCAACATCTTCCGCGGCCACGACAACGTGCAGGGCGCCACCGACTTCGGCGTCACCTCGGACTCGCTGCCCGGCTACTACGGTCTGGCGGAGGGCGCGTGGCGCCACTGGGCCCGCGTCTGGGACGTCCCGTACGAGGACGTACTGGCCCGCTTCAAGGACAAGAAGCTGATGGAGGCCACCGGCATCCCGGTGTCCCGCTGGTTCGACGGCGTCCTGGAAGCCAAGGAGAACATGGACCAGCCCGAGAGCATCAAGGGCATGGTCTTCTGGGGTCACGCGCCGAACAGCCAGGTCCGCCTTCCGGACATGAAGAAGGCGATGGAGAAGCTGGAGCTGCTCGTCGTCGTCGATCCGTTCCCGACGATGACCGCCGTCCTGTCCGACCGCAAGGACAACTTCTACCTGCTGCCCGCCGCCACCCAGTTCGAGACCGTGGGGTCGCGCACCGCGTCCAACCGCTCGGTCCAGTGGTGCGACAAGATCATGGAGCCGCTCTTCGAGGCGAAGACGGACCATGAGATCATGTACCTGTTCGCCAAGAAGTTCGGCTTCGCCGAGCCGATGTTCAAGAACATCAAGCTCCACGGCAACGAGCCGGACATCGAGGACACGACGCGGGAGTGGAACCGCGGCATGTGGTCGGTCGGCTACACCGGCCAGTCGCCGGAGCGGCTGAAGCTGCACATGCAGCATCAGGCGACCTTCGACAAGACCACGCTGCGCGCCAACGGCGGCCCGTGCGACGGCGACTATTACGGCCTGCCGTGGCCCTGCTGGGGCACGCCGGAGATGAAGCATCCGGGCACCGCCAACCTCTACGACACCTCCCTGCCGGTCGCCGAGGGCGGCGGCGCCTTCCGCGCGCGCTTCGGCGTCGAGCGCAACGGCGTGACGCTGCTGGCCGAGGGCTCCTACCCGGTCGGGTCGGAGATCAAGGACGGCTACCCGGAAGTCACCTACGCCATGCTCGACAAGCTGGGCTGGACTGGGGAGCTGACCGAGGCCGAGATGGCGGTCATCCGGAAGATCGGCGGCGAGAAGATCGGTGCCGTGTCCTGGACCACCGACCTGTCGGGCGGCATCCAGCGCGTGGCGATCAAGCACGGCCTGAATCCGCCGGGCAACGCCAAGGCCCGCTGCGTCGCCTGGAACTTCCCGGACCCGGTGCCGGTGCACCGCGAGCCGCTCTACACGCCGCGCCGCGATCTGGTCGCCAGCTACCCGACCTACAAGGACACCAAGTCCTGGCGCCTGCCGACGCTCTACAAGTCGATCCAGGACCGCGACGTGTCGAAGGAGTACCCGATCATCCTCACCTCCGGCCGTCTGGTCGAGTATGAGGGCGGCGGCGACGAGACCCGGTCGAACCCCTGGCTGGCCGAGCTGCAGCAGGACATGTTCGTCGAGATCAACCCGTTCGATGCCAACAACGCCGGCATCAAGGACGGCCAGATGGTCTGGGTCGAGGGTGCGGAAAAGGGCAAGGTGAAGGTCAAGGCCATGCTGACCGAGCGTGTCGGCCGCGGCGTCGCCTTCATGCCCTTCCACTTCGGCGGCCATTACCAGGGCCAGGATCTGCGCTCCAAGTACCCGCAGGGCGCCGACCCGGTCGTGCTGGGCGAGGCGGCGAACACCGCCACGACCTACGGCTACGACTCGGTCACGCAGATGCAGGAAACCAAGACCACCCTCTGCCGGATCTCGGCGGCCTGAGACGCTAGGAGTTCATCACCATGGCCCGCATGAAATTCCTCTGCGACGCGGACCGCTGCATCGAATGCAACGCCTGCGTCACCGCCTGCAAGAACGAGCACGAGGTGCCCTGGGGCATCAACCGCCGCCGCGTCGTCACCATCAACGACGGCAAGCCCGGTGAGCGGTCGATCTCGGTCGCCTGCATGCATTGCTCCGACGCGCCCTGCAAGGCCGTCTGCCCGGTCGACTGCTTCTACCAGACCGAGCAGGGCGTGGTCCTGCACAACAAGGACCTGTGCATCGGCTGCGGCTACTGCTTCTACGCCTGTCCGTTCGGCGCCCCGCAGTACCCGCAGGCCGGCAACTTCGGCACCCGCGGCAAGATGGACAAGTGCACCTTCTGCGCCGGCGGCCCGGAGGCCGACAACACGGACGCGGAGTACAAGAAGTACGGCCGCAACCGTCTGGCCGAAGGCAAGCTGCCGCTCTGTGCCGAGATGTGCTCGACCAAGGCCCTGCTGGCCGGCGACGGCGACAAGGTGTCGGACATCTACCGTGAGCGCGTGGTCGCCCGCGGCTTCGGGTCCGGCGCCTGGGGCTGGGGCACCGCCTATCAGATGAAGGCGGGGTCGTGACCGTGATCCGCCGGACTGTCTGTGCGATGGCGCTCCTTCTCGTCACCCCGCTTCTGGCGGGGTGCAACGAGGAGGAGCAGGCGCGCCCGATCCATCTGGAGAAGGGCGTCTACCGCGGCGCCGCGGACAGTCCTCTGTCCGCGGATCAGGTCCAGGCGCTCCAGCAGCGCTCGGCCGGCCAGCGTTTCTGAGAGGGCGTTTCCGATGGGCGCTGTTCTCAAGGGAAGGGCTGACGCAATGACGTCGAATCATTCCAAGGGCGTGCTGGCCAAGGGCTGGCTCCGGTCGCCGTTCCAGATCGTGCTTCTGGGCGTCGCCATGCTGGCGCTGACCCTGGTCATGGCGAACGTCTCCTCCGCCGCGGCGGCGGAGGCGTTCCCACCGGTCGCCAGCCAGCCGGCCGACGGCACCTCCAAGGCCGACATGTGGCGCGGGGTGCGCTCGGGCGAGCAGGGCTATGTCTCCATCCCCAACAAGAGCGCCGGCGTGCTGGTGCAGTCGGAAGGGGAGCTGTGGCGCTCGGTCCGCAACGGCCCGCTGTCCACCTACGGCGGCTGGGTGCTGGGTGGCATGCTGGGTCTGTTGGTGCTGTTCTTCCTGGTGCGCGGGCGCATCCGGATCGACGGCCAGAAGACCGGCCGGACCATCCAGCGCTTCAACGCCTTCGAGCGGGGCGTGCACTGGCTGACCGCCGGCAGCTTCGTCATCCTGGCCTTCACCGGGCTGAACGTGCTGTACGGGCGCCACACCGTCCTGCCGCTGCTGGGGCCGGAGGCGTTCGCCACGATGACCCAGTACGGCAAGTTTGCCCACAACTACCTGGGCTTCGCCTTCATGCTGGGCATCCTCCTCATCTTCGTGATGTGGGTGAAGCACAACATCCCGGAGCGCAACGACATCACCTGGGCGCTGAAGGCCGGCGGCCTGTTCAGCAAGGGCGTTCATCCGGCGGCGAAGAAGTTCAACGCCGGCCAGAAGGTGATCTTCTGGGCGACGGTGCTGGGCGGCGCGGCGCTGGGCTTCACGGGCGTGCAGCTGCTCTGGCCCTTCTCCTTCGCCTCGATGGCCGACATGCAGCTCTACCAGCTGATCCACGCCGCGGTGGCGGTGGTGCTGACCGCGGTCATCATCGCGCACATCTACATCGGCTCGGTCGGCATGGAAGGCGCCTTCGACGCCATGGGCACGGGCGACGTCGAACTCCAGTGGGCGCGCGAGCACCACTCGCTATGGGTTCAAGAGGTGACGGGCGAGACTCCCGGCCGTCATGGGGGCCATCACCATGGCCGCCACCGCGCGCCCGCCGAGTGAGGATCTCATCCATGCGTTCTTTCCTGATCGGCCTGCTGCTGGCCGGGGCGCTCGCCGCTCCGGCCGCCGCCCAGACCTCCGCCCCGACCTCTCCCGCGGCGAAGCCGGCGGACGAGGTGAAGCGGATCGTCGAGCAGACCTACAACGTGCAGGTCCTGCGCGTGACCGAGGCGGCGCTGGAGGACGGCACCGCCGTCTACAAGGTCGCCGCCATGATGCCGGGGACCGCCGGCAACGCTGCCTTCATGGTCAACACCCTGACCGTCGATGCGGCGACCGGCCTCGCGCTTCCGCCCTTCCGCCACCACGCGGCGGGCTACAGCCTGCCCCAGGGCGGCAGCTACGAGCCGAACCGGACCTCCAACAACCCCGCGGTCGCCCGCGGGCACACCTGGCGCTGAAATAGCCGGGCGCTAAGAACGTCCGGTGCTGATACCTGTTACCCCTGACCGGCGGCTGAGAGGCCGCCGGTCTTTTCCTTTTCGGGAGGCGGTTCGGGCATGGGAAGAGGGCGTTATCCGGGGAATCCGCCGTGCCGGACCCGTCGCCGACTGCTCGCGTTGGCCGCGGCCGCGCCAGTCCTCACCGTTCCTCTGCTGTCCCGCGCCGCCGACCTGATCGGCCATGGCGCCATGGTCAACGCCGTCGCCGTGTCGCCCGACGGCTCCCGCGTCCTGACGGGAAGCTGGGACTATTCGGCCATCCTCTGGGACCTCGCCTCCGGCTCCCAGATCGCCTCCTTTCACGAGCACGCCGCCGGCGTCACCGCCGTGGCCTTCCTGCCGGACGGCAAACGCGCCCTGACCGGCAGCCGGGACGCCGCCATCATCCTCTGGGACCTGGAGAGCGGTCGGTTGCTGCGCCGTTTCGAAGGCCACACCGGCACCGTCGCGGGTTTGGCGGTGGCGCCGGACGGCCGCGGCTTCGCCTCCGCGGGCTGGGACTTCGCCATCCGCGTCTGGGACCCGGAGAGCGCCGCCGCGCTGCGGGTGCTGGAGGGGCATGGCGCCAACGTCAACGCCGTGGCCTACACCCCGGACGGCGGGCGGTTGGTGTCCGCCGGCTACGACTTCCAGATCCGTGTCTGGGACGTGGCGACCGGGCGGGAGATGACGGTTCTGGAAGGGCATGAGGGCAGTGTGAACGGTCTGGCCCTGTCCCCCGACGGGCGGCTGGCCGCCACGGCGTCCAGTGACGAGACGGTGCGGCTGTGGGACCTGGAGGCCGGGACTCTCCTGCGGACCCTCTATGGACACAGCGGCTTCGTCACCTCCGTCGCCGTCGCGCCCGATGGCAAGGCCCTGCTGTCCGGCGGGGGCGGCGACCGGCGCGTCCGGTTGTGGGACACCGCCACCGGGCGGCAGCTCGCCTCCTTCCGCGGCCATGAGAAACCGGTCCTGGCGGTCGCCTTCACCCCGGACGGGCAGGGCGCCCTGTCCGCCGGCTACGACGCGGTGGTCCGCCATTGGGACCTGACGAGCAAGGCGGACGCGGAGCGTCCATGATCCCCTCTCCCGTCCCGGGAGAGGGTGGCCCGAAGGGCCGGGTGAGGGTAAAATCAAGAATCCAGGCGCAGTTCCTTGGCTGTACCCTCACCCTCCCGCCGCGTTGCGGCGGGTCCCTCCCTCTCCCGGGGCGGGAGAGGGGTACGGGAGGCGCGCACTGTTCCACAAGCGAGACCGCCGCCCATGACCAGCCTGTCCCACCCAGCGCCGCGCCGCGCCATCATCGACACCTGCCTCGCCATGAACGGGTCGGGCATCAACCAGGGGGCGTCGGGCAACCTGTCGGTGCGGGTGGAGGGCGGCTTTCTGATCACGCCCAGCAGCCTGCCTTACGACGAGACGGCGCCCGAGGACATCGTGGAGATGGGCTTCGACGGGAGCTATGTCGGCCGGCGGCGGCCCTCGTCGGAATGGCGCTTTCACCGCGACATCCTGAAGGCGCGGCCTGACGTGGACGTGGTGCTGCACACCCATTCGACCTTCGCCACGGCGCTGGCCGTCCATGGCCGGGGCATCCCCAGCTTCCATTACATGGTGGCTCTGGCCGGCGGCGATTCGATCCGCTGCGCGCCCTATGCCACCTTCGGCACGCAGGAGCTGTCCGACCAAGCCGTCGCGGCGCTGGAGGGGCGGCTGGCCTGCCTGCTGGCCAACCACGGCATGATCGTGTTGGGAAAGACGTTGAAGGGCGCCCTGGCCCTGGCGGTGGAGGTGGAGACGCTGGCCCGCCAGTATCTCCACGCCCATCTGCTGGGCGAGCCGGTCATCCTGCCCCCCGAGGAGATCGCGCGCGTCGCCGAGAAGATGCGCCGCATGAAGTATGGCCTGCCGCCCGACGAGGATGCCGCGCCGGAGGACACCGCACGCCCGCGTGAAGGCTGACGGCCAACGTCTCCAGGCGTCAGGAGGCCAGCTGGGCGACGGGGCGCAGGGGGGCGACGGTGACCAGCGGGCGCTTGGCAGCCCCGGCGGTGCCGACCTGGAGCGGGCGTTCCTCCGCTGGGGGCTGGTAATAGGCGGGCAGTGCCACCGTGACGCGGGTGCCCTGGCCGGGCTCGCTCGCCACCTCGATGTCGCCGCCGAGCATGGCGGCGTAATGGCCGACCAGGGTCAGGCCGAGCCCGGCACCGCGCCGCTTGGCGCCGCTGCCGCCCTGGACGAAGGGCTGGAACAGCCGGGCGGTCTGGCTGGTGGCGAAACCGCTGCCGCTGTCGGTCACGGTGAAGCGCAGCCAGGGCTCGCCGTCGCGCTCGACCCGCTCGGCGGCCAGCCGGACCGCGCCGCCCTGGGTGAACTTGCAGGCGTTGTCCAGCAGGTTGAGAAGCGCCTGCCGGACCTTGCCGAAATCCGAATACATCTGGCCGAGCGCCGCGGCCTCGGCCTGGAGCGTCACCTCGTTGCCGTTGAGGTCGGCGGCGGGCAGCGTGCGCTCCCGCGCCTCGATCAGCAGACGGTGCACGTCGAAATCCTGCAGCACGACGTCCATGTTGCCGGCCTCGATCCGGGCGTAGTCGAGGATGGCGTCGACCAGGGTCAGCATCTGTTCGCCGGTCCACTGGATCTGCTCGATGTCGGTCGCCAGCTCCCCGGCGCCCAGCCGGTGCAGCTCGCCCATCAGCGACTGGCTGGAGGCGACGATCTCGTTGAGCGGGGCGTGCAGCTCCTGCCCGATGTTCACCAGGAAATGGGTCTTCGCCTCGTTGGCAGCGTCGGCGCGCTCCTTGTCGCGCAGCAGTTGGCCGTGCCGGTCGGCGGCCTCCTGGCGCTGGCGCTCCATCTCCGCGGTGTTGTCGCGCAGGACGCGGACGGCGCGGGCCATGGCAGCCACCTCGTCCGCCCCCTCGTCCGGCGGCAGGGCGATGTCGGTCCGTCCGGCGGCGAGTGAGGTCACCGCGGCGGCCATGCCGGCGACCGGATGGGAGACCCGGCGGTTGACGAACCAGACCATCGCCAGCCCCGCCAGCGTCACCCCCAGCGCCGCCCACAGGGCGATGCGCAGCGTGCGCCAGGACTGGTCGGCCAGACCGCCGCGCAGCTCCGCCGCGACGGCGTCATTGCGCTGGCGGATTTCCGCCGCGTGGGCAGCGACGGCGGCGGCGTTCGGCGTCAGCCGCTCGGCGCGCAGCCCGTCCTCGTCGGCCAGGGAGGCCTCAATGCCGCCCAACACCCCGTCGATGCCGGCCAGCGCCGCCTCCACCTCGTCGATGGTCTGGCGGGTGCCGGGAACCCAGAGATAGCGGTTCATCTCGGCCAGCTTGGCGCGGGCGTTGCCGAGTTCGGCGCGCATGCGCAGCGAATCGCGGTCGTCGCGCCGCGCCACGTAGCGGCCGAGATGGTCCTGCATCATCAGGATGGCGACGGTCGCGTCGCCGGCCAGCGCCGCCGAATCGACGCCGCCCGCGTCCTTCAGCCGGCCCAGCCCGGCGCGGATCTGGGATATCTGCGGCTCCAGCACCGACTCGGTCAGCCGGGCGCGCTCGCCGCGCAGCGCGACCAGCGCCTCGAAGCCGCTCCAATAGGCGTCCAGCGCCGTGCGCGCGCCCTCCACCGAGCGGCGGTCGGCATCGTCCTGCACCATTCCGGCCAGGGCGGTCAGCCGCTCCAGCAGGCCGTCGCGGCGCAGCCCGGCGTCGAGCAGGCTCTGCTGGTCGCCCTCGGCCAGATGGTCACGGACCGAGACTTCCAGGTCGCGCAGCCCGATGTCCAGGTCGGCGGCGGTCTGGGAGGCGTCGGCGTAGCCAGAGAAGGTGCCGACCTCGCGGCTGACCCCGTAGAGCGAGGCCACGCCGATCAGCGCCAGCAGAAGGACCAGAGCCAGAACCACGCCGAAGCCCAGCCCGACGCGCGCAGCGAGCGTCAGCTCGTCCAGGCGGCGCAGGAGACCGAGCCCCGGAAGGGAGCGCGCGAGGCGGGCCGGGGCACCGGGGGGGGAGGGGGCGTCGCCGGACCGGGGCAGGGTTCCGTTCCGCGTCACGCCACGTCCCGTACGCGCTGTCGTTCGTAAGCCACGAGATCCGGCCGAAGGTTGCGGGCGGGAAAAGCCCGACGTTGTCAGAAACCCCTCCGTGTGCACGGACGGGTGGCGCGGATTGTAGCTTGGCGAGGCAACGGCGCAAACAGACAAGTGTGTCGGGTTCAGCCCCCGTTAAACATCCCCCCTTTGAACATCTCCGGCACCGTTTCAGACCGTGCCGTGGAAGGCGTAGGCTTGCATGCCGATGCTGCCATGCTCGAACCCGGTGTGAAGCCGCTCCGTCCGCACCGCGCTGCCGGCGGCGCCGAAGGCCACGGGCAGGGGCAGGAAATGCTCGTCGGTGGGATGCGCCGCCTTCGCCTGCGGGCAGAGCGTCTTCCAGCCGGCCAGCGACGCTTCGTCGCCCGCCGTCAGCACCCCGTCGAGCCAGCCGGCGAAGTCCTCCGCCCAGCCGGCCACGTCGCGCTCACCGAAGCGGAAATCGCCGAGATTGTGGACGGCGCCGCCGCTGCCCAGGATCAGCACGCCGTCCTGCCGCAGGGGCGCCAGGGCGCGGCCCAGCGCGATGTGGTCGGCGGCGGTGGCGCCGGGCTGGACGGACAGTTGGGCGACCGGGATATCGGCCTCCGGGTACATCAGCATCAGCGGCACCCAGGCGCCGTGGTCGAGCCCCTGGCCAGGGTCCACCGCGGCGCCGGTCAGCGCCCGCACGCGGTCCGCCAGCGCCGGGGCGCCGGGGGCCGCGTAGCGCATCGCGTAGAGGGCGCGGGGAAAGCCGTAGAAGTCGTGGATGGTGTCCGGCTGCGTGGCGCCGCTGATCGCCGGGGTCTGGGTCGTCCAGTGCGCCGACACCGCGATCACCGCGCTCGGGCGGCCCAGCCGCGTGCCCAGACCGGCCAGGAAATGGCGGCCCGGCGAATCCTCGATGATGAGGGTGGGGGCGCCGTGCGAGACGAAGACGCTGGGGAAGGCGGAAGAGGGCAGGGCGGTGGCCGGCTGGGTCGTGGTCATGGAAGAGGCTCCGGGTTGCCGGACCATTCCATCAAAGAAAAACCCCGGCGCCTAGGCCGGGGTTTTTCGAAAGACTGTTGCCGGTGGGGCAACGATCTCAGTGCAGGTGCTTCGGCAGCTCGGCGATCGACTGTTCGATCAGCTTGTCCGCCTGGGCCGGCTGGATGCCGGTTTCCAGGATGCGGCGGCTGGCGTCCATGGCGATGTCGACGGTCAGGTTGCGGACCTCGGCCAGCGCCCCGGCTTCCGCCTGGGCGATGCGGTCCATGGCCTGGGCCTCGCGGCGCTTCAGCGACGCTTCGAGATCGGCGCCGGCCTGCGAGCGGAGGCGGTCGGCCTCCTCGCGGGCGTGGGCGATGATGGCCTCGGCCTCCTTCAGCGCGTCGCGCTGACGGCGCTGGTAGTTGGCGAGCAGCGCCTGGGCGTCTTCACGCAGGCGCTGGGCCTCGTCCAGTTCCGCCCGGATCTTCTCGGCGCGGGCGTCGAGAAGGCCGGTGATCGCGCCGGACGCCTTCTTCCACACCAGGGCGGCGAAGATGATGAAGGCGATGGCGACCCACATTTCAGGCGTGTTCATGACCGGCGCTCCTCGATCACGGCGGCGACCGCCGCATCGGCCTGGGCCGCGTCGACGTTCAGCCCGGCCAGACGGCCGGCGACGTCACGGGCGATGTCGGCGGAGATGGAGCGGACGTTGGCGATCGCCTGCTCCTTGGCCGCGGCGATGTTCGCCTCGGCGCTGCGCAGACGCTCGGCGTTCTCGGCGTTCAACTGGGCCTGACGGGCGTGGTTGTTCGCGTCGATCTCGGCGGCGACCTGGGCGATCAGGGCCTGGGCTTCGGAACGGGCCCCGGCGAGGGACTGATCGACCTGGGCCATGGCGGCCTCGGCCTCTTCCTTGAGCGAAGCGGCCTTGCTCAGGTCGCGCGAAATGCGCTCCTGGCGCTCCTCCAGAACCTCGGCCACGCGCGGCAGCGCTTTCTTGGACAGGAGGTAGTAGAGGGTGATGAAGGTCAGCGCCAGCCAGAAGATCTGGGTGGGGAAGGTGGCGGGATTGAGCTGCGGCAGGCCGCCGGCGGCGTGCTCGCCGCCATGGGCGGCTTCCGGCGCGTGCTCCGCCGTCGCCGCCAGGACGTTACCGGCAAGCACGGTCAGAGTGGCGAGCGAGGCGCCCGCAGCACCCGACCAGCGGACCAGCCGTCGCTTGGCCAACAGGTTCGGCATGGATCGGTCCCCCTAGGCAAGAATGCGGCGCCGAAACTTCGAGAGCCCGGCGCCGCGTCAGAGCGAAATTGAAAGTTCGCTCGGGCCTTAGGCGAACAGGATCAGGAAGGCGATCAGCAGGGCGAACAGCGCGACGGCTTCCGTCAGCGCGAAGCCCAGAATGCCGATCGGGAAGACCTTCGGCTGGACGGCCGGGTTGCGGGCGATCGAACCGATCAGGGTCGAGAAGATGTTGCCGATACCCAGGCCGACGCCGGCGAGGGCGATAACGGCCAGACCGGCACCGACGTACTTGGCGGCTTCAGCTTCCATGGTACTCATTCCTCTAGGTAAGGGTGAACTGTGGTGAAAACGGTGAAGGGATGATCCGGGTCGGCGCTGGTGCTCAGTGCAGTTCCAGCGCGTCGCGGATGTACAGGCAGGTCAGGATCGAGAAGACGTAGGCTTGCAGGAACGCGACCAGGAACTCGAAGCCGGTCAGCGCGATGTTGATGGCCAGCGGGACGAGGCCGGCGAGGAAGCCGACGGCGCCCAGGCCGCTGATCATCATAACCGTGAAGCCCGCGAACACCTTCAGCATGGTGTGACCGGCCATCATGTTGGCGAACAGTCGGATCGACAGGCTGACGGGACGCATCAGGTAGGAGATCACCTCGATCGGGATGAGGATCGGGGCGAGCGCCACCGGCGCGCCGTGCGGCATGAAGAAGCTGAAGAAATGCAGGCCGTGCTTCATCAGGGCCAGGACGGTCACGAACACGAACACCGTCGCCGCCAGCGTGAAGGTCACGATGATGTGGCTGGTGAAGGTGAAGGTGAACGGGATCATGCCGACGAGGTTGCCGAACAGCACGAACATGAAGATCGCGAAGACGAACGGGAAGTACGGGCGGGCATCGTGCCCGGCGTTGTCCCGAACCATGTTCGCGACGAATTCGTAGAAGATCTCGGCCAGGGACTGCAGGCGGCCCGGAACCAGGGCGCGGCCAGACATGCCGAAGACGAGCAGCGCATAAATCAGCGCGACCGCCACGACCATGAAGAAGGCCGAGTTCGTGAAGGACACGTCATACCCGGCGATCACGATCTGGAGGATCGGGTTGATCTGGAACTGGTGCAGCGGATCCAAGGTCGTCCTCGCTCAGTGTGCGTCGCCGTTGGGGCGCTCGTTGTCATCCTCACGGGCCCGGCGGTAGCCGGGGGCTAATCCGAGCCCGGTGATGGCCCGGTAGACATTCAGAATTCCGGCCGCCGCGCCGAGGAAGAACATGACGATCAATCCCCAGGGCGCCGTTCCGAGCCAGCGGTCGAGCAGGAGCCCGCCACCGACGCCAACGATCATGGCAGCGACCAGCTCGGTCCCGATTCGAAAGGCGATGCCGAGAGGACTCTGCGGCAGCCGGTGATATTTCCCCGGACCGCTCTGCGATTCCTTCCCTTCACGCGCCTTCTTCAGTCGGGCGTCAAGCTCTGCCAGAGACGGCGGGGGCTTTTCGTCGCTCATGTCGCTTCGTTGTCCCCGTTGTCTCGCAGCCACGCGAAAGCGGCGAGACCATACGGACAGGGCACAACCCTGTCAAGTCGCAAAACCCTTAATACAAGTGCTTGAAAACCCAACAAAACCGCGCCGAAACCTTGGTATTACCGGGTCAAGGGGCGCGGCTCCGCTCATGTTTTCCGTCAGCCGGCAATGCGGGTGCCCAGATCCTGGGCCACGCGGTCGGCGGTGGTGCCCGCCGGATAGACCCCGAGGAAGCGCCCGTCGGGGCCCATCAGGTAAAGGAAACTGGAGTGATCCATCAAGTAATCCCCCGGTTTTCCGCCTTCCTGTGGCGCCTTGGCGTAATAGACCCGGTAGGCCTTGGCCGCCGCCTTGACCTGCTCCGGCGTGCCGGTCAGCCCGACCAGATTGGGGTGGAACAGCCCGACATAGTCCTTCAGATGCGCCACCGTGTCGCGCTCCGGGTCGACGGAGATGAACATCGGCTGCACTTTCTCCGCCTGCACGCCCAGCAGATCCATGGCGCGGGCCATCGTGCCCAGCTCCGTCGGGCAGACGTCGGGACAATAGGTGTAGCCGAAATAGATCAGCAGATACTTGCCGCGATAGTCGGCGTCGGTGACCGTCTTCCCGTCCTGGTCGGTCAGGGTGAAGGGGCCGCCGATGGGCACGCTGCTCTGCACCGTGCTGGAGGCGTTGTCGACCTGCCACCAGGCGATGCCGGCGGCGATCACGAGCCCCACGGCGGAGGCGGCGGCAATGCGGATGAGTCGGGCTTTCATGACCGACTGGAATGGGGCGGCGCACGGTCCAGGTCAAGAGGACAATCTGCCCAGGGCGGGGCATCGCGCGCTCAACAGAGGCGCCGGGTGGCCCAGCGCAGGGCCAGCGCCGCCGGGACCGTCACCAGCGCGATCAGGAAGATCGTGGTGCCGATCAGGGTGACGGTCGTTGCGTAGATCGCAGCGGCGGCGAGTCCTCCCGGAATGCCGAAGAGCAGCCAGGTCAGGCGGGGCTTGCAGGATACGAAGCTGACGAGGGCTCGGACCACCAGCCAGCCGATAAGCCGTGCCAGCACATCGATCACCAAGTCCATCCGAAACCCCGCCTCGCTTCCGGTTCCTCACGCGGCCTTGCGTGCCGGTTCTCCCGAATGGGCCAGATGGTCGCCGATGCGCTTGTCGAAGCGCTGGATGTGACCCGTCAGCCAGTCGCGGAAGAGGGCCAGCAGGTCGTCGCCGACCCGCGCCTCCCCGGCCGCGAAGCGCTGCTTCAACTCGGCCACGCGCTTGCGCAGGGCGTCGTGCTGCGCCTTGTGCTGGACGAAATCGGGATAGCCCGACCGCTGCATCACCCGCTCCTCCTCCTCGAAATGCAGGACGGTGTAGGCGACGAGCTGGTCGATGGCCGACCCGATGGCCTGCGGCACTTCGCCGCCCCGGATGCGCCGGGCCGCCCGGTTGATCAGCGCGACCAGGATCATGTGGTCGTTGTCGATGTCCTCCTGCCCGACGGCCAGCGTGTCGTTCCAGGGCATGAAGACCTCCTCCCCGCCGGGGGCGAAGAGCGTTGCCAGCTCCGCGCTGTTGATCGCCGCCACGTTGACCAGGAAGGCATCGACCAGGGCGCGCAGGGACCCAGCCTGCTGCGCGAGGCTTTCGGCGGCGTCGAGCAGGCTGTTGGCGGCCTTCTCCGTCTCCAGGGCGGAGGCCGAGACCTCGTCGATGCTGGTGGAGACCTGCCGCGTGCCCTGCGCCGCCTCCCCCGCGCTGCGGGCGATCTCGCCGGTCGCCGCGCCCTGCTGCTGGACCGCGGCGGCGATGGAGGTCCCGATCTCGTCGCTGCGGGCGATGATTCCGGCGATCTCGCGGATGGCGGTGACGGCGCCGTGGGACGCGTGCTGGACCTCGCTGATCTGGGCGGCGATCTCCTCGGTCGCCTTGGCGGTCTGACCGGCGAGGTTCTTCACCTCGCCCGCCACCACGGCGAAGCCCTTGCCCATCTCGCCGGCCCGCGCCGCCTCGATGGTGGCGTTCAGCGCCAGCAGGTTGGTCTGGTTGGCGATGCTGGTGATGAGATCGGCGACCTCGTTGATTTTCTGCGCGGCGTGGCCCAGCCCGTCGATGCGCTCGCTGGCCTGCCGGGAAGCGGTCACCGCCTCCAGCGAGATGTGCGAGGAGGTGGCGACCTGGGTGCCGATCTCGGCGATGGCGCTGCTCAACTCCTCGGCGGCCGCGGCGACGGTCTGCACGTTCACGGACGCCTGCTGCGAGGCCCCGGCAACCGAGGCCGCCTCGCGCATGTTGCGGTCGGCGGTGTCGGACAGGGAACGCGCCGTGTTCTCCAGCGCCTGCACCGCCTGCCCGACCGTCCCGACCATGGCGCTGACCGTGGCGTCGAACCGCTCGGTCAGCCGTTCCAGGGCACGGGCGCGCTGCCCGGTCACGCGGTGCTCCACCTGCTGGCGCTCCCAATGGCGCCGCAGGTCGATCTGGTTGTTGCGGAAGACCTCCAGGGTGCGGGCCATGACGCCGATCTCGTCGCCGCGCTGCGTGCCGGACACCGTCACCGCCGTGTCGCCGCCGGCGAGCGTCTGCATCACCCCGGTCATGGCGTGCAGCGGACGGACGATGGCCCGGCTGACCAGCAGGGCGATGCCCGTCGCCACCAGCGCGATCAGCAGCCCCAGCCCGCCGAGGAACAGGGCGGCCTCGCGGAAGGCGGCGGCCACGTCGTCCACATAGATGCCCGACCCGATCAGCCAGCCCCAGGGCTCGAACCCGCGCACGTAGGAGATCTTCGGCACCGGCTCCGCCTGACCCGGCTTCGGCCACAGGTAATCGACGAAGCCGCCCTCCGCCGCGACGCCGACGCGGGTCATCTCGACGAACAGCAGTCTGCCGTTCGGGTCGGTGGTGCGCGACTGGTCCTGCCCGTCCATCTCCGGGCGGATGGGATGCATGATCATGCGCTGCGCGCGGTCGATGACGAAGAAATACTCCGAACCGGCGTAGCGCAGCCGGCGCAGCGCGTCCTTGGCCGCCGCCTGGGCGGCGTCGCGGGTCAGCGCGCCCTTGCGCTCCATCTCCTCGTAGTGGGCGACGAGGCTGTGCGCGACCTCCACCACGCTGCGGGTCTTGTCCTGGCGGTCCTTCATCATCTCGGCGCGCAGGCCGAACAGGCTGACGGCGGCGATCAGGGCGAGGCCGACGGCCGCGGCGCCCAGGATGACGGAGATCTTACCCTTGATGCTGATGCGCTCGAACACCTGACGTTCCTCCGGAATCTTCCTTATGTCCGGCACACCGGCGCCGGTTCCGGGCGGTGCGGCGACCGTCCGAAAATTCCGCTAAATTTTTTGTTACTTTTGCTCCGCGCACCTGATCGTCGTCAAGGCGGATCAACCCGGGGTGAGAAAACGTCGCGGGCCACCGTCCAAAAGTTTGGAAAAGAAAGATTGCGGCGGCGTGAAAAAAGAAAGGGGAGGCCCGAAGGCCTCCCGCAGTTGCGAACCGGTGGGGTGGTTGCGCGTCGATGCGCTTCGTTTGCCGATGGCTTCAGAGCACGGTCAGCATGCTGGCGACCAAGGGGTGGCGGACGATGTCGGTGTCGCTCAGCCGGACGACGGCGATGCCCTCCACCGCCTCCAGCCGGCGCGCGATGTCGGCCAGACCCGACAGGTTGTCCAGCAGGTCCGTCTGGTCGGGATCGCCGGTCAGGACCATGGTGGAGTGCCAGCCCAGGCGGGTCAGCAGCATCTTGATCTGGGCGTAGGTGCAGTTCTGCGCCTCGTCGATCACCACGAAGGCGTTGTTCAGGGTGCGCCCGCGCATGAAGCCGACGGGCGCGATCTCGATGGTGCCGTCGGCCATCAGGGCGCGCAGGCGCTTGGCGCCCAGCCGCTCGCTCAGCGCGTCGTAGAGCGGGCGCAGGAAGGGGGCCATCTTCTCGTGCATGTCCCCCGGCAGATAGCCGATGCTCTCACCCGCCTCGATGGCCGGGCGGGACAGCACGATGCGGTCGACCTTGCCCTCCTCCAGAGCCTCCACCGCGGAGGAGATCGCCAGATAGGTCTTGCCGGTGCCGGCGGGGCCGAGCGCCACAACGAGGTTATGGTCCTTGATCGCCTCCATCAGCCTCTTCTGGTTGGGGCTCTGGGGCTTGACCTTGCGGAGATAGCTCTGGTCGCGGCGGTCGGCGCCGCCCACGGGGTCCCAGCCGGCGGCGGGGAACAGCGGGTGGACCGTCGACTCGGACGCTGAAACGGCGCTGCCTTTGGTCTGGCGTTTGGCCATATCGCTCTCCTAACGTCACGTTGGTGGGCGGCGGCTCCGGGCACAAAAAAACCTCCCGCAAGGGGGAGGTCGTCGATGCTGCTGTGCAACAGGATGGCCGGAGTCTGGCTTGCCGGTGCGAGGCGTGCGTCCCGTCGGCTGCGCCCGTCATGGGGTGCCGGCGACAATCGGACGCTCGGGAACGAAGCAGGGTGCAAGCGGAACCTCTTCGTCAGAATAGGAACCTCACATCACAAACATAGGACGCGTGGCGGCGAAGGTCAGTCGAAATTGCGGGCATCGCAAAAGATTCACACAAGATGTTGTGGATGAGCCGCAGGTGGGAGCGCAGCGGCGACGGGCTACCGCCAGAGGCGGAGGGAACCCGCCGCCGTTGCGACAAGGAGATGTGTCGGGGGTGCATGAACCATCTCTGCGGGTGCTGTTGGGAGGGAAAGATGCCGCAGCGCGAAAAGGGCATATCCCTGCGAAACCCTTTGCCCGGCGAATCCAGTTCCATTACCATACTTTGTAGTGAGACCTTCCGCTGACGCAACACATGGACCTCCAGCCCGGACGGGGACGCCCTGTTCCGGCCGATGGCGCGTGTGTCCGGCGGTTGTCACTCCATCGGCGCCGGGAAAGGCTTGAACGGATGGGGCCCGCGCCGCTAGAACCCGGGTGGTTGACCCTTCCGCCCTGGTGCCTGGCCGATGGCCCCAGACATGCGGACGACACGGATTCGGCAGGAACACAAGCAGGATGGCAGCGGTGAGCAGCGCCAGGCAGGGTGCCGATCGGGACGGTCCGTTCCAGTTGCGGGGCAATTCCTTCACCATGATGGTGCTGAAGGTGAATGATCCGGCGTCGCCGGACTTCTTCACCCAGCTCGCCGTCAAAGTCCGGCAGGCGCCCAATTTCTTCCGCAACGCCCCGGTCGTCCTCGATTTCGAGGAACTGACGGAGGACACCCCGCGCTTCGACATCGCCGCCCTGGTGACCAACCTGCGCGCGCTGTACCTGCTGCCGGTCGGCTTCCGGGGCGGGCCGCGCGCGGTCCATGAGGGGGCGCTCGCCGCCGGCCTGACTCCGATGCCCGCCGGCCGCGCCGCCAAGCTGGAGTCCGCGGCACCCCCCGCCGCCGAACCGCAGGCCGGTGCCGCCCCGATCCCGGCCCCGCCGCCCGAGCCGGTTTACCGTCCGGCGCTGCTGGTGACCGAGCCGGTGCGCTCCGGCCAGCAGATTTACGCCGAGAAGACGGATCTGGTCATCACCGCCCCGGTCTCCCCCGGCGCGGAGGTGGTGGCCGACGGCAACATCCACGTCTACGGCGCGCTGCGCGGCCGGGCGCTGGCCGGTGTGTCCGGCGACACCAACGCGCGCATCTTCTGTCACAGCCTGGAGGCCGAGGTCGTCTCGGTGGCCGGGCTGTACCGCGTCAGCGAGGATTTCGGGAACGACGTGCTGAAGAAGCCGGTGCAGATCTTCCTGCGCGACGGCTATCTTCACATGGAGCCCCAGTGATGACGCTTTTGAGCGCTTTCTGTCGAATGGCCCTCTGTGCGAGGACGGTGTCACGCAAAGCGTGCCCGGCACAGACCCTGATCTGCGTAACCCGGTAACCGGACCTTGGCGGCAACATTTAGGAACGTGGGAGAAGCTCCGTTGGGCAAGATCATCGTCATGACTTCCGGCAAGGGCGGCGTCGGCAAGACGACCTCCTCCGCCGCTTTCGCGACCGGACTCGCCTTGCGCGGCTTCAAGACGGTCGTCATCGATTTCGACGTCGGGCTGCGCAACCTCGACCTCATCATGGGCTGCGAGCGGCGCGTGGTGTTCGACTTCATCAACGTCATCAACGGCGAAGCGAAGCTGAGCCAGGCGCTGATCAAGGACAAGCGCATCGACAACCTGTCGATCCTGCCGACCTCGCAGACCCGCGACAAGGACGCCCTGACCCGCGAAGGCGTGGAGAAGGTTCTGAACGAACTCTCCAAGGATTTCGACTACATCGTCTGCGACAGCCCGGCGGGCATCGAGCGGGGCGCGCTGATGGCGCTGTACTTTGCCGACCACGCGGTGATCGTGACCAACCCGGAAGTCTCCTCGGTCCGCGACAGCGACCGCATCCTCGGCGTGCTGGCCTCCCGCTCGCGCCGGGCGGAGCAGGGTCTGGAGCCGGTGACCCAGCAGCTTCTCCTCACCCGCTACGACCCGGAGCGGGTGGAGCGCGGCGAGATGCTGAAGGTCGACGACGTGCTGGAGATCCTGGCGATCCCGCTGCTCGGCGTGATCCCGGAGAGCCAGGCCGTGCTGCGCGCCTCCAACGTCGGCATGCCGGTCATCCTCGACGAGGCGTCCAACGCCGGCCAGGCCTATCTGGACGCGGTCTCCCGCTTCCTGGGCGAGGATGTCGAGCACCGCTTCGTCGCGCCCCAGAAGAAGGGCCTGTTCAGCCGCCTCCTCCGGAGGTCCGCATGAGCATCTTCAGCTTTTTCCGGTCCGCCCCCCGCGCGTCGGCGGTCCAGGCCAAGGAACGCCTCCAGATCGTCATGGCGCACGAGCGCGCCGGGCGGACCGGGCCGGACTATCTGCCGATGCTCCAGCAGGAGCTGCTGGCGGTCATCGCCAAGTACATCGACATCGACCAGAACAAGGTCGAGGTCAAGCTGGACCGCGGCGGCGACTGCTCGACCCTGGAGCTGAACATCGAGCTGCCGGCCCGCGAGGCGGCCGCCAAGGCGCTGAAGGAAAGCGCCAAGCTGGCGGTGGCCGGAAACCGGCCGGTGGCGGCCAAGGATGGTGACGAGTCCGATCCGGTCAAGCTGGCCGCCGGCGGCTCTCTGACCAACGGCGGCGTCAAGAAGCGCCGCTGACCGCCCTATGCTTCTGACCGATCCCGCCGCAGCCGGCCCGCTGCGGCGGGATTTTTCATGACCTATGGCGCTTCATCCTCGCGGTCATAGGCCGCAGCTCCCTGGCGGGCTGGACTTCCGTGCGGGTTTACCTCGGCCGTTCGAAGAGGTATCAACGGATTGGAGCCCGTCAGGGACCGGCCTTCGCGGGCCAAACCCTCCCCGGGCGTCGTCGCGGCAGTGAGGGAGTGGCGGCCGATGTTCTTCGAATGCTCGCGGCTGATCGACGGCAACCAGCCGCGCCTGTCCAACGGCATCACCGTGACCGACGTCGACGGTGACGGGGCATTCGAACTGGTGGTCACCGGCTACGCCACCAACAACCTCATCCTCAAATGGGACGGCTCCCGGCTGGTGGACATCGCCGGGCCGCTGCTGGCCGACGCCTCGGGCTGCGCGGTCGCCATCGCCGCCGCCGACGTGGACGGTGACGGGCGGGAGGAGCTGTATGTCCTGAACTCCGACCGGGCGAGCGGGCCGAAGGAGATGGGCGACCGGCTGTTCGCCTGCTTCGGCAAGCACTGGCTCGACCTGCTGGCCCAGCCGGAGAACGCCGGCATGGCGAACCGCGTCGCCGGACGGTCGGTGATCGCCATGGACCGGCACGGCCATGGCCGCTACGGATTCGTCGTGGCGGCGGACGGCGGCCCCTTCCGCCTGTTCGAGCTGAGCCGGCGCGGGCGGCTGGAGGACGCGGCGGAGGAGGCGGGCATCGACCTGATCGGCGCCGGCCGCGGGCTGCTCGCCCTGCCGTTCCTGTCCGACCGGGTGGACCTGTTCGCCTGCAACGAGGGCGGACCAAACTTCCTGTTCCGCAACCTGGGCGACGGAACCTACGAGGAGATCGCCGAGGAGCGGGGGGTCGCCGATTCGCGATTCGCCGGACGGGCTGTGGCCGCAGTGGACGGGCCGGGCTACGGCGGGTTCGGGCTGCTGGTCGGCGCCTGGGAAGGGCCGCAGCGCCTGTTCGTCCAGCGCTCCGGCGGCGGCTTCGTGGACGAGGCCGATCCCGAGATGTCCTTTCCGGGCCGGGTGTCCAGCGTGATCGCCGCTGATTTCGACAATGACGGCTACGAGGAGCTGTTCTTCAACCTGCACGGCGAACCGAACCGCCTGTTCGGGTGGCGCGACGACCGCTGGCAGGCCATCGATCTCGGCGACGCGCTGGAGCCCAAGGGGCTGGGGACGGGAGCCGCGGTGGCCGACATCGACGGCGACGGGCGGCTGGAGCTTCTCGTCGCGCATGGCAACGGGGTGGGCCATGGGACGGGCGGCGGATCGCCGCAGCCCCTGTCGCTCTACCGCACGGCGGCGAACCACAACGGGTGGCTGCGCGTGCTGCCGTTGACCCCCTACGGCGCGCCGGCGCGCGGCGCCGTGGTCACCTGCACGGCCAACGGGCGGCGGCAGCGGCGCTCCGTCTGCGCGGGTTCGGGCTATCTCTGCCAGATGGAGCCGGTGGCCCATTTCGGGCTGGGCAGCGCCCGCACGGTGGAGCGGCTGGAGGTGCGCTGGCCGGACGGCATGACGGCCATCGTCGAGAACCCGCCCATCGGCCGGCTGCTGACCGTTCCCTATCCGCCGGAGTGAGGCCGCCGGAGTGAGGCGACGGCACAATCTTGCGTCCGGTAAACGGTTGAGCGATGTCGGGCGGACGGTTGAGCTGAATCATATTTCCGCCCGGCAACAAATTTAATCTTTTGTATAACCCGCATGGTCTTTATTTTGCGGCGTCCGCCGGTGCCCGCCGGGAACGCGCGGATGGGGAGATGTACGCCCTGTAACCGACCGCGAACCAATAAGGGGGCGCCGGGCCTCGGGCCCGCGACCGCAGGCACATGGCACACAGCGCTGTTCTCAGCCCCGGCCCCCGAGACCGGGCATTGACCGGGGTCGAGCGGTTCTTCGACGCCGATGAGGTGATCGTTTCCAAGACCGATCTGAAGGGCCGGATCACCTACGCCAACCGGGTGTTCCAGCGCGTTGCCGGCTACAGCGAGGCGGAGCTGATGGGCGCTCCGCACTCCATCGTCCGCCATCCCGACATGCCGCGCTGCGTGTTCAAGCTGCTGTGGGACACGCTGGGGGCGGGGCAGGAGATCTTCGCCTACGTCGTGAACCGGGCGCGCAACGGCGACCATTACTGGGTCTTCGCCCACGTCACCCCCAGCTACGACGTCAACGGCCGGCTCGTCGGCTACCACTCGTCGCGCCGGGTTCCGGACCGCGGCGCCATCGACAAGGTGGCGCCACTCTACCGCACGCTTCTCGACATCGAAAACCGCCACGAAGACCGCAAGCAAGGCATGAACGAGGCTTTCGCCACGGTTGTCGGGCTGCTGACGGAGAAGGGGATCGGGTATGACGAATTCGTCTTCTCTCTCTAAGGCGTTCGGCCTGGGGGCGGTCGCGGCTCTGCTCGTCGCAGCGCTGTTGGTGACCGATTCGCTGGACGTCGGCGGCGCGCCGCTGCGCATCGGGATCGGGGCCGCGGCGCTGGTCGCTCTGGTCGGCGTCATGCTGTGCATGGTGCGCGCCCGCGCCGCGGTGGGGCAGGCGGTGGCGGTCTGTCAGGCGGTGTCGCGCGGCGACTTCGAGGCGCGGGTCGTCAACGTTCGGGAAAAGGGCGACCTCGGCGAGCTGATGCACGCCCTGAACGACTCGATCGACCGGACCGACGCCTTCATCCGCGAGGCCACCGCCTCGATGAGCTACGTGTCGGCCAACAAGTATTTCCGGCGGATCGTGCTGAAGGGCATGCAGGGCAACTTCCTGCACGCATCGCGCACCATCAACACCGCCACCGACGCCATCGCCGCCAAGGTGAAGGGCTTCGCCGGGGTGACCGACCGTTTCGAGACGCAGATCCGCGCGGTGTGCGAACAGGTGTCCGGCACCGCCCATCAGTTGGAAATGTCGGCCCGCACCATGGAGAGCGACGCCCAGACCGCCACCGGCAAGGCGTCCTCGGTCGCCGCCGCCGCGTCGCAGACCGGCTCCTCGGTCGGCAGCGTCGCCGTGGCGACGGAGGAGCTGTCGGCGTCGATCCGGGAGATCGCCCGTCAGGTGGAGGAGGTCGCCAAGGTCGCCGCCAGCGCGGCGGGCGAGGCCGAGCGCTCGAATGCCCTGATCGCCGAACTGTCCGGAGCCGCCAAGACGGTGGGCGAGGTGGTCACCCTGATCAACGACATCGCCAGCCAGACCAACCTGCTGGCGCTCAACGCCACCATCGAGGCGGCGCGGGCGGGTGAGGCCGGCAAGGGCTTCGCCGTGGTGGCGCAGGAGGTCAAGCGGCTGGCCGATCAGACCGCCAAGGCCACCGGGGACATCGCCGGCCAGATCGCCGGCATCCAGTCCTCGACCGACGTGGCGGTCGCCTCCATCGTCGGCATCGGTCACACCATCCAGGACATCAACCAGATCGCCGGCGGCATCGCCGCGGGCATCGGGCAGCAGGGCTCGGCGATCCGCTCGATCGTCAGCAACATGGATCAGGCCGCCGCCGGCACCCGCGCCGTCACCGAGGACATCCAGGACGTCACCACCGCCGCTGAACGCACCAGCGGCACTGCCCACGAGGTCTTCGCCGCGTCGGAGCGGATGAGCGTCCAGGCCGACCGCCTGACCCGCGAGGTGCAACTTTTCCTCGACGAGATGCACAAGGTTGCTTGACGCGATTCTGTGCAATTCGGGCTCTTTTGCCCGAAAAATTGCGCTTGCTCAAAAGCCGGGCATTGATTAGCGGGCCGTCATTTGCTTGTATGCTAAGCAGTGTCGGGACGGGAGGCGGGGGCTCTGCGACCTTTTGCCTCATTTTTTAGGAGAAAACGGTGCTTTTGTTGCGGCGCACGCGGTGCGCCGGGTGCGGCGCAACGAGGATGGTGCCGTGTGTGATTGTTCGGACTCCAATATGACGCCGAATTCATCACAATTTCGAAACTGACATCTCAAGAACGTTGAACCGGAGCCCGCAACGCCGCCCGCAAACGCAGGCGTTCCGCGGCTTTGCGCGCCCAGATGGTTTCAAAAGGGCGTTTGGCACAGCGTTTGATGGTTAGACGTCTAAAAAAGATATCCCACCTAAAATCACAGAGGTGTTCGGGATGAGTGTGGCCGGAAACGAACTGTTCGAGCTTTCCCGGGGCGTCCTGGACGTCGCCTCGCGGAAGGTGTCTTTGATCGAAGACATCACCCGCCGCACCAAGATGCTGGCGATGAACGCCCTGATCGAAGCGTCGCGGGCCGGCGACGCCGGGCGGGGCTTCGCAGTCGTCGCGAACGAGGTCTCCGAGATTTCCAAGCAGGTGAACACCATCACCAAGGAACTGCGGTCGGAGATCGTCTCGCGCGTCGACCACCTGACCACCACCGGCAGTGCCATGGTGCAGGAGATGCACGGGCGGCGTCTGGCCGACCTGTCGCTGAACATGATCGAGATCATCGACCGGAACCTGTACGAGCGGTCCTGCGACGTGCGCTGGTGGGCGACCGACAGCGCGGTGGTGGACTGCGCCGCCGACCCCACGGAGGTGAACCGCCAGCACGCCTCCCACCGGCTGGGCGTGATCCTGGAGTCCTACACGGTCTATCTCGACCTGTGGATCGCCGACCTGAAGGGGGAGGTGATCGCCACCGGCCGTCCCGGCCGCTACCCCGGCGCCCAGGGCGCCCGCGTGGGCGATGAGGCGTGGTTCCGCCAAGCGCTGGCAACGCGCAACGGCGGTGAATTCACGGTGGGCGACGTGGCGCGCAACGGCCGGCTGGAGGACCGGGTGGTCGCCACCTACGCCACCGCGATCCGGCGCGGCGGCGAGGCGGACGGCGACCCGATCGGCGTGCTGGGCATCTTCTTCGACTGGGAACCGCAGGCCGCCGCCGTCGTCCAGGGCGTCCGGCTGGAGGAGGAGGAGCGCTCCCGCTCGCGCTGCCTTCTGCTCGACGCGCGGCACCGCGTGATCGCCTCGTCCGACGGGCGCGGCATCCTCAGCGAGACCGTCCAGCTCCGTCGCAGCGGCGAAAGCATGGGCCATTACGCCGACGGGGCCGGACGCACCTACGGCTACGCGCTGACGCCGGGCTACGAGACCTACAAGGGGCTGGGCTGGTACGGGGTGATCGTGCAGGACCCGGACCCGCGCCAGCAGCAGACGCCTGCAACCGTTGGTATGGGCGGGCGCGCGGGAATGAACGGGGCCGGGCTTCACGGGTAAGGCTGGCATTCGCACCCTGCTCTGGTCATCGCGGCGGGTTTGCTTACACTTCGGGTCCGCCGCGTTGCTGGAGAGTTTCATGTCGTCCACCGCCCGCCGTCTTTACGTCCGCCGCGATACCTTCCCCATCGCGGGGACCTTCCGCATATCGCGCGGCGCCAAGACCGAGGCCGAGGTCGTGGTCGCCGAGGTGGTCGAATCCTGCAAGCGGGGCCGTGGGGAATGCGTACCCTACGCCCGCTACGGGGAGTCGCTGGACGAGACGGTCAAGACGCTGGAGTCCCTGGCCGGGGCGGTGGCGGACGGGCTGGACCGCGAACGGCTGCGTACCCTCCTGCCGCCGGGGGCGGCGCGCAACGCGCTGGACTGCGCGCTGTGGGACCTGGAGGCCAAACAGGCGGGCAAACCGGCGTGGCGGCTCGCCGGCTTGCCCGACGCGCCGAAGAAGCTGACCACTTGCTACACGCTGAGCGTGGACGAGCCCGCGGCGATGGCTGCCTCCGCCAAAGCGCGGGCGGCGGACCATCCGCTGCTGAAGATGAAGCTGACCGGGGAGGGCGACCTCGACCGCGTGCGCGCGGTGCGCGAGGCCGCCCCGACCACCCGCCTGATCGTCGACGCCAACGAGGCCTGGACGCTGGAGATGCTCCGCCGCTTCGCCCCGGTGCTGGCCGATCTCGGGGTGGAACTGATCGAGCAGCCGCTGCCCGCCGGCGAGGACGAGGCGCTGCGCGGCATCGACTGCCCGGTGCCGCTGGGCGCCGACGAATCCTGCCATGGGCTGGACTCGCTCGACCGGCTGAAGGGCATCTACCGGGTGGTGAACATCAAGCTGGACAAGACCGGCGGCCTGACCGAGGCGCTGCTGCTGAAGCAGGCGGCGCAGGAGTCCGGCTTCGACATCATGGTCGGTTGCATGGTTGCCACCTCGCTCGCCATGGCGCCGGCCGTGCTGCTGGCCCAGGGCGCGCGCTACGTCGATCTCGACGGGCCGCTGCTGCTGGCCGAGGACCGCACGCCGGCCCTGCATTACGACGGCGGCACGCTGTGCCCGCCCGCCCCCGAACTGTGGGGATGAGCATCCCGGCCGGCAACCTGCTGGCAGGCCTGCCGTTCGGTACACTTCCGGACGAACTTTTCACGACATTGGCGGAAACGGCGTCGTCCGGGACGGTGCGCATCGAGCGCATCCTCTCCTCCGGTCAGGCGTCCCCCGACGGCTTCTGGTACGATCAGGACTGGGACGAGTTCGTGCTGGTCGTCCAGGGCGCCGCCCGGCTGCAGCTCGACGGCGAGGCGGAGCGCGCGCTCGGGCCCGGCGACTGGGTGATGATTCCTGCCCAGCGGCGGCATCGCGTGGCCTGGACCGATCCGACGGCCCCGACCGTCTGGCTGGCGGTGCACATCGGCGAGAAACAGCCACCGGAAACACCGGGGCAGGGGGAGGACCAATGACCATCGACATTGCGCGCGCTCGCGCGGAGACGCCGGGAACCCGGCACGTCGTCCACTTCAACAACGCCGGGGCCGCCCTGCCGCCGCAGCCGGTGCTGGACGCCGTGACCGCGCATCTGGCGCTGGAGGCCACCATCGGCGGCTACGAGGCGGCCGAGCACGCCAACGGCCGGCTGGAGGGGGTCTACGACTCCGTGGCCCGCCTGATCGCCTGCTCGCGGGAAGAGGTGGCCCTGGCGGAGAACGCGACGGCGGCCTGGGGCATGGCCTTCAACGCGCTGGCCGCCCTGCCGGGGGAGGGCTTCCGGCCCGGCGACCGCATCCTGACGGCGCGCGCCGAATACGCCGCCAACCTCATACCTTTTCTGCAAGCCTCCCGGCGCACCGGCGTGGTGGTCGAGGTGATCCCCAGCGACGAGACCGGCCAGACCTCCGTCGCGGCGCTGGAGGCGATGATCGGGGAGCCGGGGAAGGGTCCGGTCAAGCTGATCGCCATCACCCACATCCCGACCAACGGCGGCTTGGTCAACCCGGCGGCCGCCATCGGGCGGGTGGCCCGGCGGCACGGCATCCCCTATCTGCTCGACGCCTGCCAGACGGTGGGCCAGATGCCGGTGGACGTCGAGGAACTGGGCTGCGACTTCCTGTCGGCGACCGGGCGCAAGTTCCTGCGCGCGCCGCGGGGCACCGGCTTCCTCTATGTCCGCAAGGACTGGCTCGACCGCATCGAGCCGCACACGCTCGACCACAGCGGCGCCGCCTTAACCGGGCCGGACCGCTACACGATGCGTCCCGACGCCCGCCGATTCGAGCTGTGGGAGAGCAACACCGCCGCCCGGCTCGGGTTGGGCGTGGCGGTGGATTACGCGCTGTCCTGGGGGCTGGAGGCGATCCGCGATCGCGCCTTTGCCCTCGCCGACAGGCTGCGGCACGGTCTGGGCGCGCTTACCGGCGTGACGGTGCGCGATCTCGGGGCGGAGCGCTGCGCCATCGTCACCTTCACGATGGACGGCCACGAGCCGCGGGCGATCAAGGCCGCTCTGCGCAGCCAGGGGATCAACCTGTCGGTGTCCTCCGCGCCCTCGACCCCCTTCGACATGGAGGCCCGCGGCCTGACCGAGGTCGTCCGCGCCTCCCCCCACTACTACAACGACGAGGCGGAGGTGGAGCGGCTGCTGGCGGCGGTGAGGGCGCTGTAGGCGCTACAGCACCGACTCCACGACGCCGGCCACCCCGTCCGCGTAGCGGTCCCAGGTCAACCCGGCCAGGAAGGCGGCGCCCGCCCGCCCGATGGCTGCGGCGTGGGCGCGATCGGCCCACAGGCCTTGCAGCGTTGCGACGATCTCCTCCACGTCGCTCTCGCCCCAGCCGTCGGTGCCGAAGGAGGTTTGAATGGCGCCCTGCCGGGTCAGCGGGACGCAGTTGTCCGCCCCGATCAGGTCGAGATGCCCGGTGTTGGCCGACAGGATGGCGGGTACGCCGCAGGCCATGCATTCCATGGCGACGAGGTTGGTCCCGCCCTCGCCGCGGTTGGGGAACAGGCCGACGTCGACCTCACGCAGGATGCGGGCCATGTCGGCGTTGGGCACCGGGCCGAGGTCCATCACCTGATCGGCGCGCAACCCGTTGGCGACCGCCCAGCCCGTGCCGTCGAACTGCCCGTTCTCATGGAAGCGCACCGGCGCCACGGCGGGGTTGGCCTCCAGCGAGCGGGCGCTCTCCGGCCAGGGGTTGTGCCACGCCGTCAGCAGCAGCGCCTCCGGATGGCGTTCGGCGAAGGCGCGGAAGCCGAGCAGGGCGAGGTCCTGCCCCTTGCGGAACTCCGGCTTGCCGCCGGAGAAGACGACGAAGCGGTCCTTGAACCAGCCGACCTTGGGCGCCGGATGGAAGTGGGTGGGATCGACGCCCTGCAGCACCGTCCGCACCCGTCCGATGCCCGCGCCGGTCAGCACCCGCTCGACGAAGCTGGACCCGGCGACGATGGCCGCGCAGCGATCCGCCCGCGCCCGGCCCTCCGCGTCGATGGCGGAGTCCTCCAGATAGCAGACGCCGACGGTGGGCTGGCCTTTCAGGGTCACGCCCTCCACCGACCGGCTGCCGACGAGGTTGTTGCCGAGCCCGCGCAGCACCGGCACCGACACACCGACCTCCTGCCCGGCGTGGGGCGCGATCTGCCGGCAGAGCGTCTCGGACTCGCGGACGAAGCCGGCCATACGCCGCCATTCAAGCGGAGACAGCGCGATGTCCTCCAGCCGCAGCGGCAGCGAGCAGACCGGCACCAGCCGCCCGCTGCGTGTCCAGCTCAGCGCCAGCTGCAGCCCGTTGACGCCCCATCCGCTGTAGCTGGACAGGCCCCATTGGATGACGGCAGGTTGGGCGTTGGGCATGGGGCGTGCTCCGGGTTGATTTGCCTTCAGCCTACCCTCTCCCCGGAGGAGACAGGGGGAAAAATCACCCGTGCCGCGCGGTGGGGGAGACGTCGCCCATGGATTCGGACACCGGGGCGTAGGGTTCGTCCATCAACCCTTCGACCTTGGCGGCCATGATGAAGTCGTTCTCGTGCAGGCCCTTGATCTTGTGCGTCCAGAAGGTGACGGTGCAATGGCCCCAGCCATAGAGGATCTCGGCGTGGTGGCCTTCCGCCTCGCACAGGTCGCCGACGCGCATCGCGAAGTGCTGGGCCTCGCGGAAGTTGGAAAATCGGTAGTCGCGTTCCAGCCGGTCGGGGTCCGGCCTGATCGACCAGCCGGGCACCTGCACCAGATAATTTTCCGCCATCGCCCGGTCCATCGGGGGGATGCCGCCGCGGCAGGGTTCGCAGCTCTTTCCCGCCAGCTCCTGTTGTGTCGCCATCTCGTGCCCTCCGGTGTTGTTGGTTCGGACTCCTCGATTTGAACAATGCTGGGGCCGAAGCCTCGCGGCGGCAAGCCTCACGACCAGCAACGGATGCACGCATGACGGACCTGCCCTTCGCCGACTACCAGCCGCCCACGAAGACCAGCGCCGGGCCGCGCCTCGCCATCGTGGGAGAGGCACCGGGCGCGGAGGAGGCGCGGCGGGGCGTGCCCTTCGTCGGGCGCAGCGGCCAGCTCCTCGACGAGACGCTGAAGGCGGCGGGGGTGGAGCGGGCGGAATGCCTCGTCGCCAACGTCTTCCGTTACCAGCCGCCCGGCAACAAGGTGGGGCATTTCTTCGCCTCCCGCACCCGCGCCAGGAAGGAGGGGCGGGCGCTGGACGAGCGCTGGGGGCCGTTCGGCACCTCCGACTGGGTGCTGGCGGAGTTCTCCGGCGAGATCGAGCATCTGCAGCGGACGCTGGAGGGCTTCGCCCCCCGCGTCATCGTCGCGCTGGGCCGTACGCCCTTGTGGGCGCTGACCGGGCTGAACGGGATCATGCAGCTGCGCGGCACAGTCCAGCCCTGCCGTCTTGTGCCGGGAGCAGAGGTGGTGGCGACCTTCCACCCCAGCTACATCCTGCGCGGCCAGCTCGCCGAACAGCCGACCTTCCTGGCCGACATCACGCTGGCCGCGTCGCGGCTGGCCGCCTGAAACGCCGTTACGCCCGCTCTGCGGCCTCGGCCAGACCGAGGAAGGCGGGCAGCTCGTGGGTGATGACGTAGGTCGGGATGGGGGCCAGGAAGTCGCGCATCCGGCCCTTCTCCATGAAGCGCTTGCGGAAGCGGGAGTGGGTGAACAGGGTGCCCAGCTTCGGCACGATGCCGCCCGCGATGTAGATGCCGCCGCGCGCGCCCAGCGTCAAAGCGAGGTTGCCCGCCACGGTGCCGAGCATCGCGCAGAACATCTCCACCGCCTCCACGCAATGCGGGTTGGTGTTGGCGGTCGCCGCGTCCGACACCTGGGCCGGGGTGAAGGGTTCCGGCTCCTGATGGTCGAGGACGCACAGCGCCTGATAGAGGTTGACCAGCCCCGGCCCGGACAGCACCCGCTCCGCCGACACATGGTCGAAGCTCTTGCGGAGCTGGGCCAAAACGGCGCTCTCGCGGTCGCTGACCGGGGCCATGGTGACGTGGCCGCCCTCCGCGGCCAGCGCGGTCCAGCCCTCGGGGCCGGGCACCAGCCCCGACACGCCCAGCCCGCTGCCCGGCCCGATCACCCCGACGACGTGGCCCGGCTCTGGCGCTCCCCCGCCCACCTGATGAACATCGGCGGGGGTGAGGCGTGGCACCGACAGGGCGACGGCGGTGAAGTCGTTGATGACGGCCAGCCGCTCCAGCCCCAGCTTGCCGCGCACCTCGGCCGTGGAGAAGGACCAGCCGCGGTTGGTCATCAGCACCGCGTCGCCGGTCACCGGGCCGGCGATGGCGAAAGCGCCGCGGCTGGGCCGGGCGTCGTGCGCCACGCCGCCCAGATAGGCGAGCGCCGCCGCCTCCAGCGACGGGAAGTCGGCGCAGCGCAGCACGCGCGAGCCGTGGATGCCCGTGCCGTCGATCAGGCCGAAGCGGGCGTTGGTGGCGCCGATGTCGGCGACCAGGGTGACGGGGCCGGAAACGGCGGCGCGGTCATTGGTGGTGTGGTCTGCGGTCATGCAATCAGTTTCACCCGTAGGGCGCGCGCGTCAAGGCATCGACGTAGCTTTCCCGCCACCAGCCGATGTCGTGGCTGCGCAGGATGCGCATCATCGCGGCGTGGCGCTCCTTGCGCTCGGGCAGGGACATGGTCAGGGCGCGCTGGAGGGCGTCGGCCACCGCCTCGATGTCGAAGGGGTTGACGATCAGAGCCGAATCGAGTTCCCGCGCCGCGCCGGCAAAGGTGGACAGCACCAGCACGCCGGGGTCGTCGGCGTCCTGGCAGGCCACATACTCCTTGGCGACGAGATTCATGCCGTCGCGCAGCGGGGTAACCAGCCCGACATGGGCGGTGCGGTAGAAGCCGGCCAGCACGCGCCGCCCGAAACTCTTGTTCAGGTAGCGGATGGGCACCCAGTCGAATTCGGCGAAGCGCCCGTTGATGCGGCCCGACAACTCCGACAACTCGCGCTTGATGGCGATGTACTCGGGCACGTCCTCGCGGCTCGGCGGCGCCACCTGGAGGAAGGAGACGCGGTTGCAATGCTCCGGATAGGCCGCCAGAAGCTGCTCGAAGGCCTGGAAGCGCTGCGGCAATCCCTTCGAGTAGTCCAGCCGGTCCACCCCGATGATCAGCCGCCGCCCGACGAGGCTCTCCTTCAGCCGCTCGGTGTGACGGGAGCGCACGGCGGTCTCGGCGATGCCCACGAGATTTTCGGTGTCGATGCTGATGGGGAAGGCGCGGGCCAGCAGCGTGCGACCGAAGGCGTGGATCAGCATACCGCCCTCGGGGCCGCGGTCCTCGACCTCGCCGTTCAACTCCTGCCGGATGTAGTCGGCGAAGCTGCGCAGGTCGACCTGGGTGTGGAAGCCGACGAGGTCGTAGGCGCACAGCTCGCGGATCAGCTCCCGGTGGTTCGGCAGCGCCACCAGGATTTCCGGCGCGGGGAAGGGCGTGTGCAGGAAGAAACCCATGCGCTGGGTGCAGCCGCGCTGGCGCAGTTCCTCGCCGAAGGGGATCAGGTGGTAGTCGTGGACCCACACCATGTCGTCGGGGCGCAGCAGCGGGACGAGCTTCTCCGCGAAATAGCCGTTGACCCGCTTGTAGCCTTCGCGCGTGCGGCGGCTGACCTCGATCAGGCCGACGCGGTAGTGGAACAGCGGCCACAGGGTCTGGTTGGCGAAGCCGTTGTAGTATTCCTCGAAGTCGCGGCGGCTGAGGTCCAGCGTCGCGTAGGTCAGGCGCCCGACGTCGGTGCGCCGGGGTTCGCTCTGCGATTCCTCCTCGACCACTGTGCCGCTCCAGCCGAACCAGATGCCTCCGGTCTTCTTCAGCGCGGCCAGCACGGCCACGGCGAGGCCCCCGGCGGCCTGTTTGCCTTCGTCGATGGGGGCAACGCGGTTGGATACGACGACCAGTCTGCTCACGTGGGTGGTTCTCCGGTGCCGGACGGCCGCTTGAAAAGGCGGCCGAATCGCGTGTGGCGGGGCGGACCCCGGGACGCGCAGGGACAAAACGACCGTGTGGGGGGTTGGTTCCCTATCGGTCGAATGGGTTATGCCGAAGGACCGGGGTGGGTTGGCGGGCGCGCCGCCAGCCCCAGATTGTGCGGGAGCAGGGCCGGGATTCTGTGTGCAATGCAGCATAAACCGCTGTTTGCGCTGCGCCGGAGCTTTGTCTTAACTTTGGTTAAACCATTGAATGACATGGAAAAACATTTTCCCTCTTGATCCCGGTCAGGGGTTTCATCATATTGTGCAGTGCGGCATCGATCGTGTCTGCGACGCGGGCGGTGCCGTAACGCACTTCTTGGGCGTTTCCTCCCTAGACTCGGGCCGGGGCTTTTGCCCCGGCCTTTTTTTGCGCGCGGCTCAGCGCGGGGCAAGGGGGGCGGGCGGCAGGTGGGCGATGTTGTCCACCATCTCGTGCATGTGCCGGGTCAGGACCGTCAGGAAGGGCAGGCGCGACAGCGTCGCCTCGTCCATGTAGAGGTCGCGGCTGATCTCGATCTGGAGCGCGTGGATGCCCTGGCGCGGGCGCCCGTAATGGCGGGTGGTGTAGCCGCCGGCGTAGGGCGCGTTGCGGCTGACCGTGTAGCCCAGGCCGCGCAGGAAGCGCTCCGCCGTCTCGGTGACCGCGGGCGCGCAGGAATTGCCGAAGCAATCCCCCAGAATGATGTCGCTGCGCCGGTTGTCGCGGTCGCCCAGCCCGGGGGAGGGCATGGAATGGCAGTCGATCAGCACCGCGTGTCCGAAGCGGGCGCGCGTGTCCTCCACCAAGCGGCGTAGCGCGGCGTGGTAGGGCGTGTAGCACTGCTCCACCCGGCGCACCGCTTCGGAAAAGCGCAGCTTGCCGCGGTAGATGTCCTCGCCGTTGGCGACCACCCGCGCGATGGTGCCCAGCCCCGCGGCCACGCGCGGCGAGCGCGTGTTCACATAGGGCGGCAGGGGGTCGGCGAACATCTCCGGGTCCAGCTCGTAGGCTTCGCGGTTGACATCCAGGAAGGCGCGGGGGAACAGCGCGCGGATCAGCGGTATGCCCAGCGCCGGGGCGCCCGCGAAGATTTCGTCGACGAAGCAGTCTTCCGACTTGCGCAACGCGCGCGGGTCGAGCCGCGCCGCCGCCAGGAACTCGGCCGGATAGCGGTTGCCGCTGTGCGGCGAGGCCAGCACCAGCGGCTTGGTCTGTTCGTCCGGGGCCAGAAGTTCGAAGGCCGGCTCCGGTGTGGCGGCGTCGACGGAAGCATCCATGGCACTGTGATGTAGTGGACCTGGACGGCTCTGTCACGCACCGTCCCGCTCGCGCCCCAACAGATGTGACGCGCGGCTTGTCCCTTCGGCGGGAAAAATGACGGTGTCCGTCGCCGGGCGGCAAAAAAGTGAAATCCGGGCTTGCCAGACCTCCGGGATGATGGTACACCCCACGCCCACGCCGGACGGGACGCAAGACGGATGCCGAACCCCGAACCGACCGGCGACACGGATGGGCGCGTAGCTCAGCGGGAGAGCACTACGTTGACATCGTAGGGGTCACAGGTTCAATCCCTGTCGCGCCCACCATCCTCGAAGGCCGGAACCCAGACGGGTTTCCGGCCTTCGCCATATCTGGGCTTTGCCGTGTCTGGGCCCAGCAGGCGCACTGGCCTTGAGCAAAGAAAAAGGCCCTCCCCCGCGAACGGGGAAGGGCCTTCGATGCGCGCCGGATGGCGGGTCGGTTTAGCTGGCAGCCTTCGCCTTGGCCTCGATGCGGCGGCGGTGCAGCACCGGCTCGGTGTAACCGTTCGGCTGCTCGCGGCCCTTGAAGACGAGGTCGCAGGCGGCCTGGAAGGCGACGCTGCCGTCGAAGTCGGCGGCCATCGGGCGGTAGAGCGGATCGCCGGCGTTCTGCTTGTCCACCACGGCGGCCATACGCTTCATCGTCTCCATGACCTGCGCCTCGGTGGTGATGCCGTGGAGCAGCCAGTTGGCGATGTGCTGGCTGGAGATGCGCAGCGTGGCGCGGTCCTCCATCAGCCCGACGTTGTTGATGTCCGGCACCTTGGAGCAGCCGACGCCCTGGTCGATCCAGCGCACGACGTAGCCGAGGATGCCCTGGGCGTTGTTGTCCAGCTCCTGCTGGATCTCCTCCTCCGACCAGTTGGGGCGGTCGGCCAGCGGGATGGTCAGGATGGCGTCCAGGCTGGCGCGCTCGCGGCGGGCCAGCTCCTCCTGGCGGGCGGCGACGTTGACCTGATGGTAGTGCAGGGCGTGCAGCGTGGCCGCGGTGGGCGAGGGCACCCAGGCGGTGTTGGCGCCGGCCTGCGGGTGGACGATCTTGGCGGCCAGCATGTCGGCCATGCGGTCGGGCATCGCCCACATGCCCTTGCCGATCTGGGCGTGGCCCTTCAGCCCGCAGAGCAGGCCGGTGTCCACATTCCAGTCCTCATAGGCCTTGATCCAGGCGGACGACTTCATGTCGTTCTTGCGGATCATCGGGCCGGCTTCCATGGCCGTGTGCATCTCGTCGCCGGTGCGGTCGAGGAAGCCGGTGTTGATGAACACCACGCGCGCCGCCGCGGCCCGGATGCACTCCTTGAGGTTCACCGTGGTGCGGCGCTCCTCGTCCATGATGCCCATCTTCAGCGTGTTGCGCGCGATGCCCAGCGCGTCCTCGACGCGGGCGAACAGCTCGTCCGCGAAGGCGACCTCCTCCGGCCCGTGCATCTTCGGCTTCACGATGTAGACGGAGCCGGCGCGGCTGTTGAGGCGGGCGCCCTTGACGTCGTGCAGCGCGATCAGCGAGGTGATCATGCCGTCGAGGATGCCCTCCGGCGCCTCGCTGCCGTCCTTCAGCAGGACCGCGCTGTTGGTCATCAGGTGACCGACGTTGCGGATCAGCATCAGGCTGCGACCGGGCAGGGTGATCGTCTCGCCGTTGCGGCTGGTGTAGCTGCGGTCGGGGTTCAGCCGGCGCTCCACCGTGCCGCTGCCCTTGGGGAAGCTGGCGGTCAGGCTGCCGGTCATCAGGCCCAGCCAGTTGCGGTAGGCCAGCACCTTGTCCTCGGCATCCACGGCGGCGACGGAATCCTCGCAGTCCTGGATGGTGGTCAGGGCGGATTCGAGCACGAGGTCGGCGACGCCCGCCACGTCGGTCTTGCCGATCGGGTGGCTGCGGTCGATGCGGATTTCCAGGTGCAGGCCGTTGTCGGCCAGCAGGATGGCGGTCGGGGCGGACGGCGCGCCGTTGTAGCCGACCAGACGCTCCGGCTCGGCCAGACCCGTGCTGCGGCCGTCCTTCAGCGCGACGACGAGGCGGCCGTTGTCCACCGTGTAGCCGGCGGCGTCGGCGTGCGACCCGTCGGACAGCGGGGCGGCGCGGTCCAGCACATCGCGGGCGAAGGCGATGACCTTCTCGCCGCGCTTCGGGTTGTAGCCGGCGGTGCGCTCCGCCCCGTCGTCGTCGGGGATGGCGTCGGTGCCGTAGAGCGCGTCGTAGAGGCTGCCCCAGCGGGCGTTGGCGGCGTTCAGCGCGTAGCGGGCGTTCATCACCGGCACGACGAGCTGCGGGCCGGCGGTCGTGGAGATCTCCGGATCGACGTTCTCGGTCGTCACGGCGAAGTCCGGGCCCTCCGGCAGGAGATAGCCGATCTCCTTGAGGAATTCGGTGTGGGCGGCGCGGTCCAGCGGCTGGCCGCGGCGGCTGCGGTACCACTCGTCGATCTGGGCCTGCAGCGCGTCCCGCTTGGCCAGCAGCGCGCGGTTGCGCGGGGCCAGATCGTGGAGGATCGCGTCAAGGCCCGACCAGAATTGCTCCGGCGTCACGCCGGTGCCCGGCAGGGCTTCGTTCTCGATGAAGCGGTGAAGCTCCGTGGCAACTTGCAAGCCGCCAACCTGAATGCGTTCCGTCACCATTGCTGCTCTTTCCTTCCGAAATCGTAGACACCGCGGTTTTTTCGGTTTGTCGTTCTTTGGCTGACGTTTTTTTCACCGCAAACCCGCGCGTGGCGCCGTTCCTTCGGTGCGGCGCCGGCGTGGGCTTCGCGCGACAAAGTACACATTCGCGGCGCTCCGGTCTTCCTCCGAATTGACGGCGCGGAATGGTGACATCAGGAACTCCCCCAATGGCCCGGCGCTGCCTATGTTGGGGAGCATGAGCATATCCGGTCATGCATCCCCCGCCGCAGGCGCACCTTTGCGGGAACCGCTGTCGGGTCTGGTGGAGCGGGTGACCTTCCACAGTCCCGAGACGGGATTCTGCGTGCTGCGGCTGAAGGTGCGCGGCCAGCGCGACCTCGTCACGCTGGTCGGCCACGCCGCCACCATCGGCGCCGGGGAATTCGTGCAGGCCAGCGGCGCCTGGGTGAACGACCGCAACCACGGGCTCCAGTTCAAGGCCGACTTCCTGCGCGCCACCCCGCCGACCACGGTGGAGGGGATCGAGAAGTATCTCGGTTCCGGCCTGATCCGCGGCATCGGGCCGGTCTACGCGAAGAAGATGGTCAAGGCCTTCGGCGAGGCCGTGTTCGACGTGATCGAGCAGGAGCCGGACCGGCTGCGGCAGGTCACCGGCATCGGGCCGAAGCGGGCGCAGCGCATCATCGCCGGCTGGGCCGACCAGAAGGTGATCCGCGAGATCATGATCTTCCTGCACAGCCACGGGGTCGGCACCTCGCGCGCCGTGCGCATCTTCAAGACCTACGGGCCGGACGCCATCCGGCTGATCACCGAGAACCCCTACCGGCTGGCCCGCGACATCCGCGGCATCGGCTTCAAGACGGCGGACGCGGTGGCCGCAAGGCTGGGCATCGAGAAGACCGCGATGATCCGGGCGCGGGCCGGCATCGGCTATGCCCTGGCCGAGGCGACCGACCAGGGCCATTGCGGCGTCCCGGTGGCCGAGCTGATCCCCATGGCCGTGAAGCTGCTGGAGATCGACGCCTCGATCCTGGAGGCCGCGGCGGAGCTGGAGCGGCAGGACGGCGCGGTGGTCGCCGACAGCCTGGGCGGGGAGCCCTGCCTGTTCCTGGCGAGCCTGCACCGGGCGGAGCAGGCCATCGCCGACCGGCTGCGCCGTCTGGCCGGCGGTCCGGTGCCCTGGCCGGAGATCGACGCGGAGAAGGCGATTCCCTGGGTGGAGGCGAAGGCCGGCATCACGCTGGCCGAGGGACAGCGGGAAGCGCTGCGCCAGGCGGCGACGTCGAAGCTGCTGGTCATCACCGGCGGTCCAGGGGTGGGCAAGACGACGCTGGTGAACAGCATCCTGACCATGCTGAAGGCCAAGGGCGTGTCGATCGCGCTGGCCGCCCCGACGGGGCGCGCCGCCAAGCGGCTGAGCGAGAGCACCGGCCTGGAGGCGCGGACCATCCACCGCCTGCTGGAGACCGACCCGCAGGCCGGCGGCTTCAAGCGCGACGAGACCAACCCGCTGGATTGCGACCTGCTGGTGGTGGACGAGACCAGCATGGTCGACGTGCCGCTGATGAACGCCCTGCTGCGCGCCGTGCCGGGGCGGGCGGCGCTGCTGCTGGTCGGCGACGTGGACCAGCTGCCCTCGGTCGGGCCGGGGCAGGTGCTGGGCGACGTGATCGGCTCCGGCGCGGTGCCGGTGGTGCGGCTGACCGAGATCTTCCGGCAGGCGGCGACCAGCCGCATCATCGTCAACGCCCACCGCATCAACGCCGGCCAGATGCCGGAGACGCCGAAGGCCGGTGAGGACAGCGACTTCTACTTCGTCGAGGCGGCGACACCGGAGGCCGGGGTGGCGAAGCTGATCGAGATGGTGCGCGACCGCATTCCCCGCCGCTTCGACGCCGACCCGGTGCGCGACGTGCAGATCCTCTGCCCGATGAACCGCGGCGGCCTCGGCGCGCGGTCGCTGAACATCGAATTGCAAAAAGTGCTGAACCCGCCGGGCGAATCCCGAGTCGAGCGATTCGGCTGGACCTTCGGCCCCGGCGACAAGGTCATGCAGGTCGAGAACAACTATGACAAGGAGGTCTACAACGGCGATCTCGGCATCGTATCCGCGGTCGATGCTGAAGAAGGGACGCTGACCGCCACCTTCGACGGGCGCCCGGTGACCTATGATTTCGGAGAATTGGACGAGATTGTCCTGGCCTACGCGACGACGATCCACAAGAGCCAGGGGTCCGAATACCCGGTGGTCGTGATCCCGGTGGTGACCCAGCATTACACGATGCTTCACCGCAACCTGATTTATACCGGCGTGACGCGGGGCAAGCGGCTGGTGGTCATGCTCGGCCAGCGCCGTGCGCTCGCCATGGCGGTGCGTGGGACGCAGGGGCGGCGGCGCTGGACGAAACTGGGGGAATGGCTGGTGCCTCTATGACCCTTGGCGAAAGACAACCATGTCGGGATTTTGTCACAGACGTATGCGCGTGGCGTTTGCGATGCCTGCCTCGGTGTGCGGCGCGTCCTCTTTCGAAACGTGTGGAAGATGTCCTAAGCTGTTCAATTGACGAAAGAAACTCCTCTCCTCCCAGGGCCGGGGCAGGGGAAGACCCCCAGAGGCCGCCGTGGGCGGCACCGGGCGCCTTCGGGACCGGCACCCCTTCCGAACGGGCGGATTTCTCCCTGGCCGAATGTCGCAGGAATGGGCGTCTGGCCTTTGGCGTGCTTGACGGACGGCTCGTACCCTGTGACAAAGATAATTCGGCATCCTCTATGAGCTTGAAGACACATGTTCGACCGCCCGCCCCGTCAGGGCTACCGCGCTCCCGAGATCACCAAGGCCAACGTCACCGCCACTGTTAAGTGGTTCAACCCCACCAAGGGGTTCGGCTTCGTGTCACCCGAGGACGGTTCGCCCGATGCCTTCCTGCACGTCTCCGCGGTCCAGGCCGCCGGCTATGACGCGCTCGACGAAGGCGCGACCATCGTTTGCGACCTCGCCCGCGGCCCGAAGGGTCCGCAGGTTGCTTCCATCCAGTCCGTGGACACCTCCACCGCGACCCGCTCGGCCCGTCCGGCCCGCACGGGCGGCGGCGGCTTTGGCGGCGGCGGTTATGACCGTGGCGGCTTCGGCGGCGGCGGCGGTTACGACCGCGGCGGCTGGGGCAACGACGCCGGCGGCGGCGAAGAGGTCGACGGCACCGTCAAGTGGTTCAACGCCGACAAGGGCTTTGGCTTCATCACGCCGAGCACCGGTGGCAAGGACGTGTTCGTCCATGTGAACGTTCTGCGTCGCTCCGGCATGCAGACGCTCCAGGAAGGCGATCAGGTGCGCGTGACCGTCCGCCAGGGCCAGAAGGGTCCTGAGGCCGGCAAGGTCGAGTACCGCTAAGCCGTCTTCAGCCTCTGAAGAACGGACTCTGAAGAGCGGCCGGGGCGCTTCCGAGAGGAGGCGCCCCGGTTCGTTTTCGGGCTTCCGATGCCAGCGCCAAAGGCATCCGCACCGTTGCGATGAATCCCCATCTTGCCCAAACCTTGTGCATGCTGCGACAGTGCCTGGGCGGTTTGGACTCGGCGGGTCCTGGACCGTGGCGGTGTCCGGGGACTTGCTGGCGGCGCGGAACGATCATCGCCGGTGTGGCGGAAGGTCCTGCCGACCGGATGCCCGTACCGGGGCTGTGGGAGAGGGTGAAGAGGTGAAGGAAGGCATGAGGAACGATCCGCCGGGCTTCCGGCCCCAGGACGCCGCGACGCTGCGGTCCAACGCGCTGTTCGGGCGCCTGCCCGACCGGTCGCTGGAGCTTCTCGTCAGCACCGCGCAGGTGCGCATGGTGCCGCGCGGCACCACCCTGTTCGTTCAGGACGAGGAGGCCGATCGCTTCTTCGCGCTGCTCGACGGCTGGGTGAAGCTCTATCGCCTGACCCGCGACGGGGCGGAGGCGGTGGTGACCATCGTCGCCCCCGGCGAGACCTTCGCCGAGGCCGCCATGTTCGCCAGCGGCAAGTTCCCGGTCTGCGCCGAGGCGGTCGCCGACTCGCGCGTCATGACCCTGACGGCGGAGGGCTTCGCCCGCTGCCTGCGCGAGGACGAGCAGATCGCCTTCGCCATGCTGGGGTCGCTGTCGGTGCGGCTCCGCCATCTCGTTCAGCAGATCGAGCAGTTGCAGGTCCAGCCGACCGCCCAGCGGGTCGGCAGCTTCCTGCTGCGCTTCTGCCCGGAAGGGGGCGGCGCCACCAGCTTCGCTCTGCCCTTCGACAAGGCGCTGATCGCGCGGCGCCTTGGCATGCAGCCGGAGACCTTCTCCCGCGCGCTGGCCAAGCTGCGCGGCGTCGGGGTGGAGACGCAGGGAGGGACGGTGTCCGTCGCCGACCTGGACGCGCTGCGCGGCTTCTGCAACGCCGACGCCGGGGGCGGCGACCACGGCGGCTGACGGGAAGAGCGCAGTCTGGGGTTGTCGGTGGCGGCGGCTTCCGGCCGATGAAGGGTTGTGGCTGGCCGCTGGAGCATGTTCACGCGCGGCAGCCCTGTGATATCCTCCCGCCACCGGTGGAAGCCGGCGGTGCGGAGGGAGTTCGATGAGCGACGAGTTTCTTTTCGCCGACGACGAGCCGGGTATCGAGGCCGAAACGGCGAAGGAAGCGGCGCCGGAACCCGCCGATCCCTGGATCATCCTGATTGTCGACGACGATCCGGCCATCCACGCGACCACCAAGATGGTCCTGCGCGGCTTCACCTTCGAAGGCCGCCCGGCGCAGTTCCTGTCCGCCGGCACCGCGGCCGAAGCGCGCAGCCTGCTGGAGCAGAACCCGGCCATCGCCGTGGTGCTCCTCGATGTGGTCATGGAATCGGACGACGCCGGCCTGCGGCTGGTGCGCATGATCCGCAGCGAGCTGAACAACCGGCGCGTGCGCATCATCCTGCGCACCGGCCAGCCGGGGCAGGCGCCGGAACGCGACGTCATCCTCAACTACGACATCAACGACTACAAATCGAAGACGGAGCTGACGGCGCAGAAGCTGTTCACCTCGGTCGTCGCCGCCCTGCGCGGCTATCAGGACATCACCGCCATCGAGGACCACCGCCGGGGTCTGGAGCGCATCCTGGACGCCTCCTCTGCCCTGCTCGACAAGCGGACCATGGCGGAGTTCGTTCGCGGTGCGGTCTCGAAGATCGCCGAGATCTGTCCGCCCTGCGACGGCATCGCGCTGTGCAGCCGCTGGACGGAGGAGGAGATCGGCGGCGTGCGCGACCCGCTGGTGCTGGGGGCCGGAGGCATCCACGCGGCGGCGGAGGGCAAGCCGGTGCGCGCCGCCCTGCCGGCGGAGGCGGCGGAGGCGGTGACCCAGGCGTTGGCCGACGGGCGGAACCGCTACGAGCGGGAGCGCAGCCTGCTGGTCTTCCGCTCCACCTCGCGGCACCACGACACGGTGTTCCACATCAGCCACCGGCGTCCCCTGACCGAGGACGAGCGGCGGCTGCTGGAGGTCTTCTGCTCCAAGGTCGCGGTCGGTTTCGACAACGTGCATCTGTACGAGGAATTGACGGCGCTCAACCGCAACCTGGAAAGCCAGGTCGCCGATCGCACCCGCGAGCTGGTGGCCGCGACCGAGGCGGCCGAGGCGGCAAGGGCGGAGGCGGAGGCGGCCAATCAGGCCAAGTCGCTGTTCCTGGCGACCATGAGCCACGAGATCCGCACCCCGATGAACGGCGTCCAGGGCATGCTGGAGCTGCTGGAATACACGCCGCTGACCCCCGAGCAGCAGGAGCTGGTCGCCGTCGTGCGCGATTCGGCGGGCGCGCTGCTGACCATCATCAACGACATTCTGGATTTCTCGAAGATCGAGGCCGGGCGGCTCGACCTGGAACGGGCCCCGGTGTCGCTGTCCGCGGTGGTGGAGGGCGTGGCCGAGACGCTTGCCCCGGCGGCGCGGCAGAAGGACCTAACCCTGCTCACCTACGTCGATCCCGACCTGCCGCCGCTGGTCATGGGCGATTCGGTGCGCATCCGGCAGGTGCTGTTCAACATCGCCGGCAACGCCGTGAAGTTCACCCCCTCCGGCTCGGTGCGCATCCGGGCCGAGCTGGCGCGTTTCGAGGAGGGGCGGGCGACCATCCGGATCACCGTGACCGACACTGGCATCGGCATCGCCACGGAGGCGCAGGCCCAGCTGTTCCGCCCCTTCACCCAGGCGGAGCCCTCGACCACCCGGCGCTTCGGCGGGACCGGGCTGGGGCTGTCGATCTGCCGTCGTCTCGCCGAACTGATGGGCGGCGAGGTCGGGGTGGCGAGCGAACCGGGCCGCGGCTCCACCTTCTGGTTCACCTTCACCGCCGATCTCGCCCCGGACGGTGAAGGCGACGGCGACGCCGCGGGCGTCTCGGCTCCGCCGCTGGCCGGGCTGTCGGTGCTGCTCCTGGCCGCCGATGGAGAGGAGCGGCGGTTCCTCGCCCGCTACCTGAGCACCGATGGTGCCGTGCTGCTGGACGCGCCGGACGCGGCGGCAGGGATGCGGGCCCTGCCGCCCGGCACGCCCTGCGACGTCGTGCTCACCACCGCCGAGGCGGATGTGCGCGCGTTGGACGCCGCGGCGCCGGGGCTGGCGCGCGGACGGGTGCTGCTGGGCGGGAGCGGCGTCCTGATCGACGCGGTCGGGTTGGCCCGTCCGGTGCGCCGCGGCCATCTGGTGCGCGCAGTGCTGGCCGCCGCCGGCCGCGGACCGGCGGTCGAGGCCGAGGTGGGGCATCCCGGCCGGGCCGGAGCTTTCCTGGCGGAAGATGGCACGGCGGCCCCGCCGCGCATCCTGGTGGCCGAGGACCATCCGACCAACCGGCAGGTCATCCAGCGGCAGCTTGCCCTGCTCGGCCACACGGCGGACCTGGCCGAGGACGGCGTCCGGGCGCTGGCCCTGTGGCGCGACGGCGATTACGCCCTGCTGCTGACCGACTGCCAGATGCCGGAGATGGACGGCTTCGAGCTGACACGCCTGATCCGCGCCGAGGAGGCGGCGAAAGGGCGTCCCCGCCTGCCCATCATCGCAGTCACCGCCAACGCCATGGCCGGCGAGGCCCAGCGCTGCCTGTCCGCGGGGATGGACGACGCCCTGTCGAAGCCGGTGGAGATCGGCCAGCTCCGCCGCCTGCTGGACCGTCACCTGCCGTTCCAGCCGGGGCCCGAGCCGGAGGTGGCTCCCACCGCACCCGTCACGGCGCCGGACTCCGGCCCCGACGCGCCGCCCATCGACGTGGGCGTCCTGGCGACGCTGTTCGACGGCGACATGGAGTTCGTCGGGCAACTGCTGCAGGAGTTCATCGTCTCTAACAGCGCCAGCCGCGACCGTCTGGTCGCCGCCCACGCGGCGGAGGATTGGGACGGCGTGCGTCAGGCCGCCCACAAGCTGGCGGGGTCCTCCCGTACGGTGGGCGCGCGCGATCTGGCTGCGGCGAGCGATGCCATCGAACTGGCCTGCGTGGAGCGGCGGCTGGACGGCATCGGTGCGAAGGTCGCCCGCGTCGACCACGAGCTTGGCCGCGCCGCCGCCTACATTCATGGAATGGCGCCGGCTTAGCGAACCGGCGCCGGCCCCATCGGTCGATCAGGCGGCTCCCGCACGGTTCCTCAAGCGGCCATCGGCCGCAGGGCGCGCTCACGGACCAGCGCGTTGAACTTCTGTTCGAAGCCGGCCTTCGCCTCGCCCGAAAGCTCGAAACGGACGTGGCAGCTTTGGGCCTCGACCGTCACGACGGTGAAGGGCAGGGCCATACCGAAGCCGTCGATGTGCAGCGTGCCGCGTGCGCCGCCCGCGGCGCCGTCCCAGACCTGCAGCGCGGCGCCGCTGGAGGACAGGTTGTGCAGGCGGCAGCTCCGGTTGCCGGCGGGGGTGTCGGCGTGGGCGGGGAGATCCACCGCGTAGCGGGCCTCGCGGCGGCGGTCCACCTCGCTCATCGAGGTGCGGACGACGCGGACCAGGATGCCGCGCAGCTCGTCGATGCTCCCCGAGACGTCGTCGGCGACGGTGCGCACGTCGGACGCGCGGTCGCCGGTGGCCTGCGCCTCGCTGGAGACCTCGGCGATCCGGCGGGAGACCTCGCGCGCGGCGTCGGCGGTCTGGTTGACGTTGCGGCTGATTTCCTGGGTCGCGGCGGCCTGTTCCTCCATCGCGGCGGCGATGGCGGCGGCCACCTGGTCCACTTCGGTGATGCTGTCGGTGATGGTGGAAACGGCGGCGACGGCGCCTCCGGTCGCGGCCTGGATCTCGCCGATCTGGGTGGCGATGTCCTCGGTCGCCTGCGCGGTCTGGTTCGCCAGATTCTTCACTTCGCTGGCCACCACGGCGAAGCCCTTGCCGGCTTCCCCGGCGCGGGCCGCCTCGATGGTCGCGTTGAGCGCCAGAAGGTTGGTCTGGCTGGCGATCGTCTGAATGAGCTGGGCGACGTCACCGATCTTCTGCACGGCGTTGGACAGCGATTGGATGGTGCCGCGCGCCACATCGCCCTTCTCCACGGCGATGCGGGTGATGCTGCTGGCCTGCGCCACCTGGGTGCCGATCTCGCGGATCGAGGCGGCCAGTTCCTCCGAGGCGGCGGCGACGGTCTGGGCGTTGCGCAGGGCCTGTTCCGCGGCGGTGGCCACGGACTGGCTGTTCGTTCCGACGGCGTCCGCCGACCGGGCCATGGCCGCGGCGTTGCCTTCCATCTGTCCGGTGCGTTCGGCCACCCGGTCCACGGCGTTGCGGGTTTCGCGCTCCACCGTCTGGGCCATGTTCTCCAGCGCGTCGCGCTTGGCGGCTTCGGCCTGCTCGCGCTGGCGCTCCTGCTCATGGCGCATGCGCCGGTTCTCCAGCCCGTTGGCCTTGAACACCTCCACCGCGCGGGCCATCGCGCCGATCTCGTCGTGCCCGCCGCTTCCCGGCACCGGTTCGGCATAGTCGCCATCGGCGATCCGCCGCATCGCTGCGGTCAGGTGCCCCACCGGGCCGACGACGCGGCGGACCACCACCATCACGCCCAGCAGCACCATGGCGATGCCGACGGCCAGCAGCGTCCAGGCGGTCGTGCTGGCCATGTCGTGCGTCTTCAGGGCCGCCGCGTAGCTTTCGCCGGCGACGCGCACCTGGAGGTCGATCAGCAGGCCGATGCGGTCGGTGACGGGATCGATGGTCTGGTACAGCTCCTTGCGGACGAAACCGTCCAACGCACGGCCGTCCTTGTCTGCCAGGATGCCGATCAGCCGCTCGATCAGGATGTCCGCCTTGGCCATGTCCGGCTTGATCTGATCGACGAGGGCCCGCTCCTCGGCGTTGAGCGTGTTGGCGAGATAGGCGGACCAGTGCGACCGGATGTCCTCCTTCGCCTTGCGGGTCGACGCCAGGCTCTCGTCCCAGGTGAAGTTGCCGTTGCGGGCCTTGTGCGAGGCGTCGACGATGAAGACGGCGTAGGCGTCCGAGATGATCTTCAGGTTGCGCAGCGGCAGCACCCGGTCGTCGTGGACCGACCGCAGATCGGCGTTCGCCATGTTGAGCGCGCGCAGCCCGACGACGTCGCTGACGGCGAGCAGAAGGCCGAGAAGATTCAGAACCACAAGAAGAAGGACTTTGATGGAGAGGCGCATTGCAGACTTCCCGCGGATTTCGACAGGCACCCGCTTGTTCCCATCGTCGCGCGACGGTGCGGGTTTCGGAGGCGTCAGGCGTGGACAGAACGAAAAATCGCCGTCCGCGGGATGGACGCGGACGGCGATTCCTCATGTTTGTTCTGCACAGCTGGCCGCGCGATCCGAGCCTTGTCCGAACAGCCGGCGGGTGTTTACGAGCGTCGTCTCGTGGTCAACCCTTCGGGCGTCAGTGGACCTTGACCTCGTTCCCGTGATCGCGGCGGTAGATGTGCACATGGTAGGCGGCCATCGGATTGCCCCGGACATACTCCAGCAGACGGCGTTCCATGTCCGGCGTGGCGTTGCGGATCAGCATCTGCCAAGCCGGCTCCATCGTGGCGCGCTGGGTCTCGTTGTGCGGCAACATGATGAAGCCCGCCCATTCTGGCCGGAAATCAGCGAGATAGCTCTCGGCATAATGCCGCATCATCGACGCGTCGTTGACGTTGACCGACTTCATGTTCTCGAAGCAGACACGAAGCTGCATTTCCCGTCTCCCTCGTCTTGCAGGTCTCGATACAACGGATATGTGCAGCGTCCGTCCCGGCTGCATCCACCGGGCGGCTGAAAATTCGGGTGGGGTGGAGGCTCCTGCCACGAAGAAAACCCCTCCCCGCGGAGCGGGAAGGGGTTCAGTCATGGCGGATAGGAGAGGGAGACGACCGGCAAACCAGCGGCGAAGGCCGTAGGACCGCCGGTGCGTTCCTCAACCAAACTTATAACTGATGCCGTAGCCGCCCCGCGGGTAGTCCCACTGAATATTTTCCTTGTCCTGGCAGACCACGCGGCAGGTGCCGCATTCCAGGCAGCCGTCGGTGGCCAGCGTCACGCTGCCCGTCTCGTTCTTGCTGTAGCAGGCCGCCGGGCAGCAGATGGTGCAGGCCTGGGACTCGCAGGACTTGCAGACCGCGTCGTTGCGGATCTGGATGTGCGGCCGGCTCTCGTCGACGATGTAGCGGTTCTGGTACAGCTTCTCTTCGATCTTGACCACGATGCTCATCGCACGGCCCTCACCAGCTTGATTGCGTCGCCGACCAGACCCATGATCGAGCGCTTCTTGACGAAGGACTTCATGATCTCCTTCTCCTTCGTCTTCTTGTCCACGCTGTCCACGGTGAACCAGCTGTGGGCGGCGGCGGTCAGCGTGTCGGGATAGGCGCCGAAGAACTGCTTGTTCTCGTGCATGATGCCCGGCAGGTTCCGGTACTTCTTCAGGTCCTTCATGATGAAGCTGTCGTCCAGCTTCTTCTTGTAGGCGGCGAGGTTGGCGGCGTTGAAGGGCTTGCCGGCCTGCTTCAGCTCGATCACCGTCTCCGCCGCCATGCGGCCCGACGCCATGGCGAGGTTGGAGCCCTCGCGGTGGGCGGCGTTGTTGAAGTGGGCGGCGTCGCCGACCACCATCCAGCCGTCGCCGTAGAGCTGCGGAACCGCCTTGTAGCCACCCTCGGGGATCATGTGGGCGGCGTATTCCTTCATCTCCGCCCCTTCGATCAGCGGCTTGATGACGGGGTGGTTCTTCAGGTCCTCCAGCATCTTGTAGGGCGGGATGGCGCCCTCCTTGAAGTCGGAGATCAGGCAGCCGATGCCGATCGTCAGCGATTCCTTGTTGGTGTAGAGGAACGCGGTGCCGACCATGCCCTTGGTCACCTTGCCCATGATCTCGATGACCACGCCCTCCTCGTCCTTCAGGCCGAAGCGCTGCTGGATCAGCTCGGGATCGATGAACAGGATCTCCTTGACGGCCAGCGCGACGTTCTGCGGCGCCAGCTCCTGCTGGAAGCCGGTGCGGCGGGCGAGCAGGGCGTTCACGCCGTCGGCCATGATGACCACGTCGGCGTGGATCTCGCCGCCCTCGCGGTCGGTGCGCACGCCGATCACCTTGCCGGAGGCGTCGCGGATCAGCTCCGTCACCGTGGTCTCGCAGATCTGCAGGCCGCCGGCCTCGCGGATCTTCTCGGAGAACCACTTGTCGATGTTGGCGCGGATGATCGTGTATCGGTTCGGCTTGTCGCTGTTGAAAGCCTCCGACCGGTAATTGGTGCCGATGTAGTTGTCGTCGCCGAGCAGCCAGATGCGCTGTTCGATGATGTGGCGCTCGGTCGGGCAATCCTCACGGAAGTCCGGGATGATCTTTTCCAGCTCGGCGGCGTACATGATGCCGCCCTGGACGTTCTTGGCGCCGGGATACTCCCCGCGCTCGAGCTGGAGAACGTTGAGGCCCTGCTTGGCCAGCGTGTAGGCCGCCGCGTTGCCGGACGGGCCGGCACCGATGACGATGGCGTCGAACTTTTCGACCATGGTCCTTGTGGCTCCTGTTCGTCCGGTTGCTTAGCCGGCCAGCCGGTTGACCGAGAGGCGCTTGCCGAAAGCGTCGGTCAGGGCCGGCAGGATGGTCAGCGCGTCGCCGACCAGCCCGAGATGGGCGAAGTCGAAGATCGGCGCGTTGGGGTCGGTGTTGATGGCCAGGATCAGGTCGGACTTCTCCATGCCGACCCGGTGCTGGATGGCGCCGGAGATGCCGGCGGCGATGTAGAGCTTCGGGCGCACCGTCTTGCCGGTCTGCCCGACCTGCCGGTCGAAGCCGGTCCAGCCGGCCTGGACCAGCGGGCGGGTCACCCCGACCTCGCCGCCCAGAACCTTGGCGAGGTCGAAGACCAGCTTCAGGTTCTCCGGCTTGCCCAGCCCCTTGCCCGCCGCGACGATGATGTCGGCGAAGGCGAGCTGCGCCTCGTTCTGCTCACGGTCGGCGATGAAGCTCAGCACCTTGGTGATGACGTCGGTCTCACGCAGGTTCGGGAACACCTCGACCACGCGGCCGCTGCGGCTGTCGTCGCGGTCGGGCATCGACATCACGCGCGGCCGCACCGTGGCCATCTGCGGGCGGTAGGCCAGCGTCTGGATGGTGCAGAGCAGGGTGCCGCCGAAGGTCGGGCGGGTGGCCGCCAGCGACCGGTTGTCCATGTAGATGTCCAGCTCGGTGCAGTCGGCGGTCAGGCCGGTGGCGAGCGTGGTGGCGATGGCGCCGGCGAGGTCGCGGCCCAGCGTGGTGGCGCCCAGCAGCACGATCTCCGGCTTGTAGGTGTTGACCACGTCGGTCATCACCCGCGTGTAGGGATCGGTGCGGTAGTCGGCCAGGACCGGGTCGGTCACCTTGTAGACGACGTCGGCGCCGTAGGTGAAGGCGTCGCCGCAGATGGCGTTCAGCTCCGGGCTCTCGGCGCCCAGCACCACGGCCCCCACCTCGACCCCCAGCTTGTCGGCGAGCTTGCGGGCCTCGCCCACCAGCTCCCACGACACGGAATGGACGGAGCCGCGCTCCTGCTCCACGATCACCCAGATGCCCTTGTATTCCTTCAGGTGCTCGGGCAGTTGGAACTTGCGTCCCTGCGGCTTGCTTGGTTCGCTCATCGGGATGTCTCCGGCGGAGGATTCGTCAGGAACGGCGCGTCACAGCCCCGCGGCGGCGCGGGCGAGCAGCTCGTCGGCGAGTTTCGGCTGGGCGCCGAGGATGGCGTCCACGGCGGCGGCGGCCTGGGCCTCCGCGGTGGGGGACTCGGCCTCGACCATCGTCGCCTTCTGGGCGCGCGGCTTCGGAACGAAGACCTTCGACACGACGGTGGGCGAGCCCTTCAGCCCGACCTTCGTCTCTTCGGCGCCGGTGGTGTCCTTGTTCCAGGTCTTCAGGCCATAGCGGGCGGCGCGGAACATGTCGTCCATCTTGCCGAAGCGGATGGTGTTCGTGCCTTCCAGCATCGTGATCATGCAGGGCAGGGCAGTCTTCAGCACCTGCACGCCGCCTTCGGAGCGGCGGTGCACGACGATCTCCTTGGCGCCCTGATCGATCGATTCGATCTTCGTGATGTAGGTGAGCTGCTGGAAGCCCAGCCGCGTGGCGATGCCCGGACCGACCTGCGCGGTGTCGCCGTCGACCGTCTGCTTGCCGCAGAAGACCAGATCGACCGTCTCCTCCTCCGACAGCTTCTTGATGGCGGAGGTCAGGGCGTAGGAAGTCGCCAGCGTGTCCGACCCGGCGAACTTGCGGTCGGTCAGCAGCACCGCGTCGTCGGCGCCCAGCGACAGCGCCTTGCGCAGCGAGGTTTCGGCCATCGGCGGCCCCATGGTCAGGACGGTGACGCGGGCGCCGACCTTGTCCTTGATCCGCAGCGCCTCCTCCAGCGAGAAGAGGTCGAAGGGGTTGATGATGGCCGGGACGCCCTGACGCATGATCGTGTTCGTCACGGGGTGGATGCGGATCTGGGCGCTGTCGGGCACCTGTTTGATACAGACAACGATGTGCATCCCGGTCTCCTTGACATTCCGCCGCCTGTCGCGCGGCGTGGCTATGGTCCTACCAGCAAGCGGCGTGCCAGTTCTGTGCGTTTGCGGTAAGTTATTGTATTTAAATAATTTTATGGCTGTTGAGAGATTGTCGCAAAAACGACAAAGAACGAACGTGTCGGCTTCTCAACAGGGGGCTTCCGTCACGGCCCGACCGACTCCCCAACCCGGTCCGGCCTCTGTCGCCTACCGGACAAACCCGACAACGGCCGCACAGGGCGCGGAGGATGCCGGAAAGCACGACGGCCCGCGGACGCTCGCCGGGGGCGGGTCCGCAGGCCGTCTTGGAAACGAAGGATGAAACGGATCAGGTCGGCAGCAGGGCGTCCAGCGGGACGAAGCGGTCGGCCATCTTGCGCGCCTCCTCCTGGTGGACCTTGAAGGTCTTCTCGGCGATGGCGTTGGACGCCACGAAGTCCTGATAGGCGCGCTCCAGATGGGCGCTGTAGCGGGCGGCCATGCCTTCGTCGTCCAGCCCCTCCATGCCGGTGTCGGCGGACAGATAGTCGTGGAAGCGCTGCAGGATGTGCAGGCGGTTCACGTTCACCACGCGCTGCTCGTAGGTGACGCCGAGGAAGCGCAGGAAGTCCTCCGCGGTCTCCAGATCCTCCAGATCGTCCTTGAAGCTCATGGCGGGGTCCTTTCCGTTCAGATGACGTAATGATCGGCGCGTGCGCCGAAGTCGGGAGAGCGCTTGTCGTGGTTATCGTGATTGCGGTCGCCGCAGGCGTCCTGGTCGCACAGGTTGCCGCAGCTCCGGCAGACGATGCCGTCGAGCGGCAGGTCGTCCAGCCGGATCGTGCTTAGCGGCGGCGCGGGGCGCATCGCCTCTTCCGCCGCGTGGGCTTCCAGCCGGGCCTCGATGCGGTTGATGTGGTCGATCAGGCAGGCTATGGCCTTGCCGACCGGGTCGGGCATCAGGTGGTGGTCGAGATCGATGCCGTGGGCGGCCAGCCGGCGCTGGGTGTCCGGACGGACGACGCGGCCGGGGATTCCGACCACCGTCATGCCCTCCGGCACGTCCTTGGTCACCACGGAGTTGGCGCCGACGCGGCACTGGGCGCCGACGGTGATCGGCCCCAGGATCTTGGCCCCGGACCCGACCAGCACGCCGTCGCCCAGCGTCGGGTGCCGCTTGCCCTTGGTCCAGGAGGTGCCGCCCAGCGTCACGCCGTGGTAGAGCGTGACGTCGTCGCCGACCTCCGCCGTTTCGCCGATGACGACGCCGGCCCCATGGTCGATGAAGAAGCGGCGGCCGATGGTGGCGCCGGGGTGGATGTCGATGTTGGTCAGCGCGCGGGCCAGATAGGACAGGAAACGCGCCGGCCAGCGCAGACCCCGCCGCCACACGGCGTTGGACAGCCGGTGGACCACCAGCGCGTGGATGCCGGGGTAGCAGGTCAGCACGTCGAAGACGTTGCGCGCCGCCGGGTCGCGGTCGAAGACGCAGGCGACGTCCTCACGCAGCAGCCGCCAGAGGCTGGTCTCATTCATGGCAAGGTCCGGGTGGGCGTCGATCGCGGCCATGGGGTCCTCCGGATCACGAGGAGACGCAGTTCCAGCGCGTGGCGTCATCGTGGAAGGCGAGCAGTTCGTCGGCTGTCGGGGCACGCTTGGCGCGGGTGGCGAGGGCCCGAACCCGCGGCAGCACCGCCTGGGCGGTGGCGTCGTCGCAGGCGATGCCGAGCTGGCCGTAGGCCATCTTTACCCCCGCGGTGCCGGAATGCTTGCCCAGCACGATGCGGTGTTCGCGCCCCACCTCGGCGGGGTCGAAATTCTGGTAGGTCGCGCGGTCGCGCAGCAGCCCGTCGACATGGATTCCGGCCTCGTGCGTGAAGACGGCATCGCCGACGATCGACTTGTTGACCGCCACGGGCCGGTTGGAGGCGCGCTCCACAAGGTCGGAGATCGCCCCCAGCGCGCGGGTGTCCACCCCACAGTCCTGTCCGTAGAGCACCTTCAGCGACACCACCACCTCCTCCAGCGGGGCGTTGCCGGCGCGCTCGCCCAGCCCATTGACGGTGGTGTTGACGTGGGTCGCCCCGCCGAGCACGGCGGCCAGGGAGTTGGCGTTGGCGAGGCCGAGGTCGTCATGGGCGTGAATCTCGATCTCCAGGTCGGTGGCCCGGCGCAGCCGTTCGATGCAGGCGCGCGTCTGGAAGGGATCGAGCACGCCCAGCGTGTCGGCGAAGCGGAAGCGGCGGGCGCCGGCCTCCTGCGCCACGGTCGCGGCGGCGATCAGGAAATCCATGTCGGCGCGCGAGGAGTCCTCGCCGCCCAGGCTGACCTCCAGCCCGTGGTCGCGGGCCGTCTTGACCTTGCGTTCGATCTCCGCCAAGGCCCAGGCGCGGCTGCGCTTCAGCTTTTTGGTGATGTGGATGTCGGAGACGGGCATCGACAGGTTGACGGTGCCGACCTGGCAATCGAGCGCTGCCTTCAGGTCGGTGTCGTGCATGCGGCACCAGACCATCAGCCGCGCCTTCAGCCCCAGCGCAGCCACGGCGCGGATGCCCTCGCGCTCCTCCGGCCCCATGGCGGGGATGCCGATCTCCAGCTCCGGCACGCCGGCCTCGTCGAGTGCGCGGGCGATGGCGATCTTCTCGTCGAGCGTGAAGGCGACCCCCGCCGTCTGCTCCCCGTCGCGCAGCGTCGTGTCGTTGATGATGGTGGAACCGGCCATCGGCATTCGGTCACATCCTCAATCTGAGCGTAATCAGCGGTGGGTCTTGCCCCCTCCCTAACCCTCCCCCGCTTCGCAGGGGAGGGGATCAAGTCCCTCTCCTGCGAAGCGGGGGAGGGAGGGGACCCACGCAGTGGGGAGGGTGGGGGCAACGGGGCCAGAAAGTGTGTCGCAGACCGGGCCGGGGAACCGCGTCCCGGCGGGTGTCGTCGGGCGGGTTGCCGGGGCGCGGGCCCGGCCCGGCCTGCGATCTCGGTGTTACGAGTAAACCGGCGCGAACTCCTTCGGAGCGCCCGCCTGCGACCAGTAGGGCGACAGCGAGCGCAGCTTCGCGATGATGCCGGGGACCACCGCAATCACCCGGTCGATCTCCTCCTCGGTCGTTTCGCGCGACAGGGAGAAGCGGGTGGCGCCGTGGGCGGCGGTGTAGGGCACGCCCATCGCCCGCATCACGTGGCTCGGCTCCAGCGACCCGGAGGTGCAGGCCGACCCCGACGAGGCGGCGATGCCCGCCTCGTTCAGCAGGAGGAGGATCGCCTCGCCCTCGATGTACTCGAAGGCGACGTTGCAGGTGTTGGGCAGGCGGTTGGCCGGGTTGCCGGTGACGAAGCAGTTGGGGACGGCGGCCAGGATGGCCTGCTCCAGCTTGTCGCGCAGCGCCTTGACCCGCGTGTTCTCGTCGGTCATGTGCAGCAGCGCGAGCTGCGCCGCCGCTCCCAGCCCGACGATGCCCGGCGCGTTCTCCGTGCCGGCGCGGCGCGAGCGCTCCTGGTGGCCGCCGCGCAGCATCGGGCGGAAGCGCAGGCCGCGCTTGACGTAGAGCGCGCCGATGCCCTTGGGGGCGTGCAGCTTGTGGCCGGACAGCGACAGCATGTCCACCGCGCTGTTGACGAGCGTCATCGGGATCTTGCCGACCGCCTGCACCGCGTCGGTGTGGAACACCGCGCCCGCCGCCTTGGCGAGCTGGGCCAGTTCCTCGATCGGGAAGATCGTGCCGGTCTCGTTGTTCGCCCACATGATGGAGACGATGGCGACGTCCGGCCCCAGCGCCGCCTTGTAGGCGTCGAGGTCGAGGTTGCCCCGGTTGTCCACGCCGATGCGGTGGACGGTGTAGCCGCGCTTCTTCTCCAGATAGTCGCACAGCGCCAGCACGGCGGGATGCTCGACCACGCTGGTGACGATGCTCTTCTTCTTCGGATAGGCCTCCAGCACCGACAGGATGGCGGTGTTGTCGCTCTCCGTGCCGCCGGAGGTGAAGACGATCTCGCTGTCATGGGCGGCGCCGAGCAGCGCCTGCACCTGCTTGCGCGCCCACTCGATCTTGCCGCCCACCGCGGCGCCGAAGCCGTGCATGGAGGAGGGGTTGCCGAACTGCTCGGTGAACAGCGGCAGCATCTCCGCCAGCACCTCCGGATCGACGCGGGTGGTGGCGTTGTTGTCGAGGTAGATTCCCTGTGCGGTCATGGCTCAGGCCCCCACCGGCAGGAGGGAGGCGGGCTTGACGCGGACGAACTCGCCCAGCGCCTCGACCAGCTTGGCCTGCACGCCCATCATGGTGCCGGCGGACTGCGAACAGCCGGAGCAGGCGCCGGTCAGCCGGACGTAGATGTCCTTGCCGTCGATGTCCACCAGCTCGACATCGCCGCCGTCGCGCTGAATCTGCGGGCGCAGCTCCTCGATGGCGACCATGATCTTCTGCATGCGCTGCACGTTCGTGAGCTTGGCCGGTGCGGCCTCGGCCTTCGGGGCCAGCGGCTTGATGGCGTCCAGCCCGACCGTGCCGGGGGCGTGGGGCTTGGGCGGGGCCAGCGCGCCGGTCTTGGCGAGCACGGCCTCCAGCACCTCCTCGATCTTCTCGTGGCAGGTCTGGCAGGAGCCGCCGGCCTTGGTGTAGTGGGTGACCTCCTCCAGCGTGGTCAGGCTGTTGACGGTCACCGCGCGCTCGATCATCGCCGCGTCGATGCCGAAGCACTTGCAGACCAGCTCGCCTTCCTCGTGGTCGTCGACCCACTCCTCGCCCTTGAAGTTGGCGATGGCGGCGCGGAGCGCCTCGGCGCCCATGACCGAACAGTGCATCTTCTCCGGCGGCAGGCCGCCCAGATACTCGGCGATGTCGCGGTTGGTGACGGCCAGCGCCTCGTCCACCGTCTTGCCGATGATCATCTCCGTCAGCGCCGACGAGGACGCGATGGCCGAGCCGCAGCCGAAGGTCTGGAACTTCGCGTCCTCGATGACCTGGTTGTCGGGGTTGACCTTCATCATCAGCTTCAGGGCGTCGCCGCAGGTGATCGACCCGACCTCGCCCACGGCGTTCGCCTCATCCAGCGCGCCGGCGTTCTTCGGGTTGAAGAAGTGTTCCTTGACCTTGTCGGTGTAGTTCCACATGACGCCTTGCCTTTCCCGACGTTATCGGGTGGGGGGAGAGTGTTCGGGGTTAGTGGGCGGTGCCGCAGCCGCCGGCCGACGGCGTGGAGGAGCAGCTGCCCCCCGGACCCGCCGAGAAGGACTTGCCGCAGCCGCAGCTGCCCGTCGCGTTCGGGTTGTCGAACTTGAAGCCCGCGCCCTCGACCCCTTCGACGAAATCGACCACCACGCCGGTCAGGAAGGGCTGGCTGGTCGGGTCGACGAAGATCGTCACCGGGCCGAAGGTCAGCACGGCGTCTTCGTCGCCCGCCGTGGCCTCCAGCCCCATCTGGTACTTCATGCCGGCGCAGCCGCCGTCGGCCACCGCGATGCGCAGGCCGGCCGCGGCGCCGCCGGACTTCGCCAGCACGCGCTCCAGGGTGTTCACCGCCGCATCCGTCAGGGTCACCATGTCTGCCGCCTCCAAATGCTTCGTCGGGCATGCCGACCGTTCCTGGTCATAGGATCAGCAAGCAGCGTGCCAACTTTTAAGTTGTTGATTTTGATGAATTGTCAGGTCGGGTGGCTGGTGTTTTTCCGACAATTGTCGGGTCGGGGCCATGTCGGCTTTGCGACATCCTGCGACGAAAGGACGCACAATTTGATTATGGGCTTTTGCGAAACGGGCTTGCGAGCCATACAGGATTGTCGGTCGGGCGCACGGTTTTGCGAAACAACGGAAGGGGACGGGTGATGGAGCGGCCGGTCGAACTGCGGATGTCCAACGGGCGCATGGCCTTCGGCGAGGTGCCCGAGTATATCGACGAGAAGCTGCAGGAGGCGGTGAAGGCCCGCCCCGACGCCGCGGCCTGCGAAGCCCTGCTGTGGGAGGCCCACCGGCTGGGGCCGCGCGTCCTGCCGGTCTTCTACGCGCTCTACAAATTCTACTTCAACCGCAAGCGCTTCGCGGACGCGGAGCGGGTGGCGATGATCGGACTGGACGCGGCGGCGCGCGAGGGCGGCTATGCCGGCGACTGGCGGAGCCTGCGCGTGGACAGCGCGGATTGGGCGAAGGAGGGGCCGCCGCGCTTCACCCTCTTCACCCTGAAGGCGTTGGCCTTCATCAGCCTGCGCAGCGAGCGGGTGGAGGAGGCGAGGGTGATCCTCGCGAAGCTGACGGAGATCGACCCGCAGGACCGGGTTGGCTACGGCGTCATCGCCGCGCTGGCGAAGGGTCTGGGGGAGGAGTGACTTGGGAAGAGGGGTGATTGACGGTTTGGTTCCGTCAGTCACCCGAACCGAAGCACACGGCCTCCGCGCCGCAATCGCGGCAGACCGGGGCGCCGCAGGGAATCAGCCCGTCCCGCGCGCAGAGGAAGCGGTAGAGGAAAGCCTTCCAGCGGGTGCCGGTGGCGTTCAGCAGGGCCAGCGAGTCGAAATGGCGCTCCATCAGCGCCGCGAGGTGGCTCGGGCCGGCCAGCCCGAGATCCCGCCACAGTTCGCCCTCGTCCAGCATGGCCCGTGCCACGATGGCGGCGAGCCATTCCTCCTCCTCGATGCCCAGCGACCGGTGGGCGAGCAGGAGGGCGGCGATGTCGTCCACCTCGCCGCGAAGAAGCGGCGGCAAGGGGGTGGGCGAGCTGTCGGGAACCGGCAGGCCGGCCGCGAAGGCGCCGGGGAAATAGCGGTCGAGAATCTGGCCGAGCGCCCGGTCGTCCAGTCCCAAAGCGCCCGGACCCGCCGGCCAGCGGCGGGACAGGATGCAGGCGAACAGATGCGCGTCGAAGACGTTGCAGCGTCCCTGGCGGTCGGTCAGCCAGCGGTACAGAAGCGTGGTGTCGCCCGCCCCCGGCGGGGCGGTGTCAAGGATGCCCATGGCGTCCTCCTCCGGGGGCGGGCGGCCGTCAGGCCGTCTCAGATCAACTCGGCGACCCTCAGGCCGCCTGGGGCAAGTGGGTGATGCAGTTCTTGGAACAGACCTTGCCGCAGCTCTCGCAGCCGATGCAGTTCCCGGCGTTCTTGACGCTCATGACCTTCTTCTCGGCCTCGTCGTCGAAGGCGTCGACGATGTCGCCATCCTCGGTGATGCCGATCAGCTCCAGCACGTCGCGGCCGCAGACCTTGAAGCAGCGGCCGCAGCCGATGCACATCTTCTGGTCGATGCTTTCCACGAATTTCGGCGTCCAGGCGCCGCCGCCGCGGGTGGTGCCGGTCACGAACTCAGCCATCGTCTGCTCCTCAATCGGGCTTGGTGTGTTGTTTGGTGGGGATGTGGGCGTAGGTGTTGCCCCCTCCCTAACCCTCCCCCGCTTCGCAGGGGAGGGGACTGCCGCCGCTTCGCGATCATCTCCCTCCCCTGCGAAGCGGGGGAGGGTCGGGGAGGGGCAGGAGGATGCTCAGGCGGACGCCGTCTCCAGCGCCTTCAGCTCGGCGCGCTTCTCGGTCAGGGTCTTGTAGGCGTCGTAGGTCTCCTGGGCGACCTGGAGGATGGTCTGCCAGTTCTGCGGCAGCTCCTCCGACAGGTCGTGCAGGTCCATCTTCTTCTGGGTCGCGCGGGCGTTGAGCTTCTTGACCTCGTCCTTCAGGGCGTCGATGTCGGACATGTCGGAAACCTCACAGATCGGCGACGTCGGGATATTTGCGGATCAGCGCCACGGCCTCGTCCACGATCTTGGCGCCGTCGGCGGCCAGCTTCTCCAGCGACGGGAAGCCGAAGCGGTGGACGTCGCGCAGATGCTTCGACACCACGACCAGCCGGCCGGTGGTCAGCACCATGCGGCCGAAGCCCTCGTGGCTCATCTTCATGATGGGGGAGGCGATGTGGCCGGTCTGCTTCTCGACCGTGATGCCGACGGCCTTGTAGAACAGCTCCAGCCGCCACAGCGTGTCGGGGTCCGGGTCGCCCATGATCGGGATGGCGGCGCGGGCCTCCTTGTCGAGGATGAAGGGGGCGAGGATCGTCTCGTCGCTCTTGCCTTCCCAGGCGCCGTAGCTGTCTTCGGCGCGGAACAGCATGACCAGAGTCTTCAGGAAGGCCTCGGCGAGATCGCTCCCGGCGGCCACGGTGGTGTCGGTCATGCTCTCAATCCTCCTCGTCGAAAGCCAGCTCCTGCGGCTGGCCGGCGTTCAGGGCCTTGCGCAGCCAGGGCGGCGGGTTGCCGTTGATGGTTTCGACCAGACGGTCGAGCAGGGCGGTGATGGTTTCCGTGGCCTCCACCTTCACGGGGTGGATCTTCTTCGCCACCACGCGGGCGGCGGCGGAGGCGCCGATGGCCGACAGGTAGACGATGGCGCAGTCGGCCAGCGCGTCGAGCTTCGGGATCAGCTTGTCCTCGTTGCCGTCCTCGAACATCGAGCCGCCGAACTGGCAGGTCTCGACCATCGTGTAGCCGGCCTTGTCCACCTCGTAGACCACGATGTTCTTGGCCCACCCGAAATGCGCATCGACGTGCTGCATGTCCTGGGTGCAGAAAGCGACCTTCATGGAACCTCCTTTGCGGGGCCGGCCCTCCTCGGCCTGGCCCACCACACTCAGCCGGCGCTGCATCCGCATGATCCGCTCCCGCAGTGCTGGCCGTGTTCATGCCCGTCCCCAGGACGATGACCGTGAGCATGGCCATGCTCGTCGTGGTCCATCTCGCGGGACAGGAACAGGTTGCCGATTTCGAACAGAAGCTCGCGCGTGCCGCGGTAGCCGACATGGACCTTCAGCCCGGCGCCCAGCCGGTCGAACATCGGAAGCCCCATGCGGTGCAGCGGCACCCCGATGCGCGCGGCCCCCTGCCGCCCGTGCGAGTTCGACACGATCAGGTCGGCGTCGCGGGCCAGAGTCTCCACGTCGGAATGGTCGCCGACCATGACGGTCGCGGCCTTCAGCTTCTCCAGCACGGCGGTCTGGGTGGGGGACACCGCGGCGATCACCTCCGCCCCCATGTCCGCCAGGAAGCTGGTGACGGCGTAGAGCAGGTCCGGCTCCAGCGCGACGGCGATCCGCTTGCGGCTGTAGAAGAAATGCCCGTCCAGCATGCCGTCGACCAGCGTCTCGCGCTGACGGCGAAGCTTCGCCGGCACCGGACGGCCCGACAGCTCCGACAGGGTGCGGACGAGGCGATCCGACGCCTCCAGCCCGGTCAGCCGATCGAAGAAAAGGCTGCGCACGTCGGTCTTCAGCTCCAGCGCCGCGGCGGCGACGCGCATGTGCTCGCCGACCACCAGCGTGGCTTCCGACGCGCCCATGGACGCGATCTGCTCCACCGTCACGCCGCCCAGCGAGGTCGCCGTGAAGTCGTCCGGCTGGCGGCCCGACATGGACAGCGACAGGTCGGGCAGGAAGATCGGCGACAGGCCGAAGCTCTCGATGATGTCGCGCAGCTCCTCCACGTCGCCCGGCGACAGGTGGCAGCCGGCCAGCACGTTGATCTGGCCCTTCACGGTCGTTTCCGACGGCTGGACCACCTCCTCGACGATGCCGGTCACCGCGGCGGAGAAGCCGTCCTCGAAGCCGCCGGAGAAGTCCGGGGTGTTGGCGAAGACCAGCTTCAGGCCGGACAGCGCGGGGTTGCGCTGGCGGAACAGCGAATACTGCCCGGCCATGTCCTCGCCCTTGGTCTCGGTCACGCCGGTGGTGGCGACGCCGATCAGGGCGGGCGCGTTGCGCTCGTGGATGGTGCGGACGGCCTGCTCCAGATTCTCGTAGCCGCCGAGGATGGTCGAGACCTGATCCATCGCCGTGGTCTGGAGCGGAATGGCCTCGCGGAAATGGCGGACCAGCAGGACCAGCCCGAAGGCGGTGCAGCCCTGGCTGCCGTGGAACAGCGGCATGCAGCGGTCCACGCCGAGGAAGGCGAGCGCCGCGCCCAGCGGCTGGCTCATCTTCAGCGGGTTGGTGGCGGCCGCCTTGGCGGAATGGGGGAAGCGCTGGATGGTGCCCATGGCGGTTACGCTCCCACCGGCTTGGCGTCCGGCCTGGAGTCGGGCTTGGATTCCCAGGGAGCGGCCAGACGCACCTGCCGCCAGATCGGGTTGGACAGGGTCTTGTCGATTTCCTCACACAGATTGACGATGCCGTCATAGCCCGCGTAGGGGGTGTGGCGCTCCTGGTTCAGGTCGAGCCACGGCACCTTGGCCTTCAGCGCGATGAACTGCGACCGGCCGCCGGACATCATGATGTCGGCCTCGCTGTCGCGCAGCATCTTGTAGATGTCGCGGGGCTTCAGGTCGTCCCACTGGTGGAACTCCTCGCCCTTCATCTTCTTGATGCGCTCCTTGTCCTCCTTGGTGGACTTCTTGGTGGAGGTGCCGACGATGGTCAGCCCGGCGCCTTCCAGCGCGGTGACCATCGACCAGCTCTTCACGCCGCCGGTGAACAGAAGGACGCGCTTGCCGTCGAAGCGCGGCTTGTAGGGTTCCAGGCGCCGCCAGACGCGGCTCTCCTCACGGGCGATGACGCCTTCGGTGCGGTCGATAATGGCCTTGTCGGCGCCGCGCTCCACCAGCATGCGGGCCATGGTGCGGAGCGTGTCCGACATGTCCGACACGCCGTAGAAGGAGCCTTCGAAATAGGGGATGCCCCAGCGCTCCTGCATCTTGCGCCCGACATTCACCAGCGCCTGCGAGCAGACCACCATGGTCAGCCGCGCCCGGTGGGCCTGCGCCACCTCGTTGTAGCGCCCGTCGCCGGAGATGCAGGACAGGATGCGGATGCCGATCTCGTCGAGCAGCGGCTTCACCAGCCACAGCTCGCCGGCCAGATTGTATTCGCCGATGATGCAGATGTCGGTCGGGGTCGTGACCGCCGGCTCCACCGTGCCGATGACGTGGTCGAGCAGAGTCTCGCCGGCCAGCTTGTTGCCGAGATTCTTCGACCCGACGAAGCCCGGCGCCATCACCGGGATCACCGGCTTGCCCAGCTTCTTCGCGGCGAATTTGCAGACCGCCTCGATGTCGTCGCCGATCATGGCGGGGACGCAGGTCTGATAGACGAAGACGGCCTGCGGATCGTACTGCTGCACGATCTCCTTGATCGCCCGGTAGAGCTTCTTCTCACCGCCGTGGATGATGTCGAGCTCCGACATGTCCGTGGTGAAGCCGGTGCGGTAGAGCTGCGAGCCCGACGATTTGGTGCCGCGGTTGTCCCAGGAGTTGCCGAGGCAGGCGATCGGCCCGTGGACGAGGTGGGCGGCGTCGGCGATCGGCTGGAGCGCGATCATCGCGCCGTCATAGGCGCAGCCGCCGGCGGCGGCCCCCGGCTTCAGAGCCTTGGAGCAACCCTTCTTCCGCTCCTTCTCCGACTTGGCTTGGTTGGTGGAGCAACCCGGCTCGTTGAAGACGTCCTGGAGCTTTTCCTGGAGCATGACCTTCTCCCGCCATTGGCCGACATCGGCGCCTGTGGATCAGTCATATGCAGGAGGTGTGCCAAGGAGTGATTTGTTTATATTCAATAAGTTAAGGTGAGCGGCCCCGTGTGCGATACCCGACAATCGCGGACTTTGTCGGGTATCGCACAGCCCGGGGCGATGGCCGGCCGCGCATGGCGCGTGCCGTCAACGGGCCAGCACCTTGGCGGCTTCCTTGGTTTCCGAGACCGCCGACGCGATCTGGGTGATCGCGGAGTTGATGGCGCCGATGTTGTGGTCGACGGCGCTGACCGAGGCCGACGCGTTCTGCATGTTGGTGGACATGTCGCCGGTCACCGCGCTCTGCTCCTCCACCGCCCCGGCGGAGACGGTGACGAACTCCATCAGGTTGCTGGTGGCCTGACGGATGTTGCCCAGCGACGCAACGACGTCGGACGAGACGGCCTGCATGCCTTCGATCTCCTTGGAGATCTGGGCGGTCGCGTTGGCCGACTGGTTGGCGAGATTCTTCACCTCGTTGGCGACGACCGCGAAGCCGCGCCCGGCCTCGCCGGCCCGCGCCGCCTCGATGGTGGCGTTGAGCGCCAGCAGGTTGATCTGGCTGGCGATCGAGCTGATCAGATCGACGATGCCGCCCATCGCCTTGGCGACCTCCGTCAGCCGCGCCGCCGCCCGGTCGGCGTTTCCCGTCTCGTCCATCGCGGTGCTCGCCGCTTGGCGCGAACGGATCATGCTGTCGGCGATCTCGCGGGCCGACGCGGCGAGTTCCTCGGCGCTGGCGGCGACGGTCTGGACGGTGCCTTGCGTCGCACCCGACCGCTGGGCGGCGTCCTCGGCCTGCCTGCCGGCGGCGGAGAGCGCGGCGTCGATCTCGGTGAAGTTGTTGTCGATCAGCGCCTTCAACTGGTCCAGAAGTTCCACTTGGCGGGTGATGTCGGTGGCGAACTTGACGATCTTGGACAGCCGGTTGCTGGAATCGAACACCGGGTTGTAGGACGCCTGAATCCACACCACGCGGCCGCCCTTGCCGATCCGCTTGTACTGGGCGGCCTGGAAACGGCCCTGCCGCAGGCTATCCCAGAAGGCCCGGTAATCCGCGCTGCCGTGCTCCGCCGGATCGACGAAGGTGCTGTGGTGGCGCCCCGCGATCTCCGGCAACGTGTAGCCGAGCAGGGACAGGAAATTCTCGTTGGCGGTGATGACCGTGCCGTCGGGGGTGAATTCGATCACCGCCTGGGACTTGGAGATCGCCTCCGCCTTGCCGCGCAGATCGATGTGTTCCAGATGGCGTTCGGTGACGTCGGTGCACACCTTGACCACCTTGTGGGTGACGCCCTGGCGGTTCTTGATCGGGTTGTAGGACGCCTCGATCCAGACCTCCCGCCCGCCCTTGCCGATGCGCTTGTACAGTGAGGATTGGAATTCACCCCGGCGCAGACGCTCCCAGAACTCCTTGTAATCCGAGCTGTCATGGAGATTCGGGTCGACGAATATCCGGTGATGCTTCCCTTTGATCTCCTCAAGGCTGTAGCCCATGCATCGGAGAAATTGGTCATTCGCCGACAGTATGTTGCCAGAAGTGTCAAAGGAGATTATGCCATTAGATTTGTCTAATGCGTTGGTTATTTCCGTCGCTTCCGTGTCTGCCGACCTTAGAAAGGTTTTAAAGGGCATGTTGATTGTCCTTATGGGGCAAGTATGGCGTGACGATTTGATGTTATCGGCAATTTGCATAAAAAACAATTAATCGACGTCCAGGCTGTGCCGTGGAGTGCCGTATCGTTTCGGCGATGATTGTATTCGCTAAGATATGCCGTTCTGCTGGCAGGTAATCGAATGCAATTTTTTGTTGATATTATGGATATTTTGTCGGTGGTGGTCGCTTGCGGTTCAAAGACATCGGTGCTTCTGTTGTTCAACCGGCGGGCATCGCGTGTGTTTTCGCAAAATCAGCGAAGGACTCCGCCTTTCGCCTCCTTTCCATGAAAGGCTGTGAAGAGAGCGCGCCTGCAAAGGGCGCGGGCTCAGGTGGCCTAGACGCTCCACTGGAAGCAATGCCTGCGGAGCCGCGTCCCTGCTATGGCAAGAGCGTGGCTCCGCCGGGCCACCGTCAGGGAACGATCACATAATCGGGGTTGGCGATCGCGAAGGCGGCGTCGCGGTCCGGCTGGGGCGGGTAGATCCACTTGGTGTTGATCTCGCGCTTCACCGCCTTGCCCTCCTCGCGGGTCAGCCGGACCTGCCGGTCCCAGCCCTCGGTGAAGAGCGCCCCCCACGGGCCGAGGTCGAGGCAGGTCACGTACTTGGGCTGGCTGTAGGGGTGGGTGGGCAGGCCGACCAGCTCCGCCGCGGCGTTGTGGCCGGCGACGCGGCCCAAGCTGAGGGCATGCTGGCAGGACATCGCGGCGACGTTGCCGAAGTCGTCGGTGGCGGCCCGCGCCACGTCCCCGGTGACGAAGATGCCGTCGCTGCCGACCGCTCGCAGGAACGGATCGGCCGGGACGCGCCCGAACCGGTCATGCTCGCCGGTGATCTGCGCGGCCAGAGGGTTGGCGCGGGCGCCCGCCGTCCAGACGACGGTGGCGGCGGCGATGCGCTCGCCGGTCGATGTGGTGACGCCCCCAGCGTCGATGGCGGCGACCGCCGTGCCGGCGATGATCTCCACGCCGCATTCGGCCAGCGCCTGCTCGATGACGGGGCGCGGCACGGGGCCGAGGTCGGGGCCGATGGCCGGCGCCTGTTCGATCACCACGACGCGGACCTTGGCGTCCGCGCCCAGGATGGCGCGCAGCCGGTCCGGCATCTCCGCCGCCGTCTCGATGCCGGTGAAGCCGCCGCCGGCCACCACCACGGTGTTGCGCGCTTCCGTTTCCGGCCGGGCGGCCAGGGCCTTCAGATGAGCATCGAGGGCGTGCGCGCTGTCGAGTTGGTCGACGTTGAAGGCGTGCTCGGCGAGACCGGGAATCGGCGGGGTGAACAGGCGGCTGCCGGCGGCCAGGACGAAGCGGTCGTAGGGCAGGGTGAACCGGGCATCGTCGGTGCCGGTGACGTCCACCGCGCGGCGGTCGGCGTGGATCGTTGTCACGACTCCGGGGATGTGGCGGACGCCCACCGCTTCGAACAGCGCGGCGAGGTCCGGCGCCATGCCTTCCAGCACCGCTTCGTAGAGGCGGGGGCGGATGTGGAGCTGAGGGGCCGGCGAGACGACGGTGATCGCGACGTCGCCGTCGCGGCCGGCCAGCGCCACGGCGCGGGCGGCGGACAGGGCGGCCCACAATCCGGCGAAACCGGAACCGGCGATGACGATTTGTTGGGTCATGACTCTGTGTCCTTCTGAAAGCCGGACAGGAGGGAGCGTTCTGGCGCGCGGGTGCGCGGCAGCCATCCCGTCCGTCCGGCGGAGATCCGGGAGGTGTTTCAGGGCATTGGATGAGGCGTGGTGGTCGGGCCGGCTGCGGTGGCCAGCTACGGTGTGTGCCGTGTCCGTGATGCGGCGCGGGCGCTGAGGCGCGCGTCGATCCAGGTCTGGACGTCGCCTTGGAAGTCCGGCGGGGCCTTGCGCCCGAAGGTTTCGCCGACGCTGGCCAGAGTCTCCTTGGCCAGCGTGTCGCGCATCGCCTTTTCGGCCTTCAGCATCACGGCATGGATGGCGCAGACGCCGGAGGTTGCCCAATCCGGCGGTCTGTCGTCGAAGACCGCGCAGCGGCCGCGGATCTCCTGGCACTCGAACAGCGGCTTCTCGCCCTCGATGGCGTCGACGATGACGAGGAAGCTGATGTCTTCCGGCGCCTTGGCGAGGCGGTAGCCGCCGCGCACCCCTTCGCTGGCCGTGACGATTCCCGCCTTCTCCAGCTTTGGGAAAATCTTGGCGAGGAAGGAGGGAGAGATGCCCTGCAGTTCCGCCAGATCCCGGCTGCTCAGCGGCGTGTCGCCGGCGGCGGCCAGCCAGAGCAGGCAGTGGATGCCGTATTCGACGCTTGCGGTGAGATGTGCCATGGCGTGGCCCGTCCAACGGTCTCGACAACACAGACCGTATCAGTCCGCGTTCTCAAGCGCAAGATGGAAAACGCAGATAATATTTGTCCGCGTTTATGAGCGAGGCCGCAGGCCGGACATGGAAAAGCCGGAGCCCACCTTGCGGTGGGCTCCGGCTCTCCGGGGAAGCGGCCGGGCGGGGGGATGGAGACCCCGCGCCGGCCGGGGGAGGTCAGCGCACCAGATCGAACGAGTAGTCGGTCTCGCCGACGATGTTCGTGTTGGCGTCCATATCCTCGAAGATCCGATCCAGGATGCGCACCAGCACGTTCAGAGCGCCCTGGTAGCCCCAGGTCGGGTAACGGTGATGGTGGTGGCGGTCGAAGATCGGGTAGGTCAGGCGGATGAGCGGGATCTTGGTGTCGCGCTCCAGATACTTGCCGTAGCTGTTGCCGATGATGTAGTCGACCTTGTCGGTGAACAGCAGCGAGCGCAGGTGCCAGAGGTCCTTGCCGCCGTAGGCCTTGCCGGACTTGCCGAACGGCGAGGCGTCGAGCGTCTTCTGAACCTGCTTCTCCCACTTCTTCGAGCCGGAGGTGGACAGGATGTGCACCGGCTCGGCGCCCAGCTCCATCAGGAACTTCGACATGCCCAGGCAGAAGTCCGGGTCGCCGTACACGGCGAAGCGCTTGCCGTGCAGGTGGGTGTGGCTGTCGGCGATGGCGTCGACGAGACGGCCGCGCTCCAGCTTCAGCTCCGCCGGGACCGGCTTGCCGGACAGCTCGGCCAGCTTCAGCAGAAGCTCGTCGGTGCCGGTGACGCCCATCGGGTAGTTGTACTTGGCGACCTGCTGGCCCTTCTCCTTGATGAACTGCAGGGACTGCGGGGTGCAGTATTCCTGCATGGAGATGGTGGCCTTGGCGTGGACGGCCTCCTTCGTGGCCTCCAGCGGGGTGCCGCCGTCATACATGCGGTACTCGCCGTCGGCCGGGGTGTCGAAGTTGTCCGACACGTCCGACAGGATCGTCAGGTCGATGCCGAACAGGCCGGCGATGCGCTTCAGCTCGCGGTTGTTGCCGACCGCGAAGCCGTCGAAGCCCGGGATCAGGTTGATCTTCTCGTTCTTCGGGGTGTCGAAGTTCTCCGACGTGCCCCAGAAGTGGGTCAGAACACCCTTGATCATGTTGTCGTAGCCAACGATGTGGCTGCCGACGAAGGCCGGGGTGTGGGCGAAGGGAACCGGGAAATCCGCCGGGACGCTTTCCTTGTTCTTCGCGTTGTTGATGAAGCCCGAGAGGTCGTCGCCGATGACCTCGGCCATGCAGGTGGTCAGCACGGCGATCATCTTCGGCTTGTACAGCGCGTAGGCGTTGGCCAGGCCGTCGATCATGTTGTTCAGGCCGCCGAACACCGCCGCGTCTTCCGTCATCGACGAGGAGACCGCGGAGTTCGGCTCCTTGAAGTGGCGGGTGAGGTGCGTGCGGTAGTAGGCGACGCAGCCCTGCGAACCATGGACGAAGGGCAGGGTGCCCTCGAAGCCCTGGGCCGCGAACATCGCGCCGATCGGCTGGCAGGCCTTCGTCGGGTTGATGACGACCGCCTCACGGGCGAAGTTCTTTTCCTTGTACTCTTCCGTCTTGGTCCACGCGGAAACCCGGGCGACCTCTTCGTCGGAGTGGCCGTACTCGAACTCCGTCTTCTTGCGCTCGAACAGCTCCTTGTATTCGGGCTGACGGAAGAGCGTGAAGTGGTCGATGACCTTGTCGGCGCTCTGGGAAACGGGGTGGGACATGCTCATTACTCCTATCTTCCAGAGGCCGCTTTAGAACGGAGCCTTCATGATGCCCCAGACGGGGTTGTTGATGGCCAGATCCATGTCGCGGGCGAAGATCGCGAAGCCGTCGTAGCCGTGATACGGACCCGAGTAATCCCAGGAGTGCATCTGGCGGAAGGGCAGGCCCATCTTCTGGAAGACGTACTTTTCCTTGATGCCCGAGGCGACGAGGTCCGGACGCATCACCTCGACGAACTTCTCCAGTTCGAAGGCGGTGACGTCGTCGTAGATCAGCGTGCCTTCCTTCACGTAGTGCTGGGTGCGCTGATAGTCGTCGTTGTGGGCGAATTCGTAACCCGTGCCGACGATCTCCATGCCCAGGTCATGGTAGGCGTCGACCACGTGGCGCGGACGCAGGCCGCCGACGTAGATCATCACCTTCTTGCCTTCGAGCCGCGGCTTGAACTTGGCGATGACGGCGTCGACCATCGGCTGGTACTTGGCGATGACCTTCTCCGCGTTCTCCTTGATGGTGTCATCGAAGAGAGCGGCGATCTTGCGCAGGGACTCGGCGATCTGCGACGGGCCGAAGAAGTTGTACTCCATCCACGGAATACCGAACTTCTCTTCCATGTGGCGCGCGATGTAGTTCATCGAGCGGTAGCAGTGGATGAGGTTCACCTTCGCCTTCGGCGTGTTCTCCAGCTCGGCGAGCGTGCCGTCGCCCGACCACTGGGCGATCACGCGCAGGCCGATCTCCTCCAGCAGGATGCGGCTGGCCCAGGCGTCGCCACCGATGTTGTAGTCACCGATGATGGTGACGTCGTACGGGGTGGAGACGAAGCCTTCCTTCGGCTCGGTCTTCTCGAAGATCCAGTCGCGGATGACGTCGTTGGCGATGTGGTGGCCCAGCGACTGGGAGACGCCGCGGAAGCCTTCGCAACGGACCGGAACGACCGGCTTGCCCAGCTCCTCGGACTTGGCGCGGGCGACCGCCTCGATGTCGTCGCCGATCAGGCCGATCGGGCACTCGGACTGGATGGAGATGCCGTTGACGAGCGGAAACAGCTCGTTGATCTCCTCGATCACCTTGTGCAGCTTCTTGTCGCCGCCGAAGACGATGTCCTTCTCCTGGAAGTCGGAGGTGAAGTGCATCGTGCCCCAGCTGTCCACGCCGGTGTCGCCGACATAATAGTTGCGGCGGCCGGACCAGGAGTAGTAGCCGCAGCCGACCGGGCCGTGGGAGATGTGGATCATGTCCTTGATCGGACCCCACACCACGCCCTTGGAACCGGCGTAGGCGCAACCACGGATGGTCATCACACCGGGGATCGACTTGATGTTCGACTTGACGCCGCAGTCCTTCGCCTCGGCCTCCAGCACGTTCAGGTGCTTGGCGCGGCGCTTGCGCGACTTCTCGGGATACGCTTCGAGAACCTTGTCGACGAGACCCTTGACGTCGACGCCTTCGTTCACGGACAGGCTCATGGTGCCAGTCTCCTGCATGCTCTCATTGTCCGCGCCACTTCAGCGCGGGACCGAGCCCCCTCTCTCCCACCCCGCGCACAAGGGCGGGGTGGGCTGGGGAGGGGGCCAGTTCAGACCTGTGCCCCGTCAGGGATCCAGGTGTCAGGCCTTGGCGGCTTCCTTGGCCTGGAGCTCGGCGAGCTGCTGCTCCTCCGACTTCATGATGCCGAAGTCCATCAGCATCTCTTCCAGCTCTTCCATCGTGATCGGGGTCGGGATGGTGCCCTTGCCCTTGTTCGCGTGGACCTTGTTGGCGAGCTGGCGGTATTCCTGGGCCTGCTGGCTGTCCGGCGCGTACTCGATCACGGTCATGCGGCGCAGCTCGGCGTGCTGCACGATGTTGTCGCGCGGCACGAAGTGGATGAGCTGGGTGCCGAGGCGGCCGGCCAGGGCCGAGGCGAGGTCGATTTCCTTGTCGGTCTGGCGCTCGTTGCAGATCAGGCCGCCGAGGCGCACGCCGCCGCTGTGGGCGTACTTCAGAATGCCCTTGGCGATGTTGTTGGCGGCGTAGAGCGCCATCATCTCACCGGACATGACGATGTAGATTTCCTGGGCCTTGTTCTCGCGGATGGGCATGGCGAAACCGCCGCACACCACGTCGCCCAGCACGTCGTAGGAGACGTAGTCGACGTCGTCGTAGGCGCCGTTCTCTTCCAGGAAGTTGATCGAGGTGATCACGCCGCGGCCGGCGCAGCCGACCCCCGGCTCCGGACCGCCGGACTCGACGCACTTGATGCCCTTGTAGCCGATCTTGAGAACGTCCTCGAGCTCCAGATCCTCGACCGAGCCGGCTTCGGCGGCGAGGTGCAGCACGGTGTCCTGCGCCTTGGCGTGCAGGATCAGGCGGGTCGAGTCGGCCTTCGGATCGCAGCCGACGATCAGGATCTTCTGATCCAGCTCGACCAGCGCGGCCAGGGTGTTCTGGGAGGTGGTGGACTTGCCGATACCGCCCTTACCGTAGAACGCAATCTGGCGCAAAGACATGGGAGGTTACTCCTTTGCTTGGGTCTACAGGGTGTCTTCAATTCCGGGGCGGCCTGCCCAGCGGCCGCTTCGACCCCTTCTCTGCATCCCCCGTGCCAGTTCGCGGAAAATTTTTAAGTCATTGAAAACGAACAAGAAATTAGATTGCGGACGAGCGCGGTCCGCTTTGTCGGGCCTGTGACATACCCGACAAAGCCCGACATTTTGTCGGGTCTCTCGCAATGAAACGGAAGGGATGGACGAACGTCGTCCGCCAGCGTCAGAGCCAGCGTCAGGCGGCGGCGTGGTTCAGCGCGTCGCGGGCGACAACGAGGCGCAGCGCCAGCGCCTCCAGCTCGTCGCCGTCCTGGCCCATGTCATAGAGAAGCTGGGCCAGCGACTGGCCGCGGGCGAGGAGGCGGCGCGCCTTGGCCGGGTCGGCGGGGCGGGCCAGCAGGATGCCGACGAGACGCTCCCCGGCGATGCGGGCCAGCGCGCGGCTGCGTTCGGCCAGACGGCGCTCCAGCGTGTCGAGCACCGCCGGCCGCCCGGCATGGTCGAGGTCGGTGCAGAACTGGTGCAGGGAGCGGAGCTGGCGCAGCAGCGCCTCGAACAGCAGCTCGTCGAGGTCGCCGCCGTTGGCGGCCTTTCCGACAAGATCGAACAGCGTGTCGGAAAGCCGCCACGCCGCCGACAGGCAGTCGTTCATCGCCTTGCGGTCGGCGGGCTCGACGAAGGCGTTGGCCTCCTCACGGTGCTCTTCCTGGTCGTCGAGGTTCCGCATCGCGACGACGAGCAGCCCGTCCACCGAGGCCAGCGTGGCGAGGCTGGCGTGCAGCGCCTTGATGCCGCGGTCGGCGCCGAAGCCGTCCATGGCCTCCGCCGCCCGGCGCAGGGCGTGGCGGGTGAGACGGCGCGACTGATAGACGACGTCGCGCAGGGCGACGGTGGCGCCCAGCGTCTCCAGCATCAGCCGCCGCGCCTCGAAGCGCAGCAGAGCGTGGGCGAGGCTGTCCATGGCGCCGGCGGTGGCGCCTGCCGGGTCCTCTTCCGCGACCGCGACGGGCACTTCGCCGCGAACCAGCCGGTCGGCGTCGGCGCGGGCGTCCGCCTCGATGGCCGACACCACCGACAGCACCGCGCCACGCCCGGCGCCGCGCAGCAGGCCGACCAGGGCGCGCAGGGCGGTGGCCACCTCCAGCGCGCCGGGCAGCCCATCCTCGGCATTGCCCTTGTTGTGGACGACGCGGTCGATCAGATGGTCGCGCAGGCGGGGCAGCAGGACGTCCAGGATGATCGGCGCGGTGGGGCGCAGCAGCGCCTCCAGCAGGCGGCCCTGCGGCTGGCCGAGCATGGCGGCCAGCGGGTTGACCGGCTTGGGCACCAGACGCGGGCGGTGGGGCTCCAGCAGGGCCAGCACCTCGTCGCCGCGCAGCGGGGTAATGGTGCCGCGCAGCAGCCGGGCGAGCGTCACGGCGTCGCGGGCCTCCCTGGCGCCGCGCAGCGGAACCGGCGGCCGTCCCGAACGCATCGGCATCTTTTCCGAGACGGCGGAAGGAAGAAGAACGCGCGGCGGCTGTACCGCCCGGTTGCGCGTCTCCTGTTCCTTACGCTTCATCGGCCACATGGCCTTGCCTCGTCTTGCGGTGCACTGAATCCTGTCCGAAGAACTATGGTGTCGTCTGGTCATCCGTTCAAACGGATATTTTTAAGATATTTGGAGTAAGCCAAAAGTTGTTTCGGCTGTTTAGTCGAATTGTTTTCGAATTCGAAATGTATTGCGGAATGGCGACTGCGCTCTGTGATGACGCGGACCCTTGGCGGACGCGCCGGTTCGCGGTATCCATGAAAGAATTGTGGATTTGAGAGCGCGATGGCGGACGGTTCGGCGAGCGGTGGCTTGAGGGATGCGCGGGGGCGGCTGATCGATCCGGATTCGCCGCTGGCGCTGAAGGCGCATCGCACCAACCTGCTGAACGTGACGGCGGAAACGCTGTGCGCGGAGGCCTTCAACGACGAGCCGCGGCGCCTGCGCATCGGCGGCACGCGCAGCGAACACGCCGTGCTGTTCGAAGCGCTCGACGAGAGCCCGAACAGCCTGATCGCCGCCGACATCTTCCAGCACTACATGGCCTTCACCTTCGGGCTGAACCCGGACTTTTCCGGCGCCGAGGGCGCGGACGGACGGCGGCGTTACCGCGCCAGCTACCTGCGCCTGCTGAAGGGGTGGCTGTTCGACAGCAACAACGCCGAGGGTGCGGTTCTGAAGGGCTGGGTGGAGAGCCGCTTCGGCCTGCTGCCCACCTATCACAAGGAACCGATCCTGCGCTTCGCCTCCGACGCGTGGCGGACCTACGGCGAGGAGAAGGTCGCCACCCGCTTCCACAACAACAACATCAACCTGCAGCTCGACCTGCTCTACGAATATTGCCAGTGGTGGATGCGCCGCGGCTGGCCGGACGCGCCGATGCCGTCCCGCGCCAGCCACATCCGGCTCTACCGCGGCGTCAACGATTTCGAGGAGCACCACATCGTCGCGCGCCCCGACAAGCGCACGGCGGTCCTGCGCCTCAACAACCTCAGCTCCTTTTCCATCGAGCGCGACATCGCCGGCCAGTTCGGGGACTACATCCTCGAAACCTGGGTGCCGCTCACCAAGGTGGTCTTCTTCCGCGACATCCTGCCCCGCTACCCCTTCAAGGGGGAGGGCGAGTATCTGGTCGTCGGCGGGGACTACAGGGTGGGGGTGTCGCTTCTCTGACAACCGATCACGGGACAGATCCGGCCCATGACTGACCATTCCATCCGCTCACGCGCGCTGGGCGCCTATCTCGGGCTGGCCTGCGGCGACGCGCTGGGCGCCACCGTCGAGTTTCTGACAAAGGGCGAGATCGCCCACCAGTACGGCGTGCACAAGCACATCAAGGGCGGCGGCTGGCTGAAGCTGCCCGCCGGGCAGGTGACCGACGACACCGAGATGTCGATCCATCTCGGCCGCGCCATCCTGGCCGCCCCGGAGTGGGACGCCCGCCGCGCCGCGGAGGAGTTCGCCGTCTGGCTGAAGGGCGTTCCCGTCGATGTCGGGGACACGACACGGCGCGGCATCCGCCGCTTCATCATGCACGGCACCCTGTCGGAGCCGGAGAGCGAATACCACGCCGGCAACGGGGCGGCGATGCGCAACCTGCCGGTCGCCCTGGCGACGCTGGGCGACGACGCGGCCTTCGAGCGCTGGACGGTGGAGCAGGCGCACATCACCCACTGCAACGCCATGTCCGACGCGGCGACCTTGACGCTCGGCCACATGGTGCGCCGTCTGGTGCTGGGCGGCGGCGTGCGCGACGTGCGCGACGAATCGAACAAGCTCATCGAGAAGCACCGGCAGTTCAAATTCCAGCCCTACCGGGGCCTCGCCACCGCCTACATCGTCGATACGATGCAGACGGTCATGCACTATTATTTCCAAACCGATTCCGTGGAGTCCTGCGTCGTCGAGACCGTCAACCAGGGCGGCGACGCCGACACCACCGGCGCCATCGCCGGCATGCTGGCCGGCGCCACCTACGGGGTGGAGACCATCCCGCCGCGCTGGCTGCGCAAGCTCGACCGCAAAGTCTATGATGAAATCTGCGCCCAGGTGGACGGGCTGCTCGCCCGCTCCCCGGCGCTCAAGCAGGGGTGACCGCGACCATGGCCGACGTGATCTTCTTCGAAAAGCCCGGCTGCGCCGGCAACAACCGCCAGAAGGCCCTGCTGGCGGAGGCCGGGCACACCGTCCACGCCCGCGACCTGCTGTCCGAGCCCTGGACGGCGGACCGCCTGCGCCCCTTCTTCGGCGACCGCCCGGTGGCCGAGTGGTTCAACCGAAGCGCCCCGGCGGTGAAGAGCGGCGAGGTTGATCCGGATGCGCTGGACGAGGCCGCCGCCCTGGCGCTGATGCTGAAGGCGCCGCTGCTGATCCGCCGTCCGCTGATGCAGGTGGGCGACCGCCGCGACTGCGGCTTCGAGGCGGAGCGGGTGGACGCCTGGATCGGGCTGGCCGCCGGGGCGCCGGAGGGCACGCTGGAAGGCTGCGCCCGCGCCGGGATGCCGCCCTGCCCACCACCCGCAAAGGGGTGACGGGACAACCCGGACTGTCGTAGGTTTGCCCCCGTCCTGTTTGAAACCCGACATTTCAGCGATGGGGGCCGATCCATGTGCGAACTCCTGGGCATGAGCGCCAACGTGCCCACGGACATCTGCTTCAGCTTTCGCGGCCTGATGCGCCGCGGCGGGCAGACCGGTCCGCACCGCGACGGCTGGGGAATCGCCTTCTACGAGGGGAAGGGCTGCCGCGCCTTCCACGACCCGGCGCCGAGCTGCGAGTCGGAGATCGCGCGGCTGGTCAGCAGCTATTCGATCAAGTCCTGCGTGGTGATCTCCCACATCCGTCGCGCCAACCGCGGCCGGGTGTCGCTGGAGAACACCCACCCCTTCACGCGGGAGCTGTGGGGCCGCGTCTGGACCTTCGCCCACAACGGCCAGCTCAAGGGCATCAAGGAACGGACGCTGACCTTCTACGAGCCGGTCGGGACGACGGACAGCGAGCACGCCTTCTGCTGGCTGCTCGACCAGATCCGCATGCAGTATCCCGAACCGCCCAAGAGCAGCGGCGCGCTGATGCGGCTGATCCGCGACCTCGCCACCGACCTCGGCACGCTGGGTGTCTTCAACATGCTGCTCAGCGACGGGCGGTACCTGTGGTGCCATTGCGCGACCAACCTCGCCTGGCTGACCCGCAAGGCCCCCTTCGGCCCGGCGACGCTGATCGACGAGGACATGAGCGTCGATTTCGCCAAGGAGACGACGCCCGACGACGTGGTGACGGTGGTCGCCACCCGCCCCCTGACCCGCGACGAGAATTGGACCGTCATGAAGAGCGGCGAGATGGTCGTGTTCAAGGGCGGCAATCGGGTGCGCTGACCGAGGATTGTTCTGATCTGTGCAACGAAGATTGGCGAAATCGGGGCTCAATCGATTGGCGTAAGCGGGCTTATGGTCACTTCCGAGACAAACCGAAGCGGTGACGGTGCCGGACCGGCGCCCCGCTTCCCGGACAGGAAGACGTGACCATGAAGATCCTTCGCATCGACTCCAGCCCGCTGGGCGACGCCTCCGTTTCGCGCCAGCTCACCGCCTCGATCGTCGCGGCGCTGCGCCAGGCGACGCCGGACGCCGAGGTCTCGCACCGCGACCTGACCGTCGCCCCGCCGGATCACCTGACCGGCGAGCTGATGCAGGTGGTGAAGTTCCGCAACCTGGAGGGCCTGACCGCCCGCCAGCAGGAGGAGCTGGCCCTGACCGACGCGCTGGTCGACGAGTTCCTGGCCGCTGACGTCGTGGTGATCGGCGCCCCGATGTACAACTTCACGGTCCCGACCCAGCTCAAGGCCTGGATCGACCGCATCGCCCAGGCGGGTCGCACCTTCCGCTACACTGAGACCGGCCCGGTCGGTCTGGCCGGCGGCAAGAAGGTCTACATCGCCTCGACGCGCGGCGGCGTCTACTCGACCAACGCCGCGATGAGCGCGCTGGACCACCAGGAGGCCTTCCTGCGCACGGTGCTGGGCTTCCTGGGCGTCACCGACGTGACGGTGATCCGCGCCGAGGGCGTCGGCATGGGCCCGGACGCCCGCGCCAAGGCGCTGGCCGCCGCCCAGCAGGAGATCGACGCCCTGGCGACTCCGGTCGCGGCGTGAGGATCGCCGCGTTCCCTCTCGATGTCCCCTCTCCCCTCCGGGGAGAGGGTTAGGGTGAGGGGGTTGCGCGTGGCGGACCGGTCCGGCACAAGCGCAACCCCCTCACCCGGCCCTTCGGGCCACCCTCTCCCCGGAGGGGAGAGGGGAGCTTCGCGACGCGCTAGCTTTAATTGGCCCCCATCGCTTCGCTGATCCGCCGGACCGCCTCGTCCAGAGGCAGGTCGAGGCGGGTGATGTTCTGCAGCTCCAGGAAGCGCGCCTCGTTCTTCGACAACTCGCCCTCGATCACCGCCCAGTGCTTGTCCGACGACCGCTTGGCGATCTGGCGGGCAAAGGTGCGCTGGATTTCCTGATCGAAGCGGCAGCCGAGATAGAGGAAGCTCCGGCCCGCCCGGCGTTCCTGCACGACGGCGGGAATCGGCGTCTGGATGTCGATCTCCGTCAGGATCTCGACGAAGTCGCTGTCGGAAATCAGATAGTTGCCCGCCGGGGTGGCGCTGCCCGACGGCTTGTAGAGCAGGGTTTCCCAGCCGGACGCCGTGGCGGCCTCGACCTCCGCCCCGCCCGGCGCGTAGAATTTCACCCATTCGCCGACGCCCTGCGGATGGGACAGGCCCTGGATCTGGCCCCAGCTCCGGCCGGCGTCGGCGGTCAGCAGGCTTTCCAGCGTGTTGTCGTACCAGACATCGACGATCATCGGCGGGGCGGGCAGGGTGGCCAGCCATTGGTGCACCGGCGTCGCCGAGACCTCGCGCTTGAAGATCTCGTTCAGGAGGCCGTCCAGCGTCTTGCGGTGGCGCCGCGATTCGATGAATTGGGCGACGGCGGTCAACTGGCTGCGGATGCGGCCCGGTGCGGCGACCTTGGCGTTCAGCCGCTGCGCCAGCTCCAGCGAATTGCGCGGGATCGGGCAGTCGGCCTCCGGCAGCAGCGCGAAGGCGCCCGGCCCGAGATAGGGTACCACGCCCCGCGCCTTCAGCGCCGCGGCGATCTGCGCGATGATGGTGTCGGTGTCCGTGCTGTCGATGACGGCGATGTCGGTCATGCTAACCCCGTTCGGCTGGCGTTTGCCCCCTCCCTGACCCTCCCCTGCTGCGCGGGAGAGGGGAATGGCGCCGGGAAGGGGCCGCGTTTCACAAATAGATCGCCGCGCCCGCCCCCGTGTTGACGGTGGCGTCCTTCAGCGTGTCCACGATGAACTGCACCTGATCGACGGTGACCTTGTGGTGCAGCGGCAGGGCCAGCACGCGGTCGACCGTCTTCTGGCAGACCGGGCAGTCGGCCCGGCTGGCGCCGCGCTCCTGGTAGTATTGCTGGGTGTAGAGCGCCTGACCGTAGTCCGACGCCTCGACGTCGTGGGTCGCCAGATCCTCCAGCACCGCCTTGCGCCCCGAGGCGGTGAAGCGGGTGCCGAGATGCACGGCGTAGACCATCGGGTGCACGTCGTCGGCGCCCGGCCCCTTGTAGGGCGGCTTGATTCCCTCGAAGCTGGCCATGGCCGCCTCGTAGAAGCCGACCACCGCCCGGCGCTTCGCCAGGATCTCCGGCAGGCGCTTCAACTGGACGAGGCCCAGCGCGGCGGTGATGTTGCTCATCCCCGCCTGGAAGGGGATGGTCCGGGTGATGACCACCGTGTTGCGGTGTTCCATCTCGCGCCGGCGCAGGTAGCGGAGCTGATGGGCGAGGTTGCGGTCGTCGGTGACGATCATCCCGCCTTCGCCGGTCACCAGAACGCCGGGTTCGGAGAAGTCGAAGATGGCGCAGTCGCCGAAGCTGCCGACCAGCTTGCCCTTGTAGGAGGAGCCGATGGCCTCGGTCGAATCCTCGATCAGGATCAACCCCTTGTCGGCAGCGAGCGCGCGCAGCTCGTCCCAATGGGCGGGGTGGCCGTTGACGTTGCCGGCCAGGATGGCCTTGGTCCGCGGCGTGATCTTCGCCTCGGCCTTCGCCGGGTTGATGGTGTGCTGCCAGTAGTCGATGTCGACGAAGACCGGCTCCGCCCCGGCCAGCGCGATGGCGTGCTGCACCTGATGCCAGCCGAAGGGGGAGCAGAGCACCTCGTCCCCCGGCCCGATGCCGTAGGCTTTCAGAACCATCAGCGTGGCGATGGTGCCGCTGGACACCGCGACCGCGTGGGAACGGCCGAGCCAGGCGGCGAAGGCCTCCTCGAACCCTTCCGTCATCCGCCCGTCGCTCAGGCTGCCGGAGGTGAGGATGCGGCCGATGACCGCCACCTCCGCCTCGGACATGTCCGGGTCGATCAGCGGGATGTAGTCGCCGAGTCCGCCGTCGTCGTCGTCTTCGGCTGTGCCGTCCTGGGGCATCGTCATTCCGCGATCCTCGTTCATACCGGCACGCCGATGACGTGACGTGCCGTATTGCGTTCAGACGCCACGCGGGCTTCGCCGCGCCATGGGCGCGGCGTCAGTCGTCCTCGTCCCGTTGCGCGATCACCACGCCGGTCGCCGTCTCCGGCTTGTTGGTGATGAGCCAGCAATGGTTGGAACCATCCACGAGGTAGAGGTTGAAGCCGGGCTCCTCCCGGAAGGCGTCCTCCGCCATCACCGCGGCGTGCGCCCCGGTGACGTTGGACAGGTCCGGGTTCGCCTCGCGCACGGAGCGGACCACGGCGTCGAGCCGGGTGCCGTCCGCGAAGAGCTTGCCGGCCAGGGCGGCGATGGCGTCGATCCGTTCCGGGGACAGGGCCATGGCCGTCACTCCGCGCCGCGCTTCTTGGCTTCGACGGTGATGGGCAGGCGGGTGTCCGCCGGCATCTCCGGCAGGTCGAGCGTCCAGCCGTTGGCGACCTTGACCCAGCCGCCCCACAGGCCCGGCTTCTCCATCTCGGTGATGGGCTCCTCCAGGTCCTTCTTGGCGACGTAGATCGTGTACTGCTCACCGGCCTTGCGCACCATCACCTTCATGTCACTCTCCAGTCGTCGTGTGTTTGGCTGTTCTCTGGTCAGGCCGCGATCCGCGCGTAGAGCGCGGGAAACTCGTTGAGGACCGATTCCACCTCTTCCGCCGTGCTGTAGCGGCTGAGGGAGAAGCGCAGGCTGGCCGCGGCCTCCGCCGGGGTCAGGCCCATGGCGGTCAGGACGTGGCTCGGTTCGTTGCCGCCGGACGCGCAGGCCGCCCCCATGGAGACGGCGATGCCGGCGCGGTCGAGCCGCATCAGCAGTTCCTCCGCGTCCAGCGGGCGGCCCTGCGGGTCGGCGAAGCGGATGTTGCTGGTGTTGGACAGGCGGTCCGCCCCCTCGCCGTTGACCCGGCTGCCCGGCCAGGCGGCGAGCACGCCTCGCTCCAGCCGGTCGCGCAGGATCGCCATGGCGCCGGCCTCCGCCACCGTGGCTTCGGCGCGGCCGGCGGCCACGCCGAAGCCGACGATGGCCGGCACATTCTCCGTCCCGCCGCGGCGGTGGCGTTCCTGATGGCCGTGGATCAGCGGGGCGAAGGGCACGCCCTTGCGGATGAAGAGGGCGCCGATGCCCTTCGGCCCGTGCATCTTGTGGGCGGACAGGGTCAGCAGGTCGGCGTTCACCGCGTCGACCTTGATGGGCAGCCGCCCGGCGGCCTGCACCGCGTCGGTGTGGAACAGGGCGCCGCGCGCCTGGGCGATGTCGGCGGCGTCGCCGACCGGCTGGATCGCCCCGGTCTCGTTGTTCGCCCACATCACGGAAACCAGCGCCGTCTCCGCCGTCACCGCGTCGCGCAGGTCGGCGAGCGCGATGGTACCGGCGCCGTCCACCGGCAGGACGGTGACCCGCCAGCCTTGCCGTTCCAGGTCCCCGGCCAGCATCAGCGTGGAAGGGTGCTCGATCGCCGTGGTGACGAGGTGGCGGCGCTCCGGACGCTCCGCGGCGACGGCCCGCAGCGTGCCGAGCAGGGCCGTGTGGTTGGCCTCCGTCGCGCTGGCGGTGAAGAGGATGTCCGCCGCCTTCGCGCCGACCAGCGCCGCCACCCGGGCGCGCGCCTCGCCCACCGCCCGCTTGGCCGCCATGCCGGCGGCGTGCGGGCTGGAGGGGTTGCCGAACTCCCCGAACAGGTGCGGCAGCATCGCCTCCCGCACCTCGGGCGCCAGCGGGGTCGTCGCGTTGTTGTCGAGATAGATCATGGGTCCATCGCAGGCCGTGGCGGGGAGGGGGCGGTCAGTCCATCACGCCGGGGACGCCGCGGCGGCGGCCATCGGCGGGCGTGATCTCCTCCTCCAGGCAGCCGACGACGACGCCGGCCGGGAACTCCACCAGATAGACGGGGATCTGCGTGCCCTCGGCGTGGCCGATGCGCACGATGGTGCCGGGCGTGCCCTTCGGGGCCAGAAGGGCGCCGTCCTCGGCGTTGGGGTGGCTGCCGTCGTTGTGGAGGTCCACCGCGGCGGTGACCATCAGGCCCCAGTCGTAGAGCGGCTCGCGGGGCGGGATGAAGCCGGGTTTCTTCGCTTCGGTAACGGCGTCGCTCATCGCGTGCTCCTCAGGCGGGAAGGTCATTGCGGGTCGTTGCAGCGGGCGTCGACCAGTTCGAGTTCCTTGGCGCGCATGCCGACGATGATGCGCTTCTCGTAAAAATCGACGCCGTAGATGTAATACATCTGCAGGTAGGTGCCGATGGACTTCACATAGCCGATGTCCCCGGTGCGGATCAGAAAGTCGCCCATCGGGCGCCCGGGATAGGTGCCGTCGTTGCGCACGTCGCGAAGGGCGCGGACCTTCTGGCCCTCCTCGAAGGCGGGGCGGTCTTCCAGTTCGATCGTCTCGTTCGGATCGCGGGCGCGCTCGCGCATTCGGTGCTCCTTGGTGCGGGGGCGTCAGTCTGGGATCAGGTCGCCGGTGGCGGGCAGTCCGGCGCGGCGCTTCTGCGCCACGGTGCGGACGTCGTCCACCGGGTCCTCGGTCAGCGGGGCGAGGTCTTCGGGCGGCAGGCGGCTGGCGACGACGAAGCGCACGCACCAGTCGGTGTCGTGGATCAGCGCGGCCAGCTTTTCCGGCGGCAGGCGCCGGGCGACGACCATGCGCACGCGGGCGCTGTCGTCCCAGGCCATGCTCATCAGCCATTCCAGCCCGATGCGGTTGGCGACCTCCAGCCGGATTTCCGGATCCTCGTCGTGCATCATCGCCGGCAGCATGCCCTCGGGCACGCGGCGGGCGACGCGCAGGCGGACGGAATAGTCGGGGTCGCGCATCAGCGGCGAGAGGTCGGCGTCCTCCAGCCGGGAGGCGACGGCGATGCGCACTTCGCGGTCGGGGTCGCCGCGCATCTTCAGCAGCAGGCGGCGCGGCAGGCGGCGGGCGACGGCGGCGCGCACCGTCTCGTCGGGGTCGTCCATCAGCCGCGGCACGATGAAGATCGGCGCGAAGCGGGCGGCGTTGGCGCGGACCTCGAAATAGGGATGGTCGAGATGCTCGCCGGCCAGATCGTCGTTCCATTGGAAGAAGCGCTGGATGCGCTTGGCGTAGCGGTCCTGCACGCAGGCGCGCAGCGGTTCGCAGCGCCCCTCGGCCAGACGGTCGCGGTAGGCGCAGCCGTCGCAATCGACGGGGTTGCCCAGCCAGTCCAGCGCCTTGTCGATGTCGTCGCTCATGCGTCGTCCTCCGGGCCGGCTTCGTGGCGGTCGGCGACGGCGAGCAGGCGGGTGGTTCCGAAGCGGTCCTTCGGGTCCAGTTCCCGGACCTTGTTCAGGGCCTCGCGCCCTTCGGCCAGACGGCCCAGGCGCAGATGCAGGTAGCCGACCGCGGTCAGGGCGAACAGGAACAGGCGCGGGGCCGGCTCCAGACCCGCGAAGTCGGCGTGATCATTGCCGACCATGCGCCAGTCGGTGTGGTTCAGGCCGATGGCCGCCATGGCGTGGCCGAGCATCCGCTCGCCGTAGAGCAGGGCGGTGTCCAGGTTCGCCTTGTAGAAGTGAAATTTGTAATGGCCGAGATCGACGAGCCGGTGCCCCGGCGCCAACTCGGCGGCGCGGGCGAGGTGGTGCTCCGCCGCCTCGGCGTCGGCGTGGTTGGCGGCGGCGAGATGCAGGAACCGCTCCGCCTCGGGCGGCAGGTCGCCGCCGTAGTAACGGCGGTTGAGCCAGCCTTCATCCACCTCGTCCAGCATGGCGGTGCGCTCCATGGACACCCTCTCCCGTGATGGGACGGGAGAGGGGTTTCGGGCGATCAGGCCGGGACGCAGCAGTCGGCCGGGCAGACCGAGGCGCACTGCGGGCTGGAGAACTGGCCCTTGCACTCCGTGCACATGTCGGCGTTGATGGCGTAGGCGCCCTTCTTGAAGCTGATGGCGTTGTTCGGGCACTCGGCCTCGCAGGCGCCGCAGGCGGTGCAGTCGGAAGCCTTGATCTTGTAAGCCATGACACTCTCCTTGCAGGTGGGGCGGCTGTTGCGGTGGGCCGCCGGGTAAATCCGTGGGTTCTGGTCGGTCTCTTGGGTATCAGGCGCGCAGGGCGGTGAAGGCGCCGGTGCGGATCACCGCGTCCTGCCCCTCGCGCGCGTTGATCGCACCTTGGCCGAGGCGCTCGGCGTAGTCCTTGAAGTAGGTCAATGCCGACTCTTCGATGTATTCGAAGGCGAAGCGGTCAACCGGCTCGATGCCCGCGTCCTTGAGGTTCTGCGACGGGCAGCCGCCGATCTTGGCGACGAAGACCGCGGTGCAGTCGTTGATCGCCGACAGCACGCCGCCGAGCGCGTCCTCGTCGCCCGATCCACCTTCGCAATACTGGTCGACGCGGCGGTGACCGACGAACTTGGCGCCCTTCGGACCGACCTCGTAGATCTGGAATTCCTTGGCGTGGCCGAAATGCTCGTTGATGCGCTCGCCGCCCTTGGTGGCGACGGCGATCAGGATCGGCTGCACTTCGGTGCCGACCGCCTCGGCGACGTCGGCCTGCGCGGCGGCCTTGGCGGCGTGGCGCCCGGCGCGCTCGCCCTCGACATGCTCGCGGTAGGTGCGGGCGGCCTCCTGGTCGTACTCCACCTCGCCCATCGCCTCGATCTGGTCGATGGTGAATTCGGAACCGCGATCCTCGCCCAGCAGGCCGACCGCGTCGGCGCGGCACTGGCGGCAGTGGCGCATCAGCTTGGCCCCGCCTTCGCACTGGTCCTGCAGGACCTTCAACTCCTGCGCGGTCGGGCCGCGCTGGCCGGTCAGCCCGAAATGCGTGCCGTGCGCCGGGTCGGAGATCAGCGGCATGATGTTGTGCAGGAAGGCGCCGCGCGACTTCACGGCCTTGTTCACGTCCATCAGGTGCTCGTCGTTGATCCCCGGGATCATGACGGAGTTCACCTTCACCAGGATGCCGCGCGAGGTCAGCATCTCCAGCCCGAGCATCTGCCGCTCGTGCAGGATCTTGGCGGCGTCCAGGCCGGTCCAGCGCTTGTGGTCGTGGAAGATCCAGGGGTAGATGTGCTGCCCGACCTCGGGATCGACCATGTTGATGGTGATCGTGACATGGTCGATGTTGTAGTTCGCGATGGTGTCCACATGGTCGGGCAGGGCCAGACCGTTGGTGGACAGACACAGCTTCAGGTCCGGCGCCTTCTTCGCCAGCATCTCGAAGGTCTTGAAGGTGTTCTTGCCGCCCGCCGCCAGGCTGTCGCCGGGGCCGGCGATGCCGATGACGGAGAGCTGCGGGATCTCCTTGGCAACCGCCATGATCTTGCGGAGCGCCTGATCGGGGGTCAGCTTCTCGGAGACCACGCCCGGCCGGCTCTCGTTCGAGCAGTCGTATTTGCGGTTGCAGTAGTTGCACTGGATGTTGCAGGCCGGCGCCACAGCGACGTGCATGCGGGCGAAATAGTGATGCGCTTCCTCGGAGTAGCAGGGGTGGTTCTTCACCTTCTCCCACACCTCCGGCGCCATGTCGGCGGGGCCGTCCGACGACCCGCAGGAGGAGGACGCGCAGCCGGAGGCGGCGGCGGGCGGCGCCTCGACGGAGGCTTTCAGTTCACCCACGCCCAGGATGCTGTCGAGCGAAATAACGTTGGCCATCGTCCACTCCCTTCCCAGCCGCGCCGTCGGCGCCCTTGGTCAGGTCGTTAAAAGCAAGTTCGGGGCCAACCTGGTGAATTGTGGAGTTTCAGAGGGTTAGGCGGTTGTGTCGGGCTTGCGGGCCATGTCGGCAATCCGACAAAGGCGGACAAAGCCAAACAATGGCCGACAAACACGCCGCCTGTCGGGGACCCGACACGGGGCGCTGATGGGGTAACGGACTGGCATCGATTTCCCTCTCCCGTCCCGGGAGAGGGGGGCGCCAAAGGCGCCGGGTGAGGGTCGTGCGAGGATCAGCGGCTCGATCCTTGCCGGCACCCTCACCCTCCCACCGCTGCCGCGGCGGGTCCCTCCCTCTCCCGGGGCGGGAGAGGGTTGATCACGCGCTCCCCACCTGGAAGGCCAGGACATGGTCCTCGTCCGGGCGCAGCGGTTCTCCCCCGAAGCCGATCAGGCCGCTGCCGGTCAGCTTCGTCGAATCGCGGCGCAGCAGCAGGGAGGGGGAGTCGCCCGTGCGGATGAAGGTGCCGTTGGTCGAATGGTCGGTCAGCAGGAAGCCGCCGCGGCTGAACTCGATCACCGCGTGCTGGCGCGAGGTGCGGCGGGAGGAAATGCGCAGGCCGCAACCCACGTCGCGCCCTACCGCGATGCGCGGCAGCAGCGGGGTCAGCGTCGCGTCGGCGCTGCGCCCGGACAGACGCAGGGAGGGCAGGCCGCGCCTGCTGCCGGGCTCGGACAGGGGCAGGCCGACGGTGGCGTTGTCCTCGGCCTCCGGCGTGGCGTCGCCGTCGCGGATCTGGTGAACTCGGACCGGGGCCGTCTTTCCCTTCACCGAAACGCTGTTCAGAAGGCGGGCCCGCTTCCGCAGGGCCGGAGAGAGGCGGTCGACCAGATCGTCGCTCGCCAGGATCTCGCCGGGGCGGGCGATGGCTTCCAGCCGGGCGGCGACGTTGCAGGCGTCGCCGTAGAGGTCGCCGGGGCCGGCGATCACCGGGCCGAAATGCAGCCCGGCGCGCAGGCGCAGACCGAAGTCCCCTTGCCGTTCCATCATGGCGAGCGCGGATCGGGCGGCGCTGTCGCTGGCGGGGAAGCAGGCCAGCAGCCCATCGCCCAGGCTTTTCACCACCGTGCCGTCGTTCTCCCCGACGATCCGGCGCAGGCCCCCCAGCACCCGCTGGGTCAGCGCCGCCGCCTTGCGGTCGCCCGCCAGTTCATAGAGCAGCGTGCTGTCGGCGATGTCCACGAAGAGGAGCGCGAGAGGCTTTTCCATCCCGTGCAAAGGCCCGAAGCTGGAGGTTGCGGGAAGCGGGGTACAGCGTACAGCCGATGTCGCACCGTCATATCACAACCGTTCGTAACGGTTACAGGGGACTTGGGACCCGCAGGCCGCGCTGGGGTCTTGCCACGGGCAAAGCACCGGAAGGACCTCAGCGGATGTGTTGATTGAAAGTTTTTTCCCTCATAAGATGCATGGCCGGTGTTGATCGCGGTTGGAAGCGTGCCGCCGCCGGCATTGCCATTCAGGGAGAGGACCATGACGGTGTCCAGCGTCGCATCCACGGCCTCTTCGCTCCCGCCCCCGCCTCCGCCCCGGTCGCCGGCAACGCTCGCGTCGCCAGGGGCGACCGCCGCGAGCGGCAGTGCCGCGTCCGATCGCGTGGCGCTGAGTGGGCTCGGCGGGGCACTTCGCGGCGACGGATTGACCGCCTTCGGTGCCCTGTCGGACGCCCAGCGCCAGCAGTTGGCCGATCTTGTCGACAGCGGGAAGATCAGCGGCGAGACGGTCAACGACGCGCTCACGCAGCGGCTGAAGCAGGCCCGCGTCAGCGCCATGGGCGCGACGCAGCGCATGTACAACAACGATCACGCCGATCTTTTCTTTGATGAGGCGACCAGCGTCGACGATCTGCGCGGTGCCTTGTCCCAGACTCTGGCCCGGCGGTCGTTGCTGATGGACAAGCTGACCGCGGCGATGCGCGAGGACGAATGGGCGTCGGCGTCGAACGATCTGGCGGCGCGGACGATGAATCCGCTCCTGGCGAAGGACCGGACCGGGATGTCGCGCTACATCATGCCGGGCTTCTTCTCCATGGACTTTTCCGATTCCCGCCTGAATTCCACCAAAAAGCAGGGGGATGCCACCTACAGCCTGAAGGCGTTGGGCGTCGATCTCGACGCGATCGACAAGGCGCTGCGCAAGACCGGCGAAGAGGATGCCGCCGCCATCCTGTCGGAGCGGGCGGGCCTGCCGGTCTCCCGAAGGGTGGCGGCCGATCAGGACTATTCGGTGGACGACGCCCTGGTGAAGCCCCTGACCGCGCCACTGGGCGCTTCGCCGCCGGATGCCCACGACTACCCGAACCCCCTCGACTACGGCAAAAAGCTGCGCGAGTTTCTCCAGGCGTCCTTCTCGGAACTGCGCAAGGTCGGTGAGTTGGGAGGGCATACGGTGTATCAGGTCGACCGTCCCGACCATATCCCGCGCCCCCGGGACCTCCCCACGCCTTCATCAGCGGGCGCCCCCATTGCTCAGGGAGAGCCGGTGGGGCGCCAATACATGCTTGGTTTGGCCACCCGTTACTGATCGGCCCGTCGTTGCCCGGAAGGGAACCCAGGCGCCAAGTGAGTCCCCGTCCCTCAGAAGCGCTTGATCTCGATGTTGTACTTGCGCAGGGCGTAGCTCACCTGACGGGTCGTCATGCCGAGCAGGCGCGCGGCCTTGGCCTGCACCCAGCCGGTGCGCTCCATCGCCCAGAGCAATCGGTCACGCAGCGATCCCGACTCCGGCTCGTCCAGCGGCACCTCGGCGGCGGGCGGCGGAGCGGCATTGGCAGCCGATGCGGGCGCAGGAGCCACGGCGGCGGCGCTCGGCTCGGGCAGGGGCAGAGGGATCAGGGGAACCGGAACCACCGGCTGGGCGGCGCCGCAGACAGGCGACGGGCCGGCGGAACAGCCCGATGCGCAGGCCGGCCACGCGCCGCCGCCGGCACCCACCGGTTCCGGCACAGGGGTCGGGATGGCAGGGGTCTTCGGCGCGTTGGCCGGCGCCGGAACGCCGGGGCGTCCCGGAGGAACGCGGTTGACGGCCCCCGGCCCCATGGACGGGGCGAGCCCGCCGACCGAGGCGCCCAGCGTGCGGTACTGGAACAGGACGGAGGAGTTGCAGAGGTTGAGGCTGCAGGACAGGGACTCGGTGCGGATGATGCCGTCGCGCGACTGGGTGGCCGCGCGCTCGATACAGTTCTCCAGCTCGCGCACGTTGCCGGGCCAGGTGCAGCGGTTCAGCACCTCCAGCGCCTCGTCCTCCATGACGAGGGCCATGCCGTTGTCCTTGGCGAACTTCGCCACGAAATGGCGGGCCAGCGGGCCGATGTCCTGGCGGCGCTCGCGCAGCGGCGGCAGATGAATCGTCACCACGTTGATGCGGAAATACAGGTCGGCGCGGAACTTGCCATGGCCGACCGCCTCCTCCAGGTTCAGGTTGGTGGCGCAGATCAGCCGGACGTCGGTCTTGATGGTCTTGGACCCGCCGACCCGCTCGAACTCCTGCTCCTGCAGCACGCGCAGCAGCTTGGCCTGGAAGTTGGGGGAGATGTCGCCGATCTCGTCGAGGAACAGCGTGCCGCCCGACGCCAGCTCGAACCGGCCCTTGTGGTCCTTCTGCGCGCCGGTGAAGGCACCCTTCTCATGGCCGAACAGCTCCGATTCCAGGAGCGATTCGGGCAGGGCGGCGCAGTTCACGCGGATGAAGGGGGCGTCCTTGCGCGGCGACATGTTGTGGATGGCCCGAGCGATCAGCTCCTTGCCGGTGCCGCTCTCGCCGCGGATCAGCACGGTGGACTTGAAGGGCGCCACCCGGTGGACCTGGGCCATCACCTCCAGCATGTTGGGGCTGGTGCAGACCACGTCGTTGATCGGGGCGGCGATGGGGCGCAGCTCCTTCTGCATGCGGAAGGTTTCCCGCATCATGAAGCGGCGCTCCTCGGCCACGGTGCGGTGCAGCCGCACGGTCTGGCCGATCAGGTTGGCGACCATGGTCAGGAAGCGCACGTCGCTGCCGAAATGCCCCTGCGGCCCTTCGTCGGAAATGCGGTCGATGGTCAGCACGCCGACGACCACCCCCGCGGCCTTGATCGGCACGCCGACCAGCGAGGCCACCTGCTCGTCCAGGTCCTCGCGCCCGCCGGTGCGGTTCAGGAACAGCGGTTCCTCCGCCAGGTTCGGGACGACGGCGGGCATGCCGGTCTTCAGGATGCGGCCGGTGATGCCTTCCCCGTCGCGGAATTCGATCTGCGCCGCGGCCTCGTTCGACAGGCCGTTCGCGGCGACCAGCCGCAGCACATTGTCCTCGCCGACCAGATAGACGCGCCCGCGGTGCATCTGCAGCTGGTAGGCCAGCGCGCGAAGCACCTCGCGCAACGTCTGCTGGAGGTCGAGAGAGGAACCGAGGATCTTGCTGACCTCATAGATGGTCAGCAGTTCCAGGTTCGACGTGGACTGGCGCATTGCACCCGGCATGATCGACACCCCCTGCTCAACCGGGACTCCGGACGTCGCGCACCAGCGCGCTCGTCGCATTGATCCCGGCACGGCGCCTTGAACCGTTCCTCCCGGGGTGGGGTGTGCGCTCGTTGCTGATCGGCGCCTTTGACCACCGGTGCGCCCGCCGCGCGTGCTTCCGTGACAAGCCGTTCGCGCTGCGGACTGTCGAAAGTTTCGGAAACTCTCGGTCGAAAGGCAAGCCCTTTTGCATATCAGTTGCTGCGCCGCACAATGACTTACGGCTGCGGCAGAACGGCGCAACCCTTGAGAAAACTGGAATTTCTACCGTCAAACAGCTAATAACTGACTGGTCAGTAATATTTTCTCCACCCTGGAGGACGGCATGCCGGAGGATGATCCCGCCGTTCCGCGCTGGCGCCGCCGGAAGGAGGCGCGCCCCCGGGAGATCGTCGACGCCGCCCTGACCGTCTTCGGCGAGCGCGGCTTCGCGGCGGCCCGGCTGGAGGACGTCGCGGCGCAGGCCGGGGTCAGCAAGGGCACGCTCTACCTCTACTTCCCGAACAAGGAGGAGCTGTTCAAGGCGGTGGTCCGCGAGGCCATCCTGCCCAACCTGGACATGGCCGAGCGTCTGCTGGCCGGGGCGCAGGGGCCGAGCTTCGCCGTGCTGGAAACGCTGCTGACGCTCTTCGCGACGCGCATCCTGAAATCGCGCGCCGGCGCCATCCCCAAGCTGATCATCGCCGAGGCCGGCAATTTCCCCGATCTCGCCCGCTTCTATTACGACGAGGTGATCCGCCGCGCCTTCGCCCTGCTGGCGGCGGTGCTGGAGCGTGGCATCGCGCGCGGGGAGTTCCGCCCGGTGGACGTCGACTCGACCGTCCGGCTGATCGTCGCGCCGATGCTGATGAGCGCGCTGTGGCGCTCCTCCTTCGAGGCGCTGGAGGGGCGCCCGCCGGATGTCGCGGCTCTGCTGGCCGCCCATCTCGACGCGCTGCGTCGGACGCTCGCCCCGGAGGGAGGGCCGCCGTCATGAGCTGGATCGCCGAAACGCTGGCGGCGGCCCTGTCCGTTCTCGGGCTGGGAGGCGGGGACGCCGTGCCGCTGGCCCATGGCTATGCGGAGGGCGAGTATCTGCGCATCGCTGCCCCGGTGGCCGGGACGCTCGACACGCTGGCGGTGACGCGCGGCGGGCGGGTGGAGGCGGGCGCACCCCTCTTCGCGCTCGACCGCACCAGCGCGCGGGCGGAGCGCGACCGGCTGGCTGCCGCGCTGGGGCAGGCGCGGGCGCAACTGGCCGATCTGCGGACCGGCCGGCGCCCCGACGAGCTGGCGGTGGTCGCCGCCCAGCGCGCGCAGGCCGAGGCCGCGCTGCGCTATTCCGAAGCGGAGCTGGCGCGGCAGCAGACGCTGGTGGCGCGCAAGGTCAGCTCCGACGACCGGCTGGACGCCGCCCGCGCCAGCCGTGACGGCGACCGCGCGCGGCTGGAGGAGCTGACCGCGCAACTGGCGGTCTCCAACCTGCCGGCCCGCCCCGACCAGATCCGCGCGGCGGAGGACGCCGTCGCCCAGGCCGAGGCGGCGCTGGCCCAGGCGGACAAGCGCTTGGCTGAACTGGCCCCGTTGGCGCCCGAGGCGGCGCTGGTCGAGGACACGCTGTTCAATCCCGGCGAATGGGTGCCGGCGGGCGCCCCGGTGGTCTCGCTGCTGCCGCCGGGGAAGCGGAAGCTGGTGGTTTTCGTCCCGGAGCCGTTGATGGTCCGCGTCCGTCCGGGGGACCGGGTGACGGTGCGCTGCGACGGCTGCCCGCCCGGCCTGTCGGCGCGCGTGACCTATGTGGCGCCGCGGGTGGAATACACCCCGCCGGTGATCTACAGCGTCGGCAGCCGCGAGAAGCTGGTCTTCCGTGTCGAGGCGCGGCTGGAGGACGGGGCGGCGCTCAACCCCGGACTGCCGGTGGATGTGGAGCTGCCGCCATGACCGGAGACGCCGTCATCGACGTGCGCGGTCTGGTCAAGCGCTTCGGCGCCAAGACGCTGGTGGACGGCTTTTCCATCCGGGTTGCGCGCGGGCAGATCTACGGCTTCCTGGGGCCGAACGGGTCGGGCAAGACGACGACCATCCGCATGCTCTGCGGGCTGCTGACCCCCGACGCCGGGGAGGGGACCTGCCTCGGGTTCGACATCCGCCGCCAGAGTACCGCCATCAAGCGGCAGGTCGGCTACATGACCCAGAAGTTCAGCTTCTGGGAGGATCTGAGCATTGCCGAGAATCTGGATTTCGTCGCCCGCATGTACGGGCTGCCGGACCGGCGGCAGAAGGTCGCCGCGGCGCTGGAGCGGCTGGGGCTGGGCAACCGCCGGGCGCAGCTGGCGGGCGAGCTGTCCGGCGGCTGGAAGCAGCGTCTGGCGCTGGCCGCCTGCATCCTGCACGAGCCGAAGCTGTTGCTGCTCGACGAGCCGACCGCGGGCGTCGATCCCAAGGCGCGACGGGAGTTCTGGGACGAGATCCACCGGCTGGCCGGCGACGGGCTGACCGTGCTGGTCAGCACCCATTACATGGACGAGGCCGAACGCTGCCACGCCATCGCCTACCTCGCCTACGGCCGGCTGATGACCCAAGGCAGCGTGGAGGCGGTGATCGCCAATTCGGGACTGGTCACCTACGAGGTGGGCGTGCGGGGGGCGGAGGGGTCGGATCTCAGGCACGTCGCGGCGGCGCTGCGCGACCGTCCCGGTGTCGAGATGGTCGCCGCCTTCGGCGCCCGGCTGCATGTCAGCGGTGGCGACGGTGCGGAGCTGGAGGAGGCTTTGCGCCCCTGGTCCGGCGACTCGGGGCTGGCGGTGAGGCGGACGGAGCCGACGCTGGAGGACGTGTTCATCCATCTGATGAACCGCAGCACGGACAACTTCACATGACCGCGCCGGGGACTGGAGAAGCCGAGCCATCCCCGCACCGTCGCAACCGCCGGTGCGGGAACGGCGCGCGGTCATTCGATCGATGCGGAGGTCACGCCGGTGTTCTTGTTCCAGCGCAGCGTCAGCTTGGAGATCTTGCAGAGATTCAGGTTCTGCCAGACCGCCGATTCACCATCATCGTAGATGACCTTCATATCCCACTTGCAGGTCTTCTCGGCCTTGTCAAAGCTCAGTTCGAACTCTTCGCCGTCGTCGAGGACATCACGGCCGAGAATGTCTTCGTCCCACTTCTCGTTGGCCGACTCGCTGACGTAGATGTGCTTCAGCGCGTAACCCGTCTCATTCGCGATGGTGAAATCCTGTTGCCCGGCGAGGGCAGCGCCATGAAACAGGAACAGGGCAGCGATCGCGGCAGCGCCCTTGGCAAGAATAGATGTCACGGTATGTCTCCCGCATACGAGTTAATCCTTTTGGACGGTGCTTTAAGCAATTTCGATATGTCAATGGGAGCGAAGTCGCCCGCTGCGGCGTTGAAATAAAAGTTGTGTTTCTTTTTTGAAATGCACGGTTGGGGAGGGGCTCATGGCGCGGTTTTCCTTCGCGCGCTTCGTCGCGGTGATGGTGAAGGAATTCATCCAGATGCGGCGCGACCGGCTGACCTTCGCCATGATGGTGGGGGTGCCGGTGCTCCAGCTCGTGCTGTTCGGATTCGCCATCAACTCAGACCCGAAAAGCCTGCCGACCGCCGTCCACGCCGCCGATTCCAGCCCCTTCGCGCGCACGCTGGTGTCGGCGATGGCGAATTCCGGCTATTTCGACGTGACCCTTGGCGCCGCCAGCCCGGCGGAGCTGGACCGCCTGCTGGCGGAGGGGCGGGTTCAGTTCGCCGTCACCATTCCCGCCGGCTTCGCCCGCGACCTGCAGCGGGGCGAGCGGCCCGTGCTGCTGGTCGAGGCCGACGCGACCGACCCGGCGGCGACCAGCAACGCGCTGGCCGCCCTGTCCACCCTCGCGCGGCAGGCGCTGGACCCCGAGCTGACCGGGCCGCTGGCCCATCTGCGCTCCACCCCCGACCCGGTCGAACTGCGGGTCCACCGCCGCTACAACCCGGAGGGCATCACCCAGTACAATGTGGTGCCCGGCCTGATGGGCGTGGTCCTGACCATGACCATGGTGATGATGACCGCGCTTGCCGTCACCCGCGAGCGGGAGCGCGGGACGATGGAAAACCTGCTGGCGATGCCGGTCCGCCCGTTCGAGGTGATGCTGGGCAAGATCGTGCCCTTCATCCTGGTCGGCTACATCCAGGTCGTCATCATCGTCCTGGCCGCCCGGCTGCTGTTCGGCGTGCCCATCGTCGGCAGTCTGGCCCTGCTGTCCGCCGTGCTGGTGCTGTTCATCGCCGCCAATCTGGCGGTGGGGTTCACCTTCTCCACCGTGGCGAGGAACCAGCTCCAGGCGATGCAGATGTCCTTCTTCTTCTTTCTGCCGTCCATGCTCCTGTCCGGCTTCATGTTCCCCTTCCGCGGCATGCCCGGCTGGGCGCAGGTGGTGGGGGAGGTTCTGCCGCTGACCCATTTCCTGCGCATCGTCCGCGGCATCCTCCTGAAGGGCAACGGCCCGGCGGAGATCGCGGAGGAGGTGGCGGCGCTGCTCGTCTTCCTCATGGTGGTCACGATCGTCGCGCTGAAACGCTACCGGCAGACCTTGGACTGAGCAGTAAACGGGGGTCGGGCGTTGCTCTCCACTCTTGCCGGCAAGTCGAAATCGGCTGTGACATGAGCGTGAGCCTCACATTTCGTTAAGAAACATTGGCTCTAATCTTTCCCGATTGGCGGTCCGTGGGGGAAGATGATGGGGCGCTTGGCGATTGGCCCGACGATCGGGATTCTTGCGGCGGCCCTGATCGCTGCTGCTCTCGCCGGACCGGCCGAGGCCGCATCGTCCAAGAAGAAGAAGCCCGCACCGCCGGCTCCCAACTCCATCGCCTGGAGTCAGGTGAGCGGTCCCGCCCTGGGTCCGGCCCAGTCCATCGGCGGCTACGCCGCGGGCTGCGTCACGGGGGCGCAGGCCCTGCCGGGGGAGGGCACCGGCTATCAGGTGATCCGCATGTCCCGTCAACGCTATTACGGACATCCGGAACTGATCGACTATCTGAAGGGCTTCGGGCGGAAGGTCGCGGCGGCGGGGCTGGGGACCGCGCTGATCGGCGATATGGGACAGGCGCGCGGCGGCCCGATGAGCTTCGGCCACGCCAGCCACCAGATCGGGCTGGACGCCGACGTCTGGCTGCGGCTCGACCACCCGCCGATGGGGCGCAACGCGCGGGAAAGCCTGACCGAGATCAAGTACGTCGATTACGGGCGCGTCCGCGTCACCGAGGACTGGTCGGAGCGGCAGGCCCAGCTCGTTCGCATCGCCGCCAGCGATCCGCGGGTGACCCGCATCTTCGTCAACCCGGCGATCAAGCTCGCCATGTGCCGCCATTCCTGGCCGGACCGCGCCTTCCTGCGCAAGCTGCGGCCCTGGCACGGCCATGACGGGCACATGCACATCCGCCTGGGCTGCCCGGCGGGAAGCCCGCAGTGCGAGGACCAGCGCGACATTCCCGACGGCGACGGCTGCGGCGACGAGGTCGCGTCCTGGCTCGGCTCCGTCTACCCGGTCGTGGAGAGGCACAACGGCAAGCCGCAGCCGCGCTACGTCAGCATGCCGCCCGCCTGCACCGCGGTGCTGCGCGCCGCCGGGACGCGGGTCGCCGCCATGGACGATCCGCACGCGGAGAAGGCGTTACGGTAATGTGACGCAGGATTTTGCGCTTGCGCGAACGGAGCGCCCGGATACTGTGAAAGTCGGAATGAATTCGTCCGGCGGTCCAGGCAACGGGGCAGGCGCGAAGGCGATGAGCGATAACAGCGGACACGATCACGCGGGCGCTCCCCGCATCACGCTCAAGACCCGCCTTCACGCCTGGTGGGAGGGGTACGACCTCTCCGGCCTGAAGGGCCGGGGCGGGGAAGGGGACGGCAAGCCGCAGGCTGGCGCCGCTCCGGTCCAGCCCGCCGCCCGCGGGCATGGCCCCGGCGTGAACCGCTGGGGAAAGCCGCTGTGGAGCGCCACGCGGATCGAGGTGGCGGAGAAGCTGTGGGGCGAGGGCTTCAACACGCCGGGCGGCCACGACCACATCCCCTATCTGGTGAAGCCGCTCGGCCTGAATCCGGCGATGAGCGTGCTGGACCTGTCGGCCGGTCTGGGCGGCACCAGCCGCACCATGGCGAGCAAGTACGGCTGCTGGGTCACCGGTCTGGAGGCGTCGGAGCTTCTGGCGAAGGAGGGGATGATCCGCTCCTTCAAGGAAGGGCTGGAGAAGAAGGCCCCGATCGAAACCTACGACCCGGAGAATTTCAGCTATCCCAAGCGCGTGGACGCCATCGTCTACAAGGAGGGGATGTTCTCCGTCCGCGGCAAGGACCAGTTGTTCGACGGGATGGAACTGGCGCTGAAACCGCGCGGCCACCTGCTGATGACCGATTACGTGATCGAACCGGCGCTGGCCGGGGCCAAGGCCGTCCAGATCTGGTGCGACAAGGAGCCGATGCAGCCCCATCTGTGGTCCAAGGACCAGATGGCCGCCGCCTTCGCCCAGCGGAACCTGGATCTGCGGATCGCCGAGGACATCACCGACACCCACCGCGGCCTGATCGTGAGCGCCATCCAGGGGCTGGTCGAGCATCTGGAACGCCATCATCTGGATCACGAAACCAAGCTTGCGGTGATGGACGAGGTCGAACTGTGGGTCCGCCGCGTGTCCGCCATCGAGGCGGGCATGAAGGTGTGCCGTTTCTACGCGCTGAAACCGGCGGAGTAGCGTCGAAACGGCCGCATCCGGCGGGAAACGCAACCGCCACGGGGGCCGTTGACAGCGGGGGTGCGCCGCACTATGGTGCGCGCCTTCGATCGAGCCGCCGACCGACCAGGATGAAGAACTATGAAGATCGTTAACTCTCTCAAGTCGATGAAGACGCGCCACAAGGCCTGCCGCGTGATCCGCCGCAAGGGCCGCGTCTACGTCATCAACAAGCAGAACCCGCGCTTCAAGGCCCGCCAGGGCTGAGACCGGCGGCCGGGTCCGCCCGGCCGACGAGCAAAGGTTTCTCGCAAGAGCCGCGCCTTTCGGGCGCGGCTCTTGCGTTTTGGGGATCGGTTCGCCCATTGGCCGATCCCTCACCGGCTTGTGTCCTTCCCGCCGGCAATGATACCACTGGTTACGGAATGCATCCGGAACCAACCGGTGCGAATCACGGGGGAGGACGACCGGCCATGCGGATGCCCGCGCCCGACGACGGCGTCATCGCGCGCCGCCGCGAGATCATCGCAGCGCTGCGGGCCATCATGCCCGGCGAGGGGGTGATCGTCGACGAAAGCGAACTGCGCGCCTATGAATGCGACGGGCTGACCGCCTACCGCCAGCTTCCCATGGTCGTGGTGCTGCCCAGCACGACGGAACAGGTGAGCCGGGTGCTCAGGACCTGCAAGGAGATGGGGGTGAAGGTGGTGCCGCGCGGCGCCGGCACCTCCCTGTCGGGCGGCGCGCTGCCTCTGGCCGACGGCGTTCTGCTGGGGATGGGCAAGTTCAACCGCATCCTTGACATCGACTTCGCCAACCGCTGCGTGGTGACGCAGCCGGGGGTGACCAACCTCGGCATCTCCAACGCGGTGGCGCACGAGGCCTTCTATTACGCGCCCGACCCCTCCAGCCAGATCGCCTGCACCATCGGCGGCAACATCGCCGAGAATTCCGGCGGGGTGCATTGCCTGAAATACGGGCTGACCACCAACAACGTGCTGGGGCTGGAAATGGTGCTGATGGACGGCACCATCCTGCGGCTGGGCGGCAAGCACCTCGACGCCGGCGGCTACGACCTGATGGGCGTGGTCACCGGTTCCGAGGGGCTGCTGGGGGTGGTGACCGAGGTCACGGTGCGCATCCTCAAGAAGCCGGCCACGGCGCGGGCCGTGCTGATCGGCTTCCCGACCAGCGAGCAGGGCGGCGACTGCGTGGCCGCCATCATCGCCGCGGGCATCATCCCCGGCGGCATGGAGATGATGGACAAGCCGGCGATCCACGCGGCGGAGGATTTCGTCCACGCCGGCTACCCGCTGGACGTCGAGGCGCTGCTGATCGTCGAGCTGGACGGCCCGGCGGCGGAGGTCGACCACCTGATCGATCAGGTGGCGGAGATCGCGCGGTCCAAGGGCTGCTGCTACTCCCGGGTCTCGACCTCGGAGGAGGAGCGGCTGTCCTTCTGGGCGGGGCGCAAGGCGGCTTTTCCGGCGGTGGGGCGCATCAGCCCCGATTATTACTGCATGGACGGCACCATCCCGCGCAAGGCGCTGCCCCTGGTGCTGCACCGCATGCAGGAGATGTCCGACCGCTACGCCCTGCGGGTCGCCAACGTCTTCCACGCCGGGGACGGCAACCTGCACCCGCTGATCCTCTACGACGCCAACAAGCCGGGCGAGCTGGAGCGGGCGGAGGCCTTCGGCAACGACATCCTGCGGCTGTGCGTCGAGGTCGGCGGCGTGCTGACCGGCGAGCATGGCGTAGGGGTGGAGAAGCGCGACCTGATGACCGACCAGTTCGACGAGGTCGATCTCGACCAGCAGCAGCGCATCAAATGCGCCTTCGACCCCGACGGGCTGCTGAACCCCGGCAAGGTCTTCCCCAAGCTGCACCGCTGCGCCGAGCTGGGCCGCGTGCACATCCACAAGGGGGAGCTGCGCTTCCCCGATATTCCCCGATTCTGAGGCCATCCGCATGACCGTGACCACCGTCAAGCCCGACTCGGCGGCCCAGGCCGCCGACGCGGTGCGCTGGGCCTTATCGGAAGGGACGCCCCTGGACGTCGCCGGTTCGGGGTCCAAGCGCGGCCTCGGGCGCCCGATCCAGACCGCCTACACCCTTGACCTGTCCGGCCTGTCCGGGGTCGTCGCCTACGAGGCGGAGGAGCTGGTGCTCACCGCCAGGGCCGGCACGCCGATGGCCGAGATCCTGCCGATGCTGGAGGAGCGGCGGCAGCAGCTCGCCTTCGAGCCGCAGGACCTCGGGCCGCTGTTCGGCCGGCCGGAGGGGCAGGGGACGCTGGGCGGGGTGGTCGCCAGCGGGTTGGCCGGGCCGCGGCGCATCAGCGCCGGCTCCGCCCGCGATCACACGCTGGGCATCGAGGGGGTGAACGGGCGCGGCGACCTCTACAAGGGCGGCGGCAAGGTGGTGAAGAACGTCACCGGCTACGACGTGCCCAAGCTGATGGCCGGCTCCTTCGGCACGCTGACCGTGCTGACCGAACTGACGGTGAAGGTCCTGCCGGCGCCGGAGGACGTGCGGACGCTTCTGCTGGCCGGGCGCGAGGACGCCGGGGCCGTCGCGGCGCTGACCGCGGCGCTGCAGAGCCCCTACGACGTGTCCGGCGCCGCCCATCTGCCGGCCGCGGTGGCGGCGCGGTCCCATGTGCGAACGGTTGCCGGGGCGGGCGGGGCGGTCACGCTGGTGCGGGTGGAGGGCTTCGGCCCGTCCGTCACCGCCCGCGTCGCCGCGCTGAAGGAGGAGCTTGGCGCCGACGCCGTCCTGGACCGGGACGAGTCGCGGGCGGTGTGGAAGGAAATCAGGGACGTGGCGTTCTTTTGCCCCCACCCTAACCCTCCCCCGCTTCGCAGGGGAGGGGATCAAGCTCCCTCCCCTGCGACAGCGGGGGAGGGCCGGGGTGGGGGTGACGACTCCCGCCACATCTCCCGCCACGTCTGGAAAATCTCCGTCCAGCCCTCCGAAGGGCCGCGCGTAGCGGAGTCGATCCGCTGGGCGCTGGACGCGGAGCTGTATTTCGACTGGGGCGGCGGGTTGATCTGGGCGGCGGTGGCGCCGACCCCCGACGCGGCCGCGGCGATCCGCGGCGCGCTGGGCACCGCCGGTCACGCGACGCTGGTGCGCGCGCCCGAGGACGTGCGGACCACGACGGAAGTGTTCCACCCGCTGCCCGACCCGGTGATGGCGCTGAGCCGCCGGGTGAAGGAAAGCTTCGATCCCTGCGGCATCCTGAACCCCGGCCGCATGTACGCGGGAGTGTAAGGCACCCATGCAGACGAACTTCACGCTGACCCAGCTCGCCAACGCCGATTACCGGGACTCGGAAGCGATCCTGCGCAAGTGTGTCCATTGCGGCTTCTGCACGGCGACCTGTCCGACCTATGTCCTGCTGGGCGACGAGCTGGACAGCCCGCGCGGTCGCATCTACCAGATCAAGGACATGCTGGAGAAGGGAGGGCCGCCCACCGAGCATCAGGTGAAGCACATCGACCGTTGCCTCTCCTGCCTGTCCTGCATGACGACCTGCCCGTCGGGCGTCAACTACATGCATCTGGTTGATCACGCCCGCGCCCATATCGAGGCGACCCACGCCCGCCCGCCCGCCGACCGCGCCATCCGCGACCTGCTGGCGCGCGTGCTGCCCAACCCGCGGCTATTCCGGCTGGCCCTGATCGCCGCCTGGTTCGGCAAGCCCTTCGCCGGTCTGCTGCCGGGTCGGCTGGGCGCGCTGCTGGCGCTGGCCCCGAAGTCGGTGCCGGGGCCGAGCCACAGCGACCGTCCTGGCAGCCATCCGGCGGTTGGGCCGCGCCGCAAGCGCGCCGCCCTGCTCGTCGGCTGCGCCCAGCAGGTGCTGGCCCCGCAGATCAACGAGGCGACCATCCGCCTGCTGAACCGCCACGGGGTCGAGGTGGTGGTGGCCAAGGGGGCCGACTGTTGCGGCGCCCTGACCCATCACATGGGCAAGACCGATCTCAGCGACGCCGCGGCGAAGAAGACCATCGACGCCTGGATCGCCGAGATGGACGGGGAGGGGCTGGACGCCATCATCGTCAACACCTCTGGCTGCGGCACCACGGTGAAGGACTACGCCTACCAGTTCCGCGAGGACGCGGAATACGCGCCCAAGGCGCTGCGCGTGGCGGCCATCGCCCGCGACGTGACGGAGTTCCTGGCGGAGGTCGGGCTGTCTGCCCCGGTGATCGAGACGGGGCAGGCCATCGCCTACCACTCCGCCTGCTCCATGCAGCACGGCCAGCGCATCAAGGACCCGCCGCGGAATCTGCTGCGCGGCGCTGGTTTCCAGGTGAAGGAGATCCCGGAGGCGCATCTCTGCTGCGGCTCCGCCGGCACCTACAACATGCTCCAGCCGGAGATCGCCGTGCAGTTGCGCGACCGCAAGGTCCGCAACATCGAAAGCACGAAGGCCGCCGCCATCGCCGCCGGCAATCTCGGCTGCATCACCCAGATCGCCACCGGGACCGGGCTGCCCGTCGTCCACACGGTGGAACTGCTCGACTGGGCGACCGGCGGCCCGAAACCCGACGCGCTGAGGGACAGCCCGGCCTTCGCCGGTCCTGCCCAAGCGTCGGGTGCTGTGGTGCGCGCCGCGGAGTAGGTCGCCGGGAACCCTCTCCCGTCCCGGGAGAGGGGAGGGGCCCGCGCGAAGCGTGGGAAGGGTGAGGGTGCCGGCAATGGGCAGGCACATGATCCTTGAATGGACCCTCACCCGGCGCCTTCGGCGCCACCCTCTCCCGGGGCGGGAGAGGGCCCCCGCACTGTGTGCCGGCCTCCAACACCGACCTACTTGGACTTTTCGCGGCGTATGGCTAGGTTGGCGCCAACGGGACGATGAGGCGCTCAGTGGACAGCGGGTTCAAGGACGACAGCGACGGCGGTTACGGGATCGGGCGGCGGCTGTCGGCCTGGGGGGTGCATGCTTTCACCGGCAGCGGCGTCGTGCTGGGGCTGCTGGCCCTGCTCGCCGCGGTCAACGGCGAGGCCAAGGCGTGCCTGGGCTGGCTGGGGCTGGCGCTGGTCGTCGACGGGGTGGACGGCACGCTGGCCCGCCGCGCCTCGGTGAAGGAGGTGCTGCCGGGCATCGACGGGTCGGCGCTCGACCTCGTGATCGACTATCTGACCTACGTCGTCGTTCCGGCGGTCTTCATGTACCGCTTCGGCCTGCTGCCCGACGGGCTGGGCGTCGCGCTGGCCGCCTTCATCATGATGACGTCGCTCTACTGCTTCTCGAACACCGGGATGAAGAGCGGCGACAACTATTTCGTCGGCTTCCCAGCGATCTGGAACGTGGTCGCGCTCTATTTGTGGCTCCTGGCGCTCGACCCGTGGATCAACACCGCCGTGGTGCTGGTCCTCGGCCTGCTGACCTTTACGACGGTCAAGTTCCTGCATCCCTTCCGGGTGCGCCGCTGGATGCACCTGAACCTTCTGGTCAGCGGCGCCTGGTTGGCCTCCAGCGCGGCGCTGGTGGTCCTGTATCCGGACCGTCCCGACGCCGTCTGGTATGTCTGGCTGGTCAGCAGCGCCTACTACGCCGCGATCTGCGCGTGGCGGACGCTGCGCGGGCCGGCGGACGCGTAGGACGCGTCAGGGCTTCGCTCAGGGCTTTTCGGGGGCGGTCTCCCGGTTGATGTCGTCCTTGGCGTCGCGGGCCTTCTGCTGGATGGCCGCGCCGGCGTCCTGCATCATGCGGCCGGCCTCGGCGCCGATGCCCTTGGCGGCCTCGCCCACGCGCTCGGCGGTCTGGTCCACCGAGCGCCCGATTTCCTGGCCGGTCTTTTCCGCCGACTGCTGGTCGTCGCAGGCGGCCAGCAGCGGCAGGGCCAGGAGGGGAAGAGCAAGGACGGCGGTGCGAATCCCGTTACGACGAGCCATGGGATGGTCTCCACAGTTGATCCATGGAGGCGTAACGGCTCAGGGAGGCGTTTGGTGCCCGCCTTCCCTCAAAAGCGGTAGGAGGCGGTGATGGCGACGACCGGCCAGAAGCGGGCGGCGCGGATCGAGTCTTCGACCTCGCGGCGCTGGTCCTCCAGCACGGCGGCGATGGCCGGTGTGGTCGCCACGCCCGGGGCGCTCAGGCTGACCCGCGGCTTGCCCTGGAACAGCACGCCGAGATCCACGCCGACGCTGAAGTTGGGGCTGAACACCGTGCCGTTGTAGCCGACGCCGGCATAGGGGGCGACGCGGTCGAAGGTCGCCTTGCCGGTCAGCTCCCCGGCCTGCTGCGGCGTGACCACCACACCGCCGAAGCTGCGCGGGCCGGACAGGGTGCCGGTCAGGTCGGCCTTGTTGTAATTGATCCGCGCACCGCCGCTGATGCGGAAGCCGGTGCCGGCGACCGGATAGAGGTCCAGCACCGCGCCGAAGCTGCGCAGCTTGACGTCCAGGTCGTAATCGACGCCGGAGATGCCGCGGTCGGTGCTGAAGGTGAACATGTTGCCGCCCAGGCGCAGCCCGAACATCGGATTCACCCGGTAACCGGCCTCCAGACCCAGACCCAGCGTGCTGGCCTGCGCGCCGACATGGAAGGGGGACTCGACCGGACCATCCATGGTCTGGGCAGCGGCGGCGGAGGCTCCGGCAACAGCGAGGGCGAAGGCGAGAAGGGCGGCGGTGCGCATGCGGCGTTTCCCCTTGAGACGTCTCGATCGAACGGGGAACGCGGACCAACCGCAAAAGTTGCGGCCGGCGTGGGGCGCCGGCCGCGTTTCAGCTGGCTATGGCCAAACCGCCACAGCGATGGGTCCTGAGCGTGCTCAGAACTGCTCCTCGCTCAGCGCCATGACCGTGCGGTGGGCGGTCAGGATCGGCAGCAGCAGGCCCGGCCCCTGGGCCAGGATCTGCTCGGCGTAGAAGCGCGCGGTGACCAGCTTCGCCTCCAGGAAGGGCGCGTTGGCGCCGGGCCGGCGCAGCCCCTCCAGCGCCTTGGCGGCGGAGCGGGCGAGCATCCAGCCACCGGCCACCGTGCCCCACAGCTTCAGATAGTTCACCGCTCCCGCCGCGGCGGCGCGCAGGTCGCCGTCGTCCTGGGTCTTGACCACCCAGGCCACCGCCTGCTCCAGCGCGTCCAGGCCGGCGGACAGGTTGGTGCGGATCGCCTCCATGTCTTCGCCGGGGATGCTCTCCAGCTCCGCCACCGTGGCGCGCATCTCCCCGATGAAGGTTCGGGCCGACTCGCCGCCGTCGCGGCCGGTCTTGCGGAAGGTCAGGTCGTTGGCGTGGATGCCGTTGGTGCCCTCGTAGATCGGGGTGATGCGGGCGTCGCGGTAATGCTGGGCGGCGCCCGTCTCCTCGATGAAGCCCATGCCGCCGTGGATCTGCACGCCGGTGGAGGCGACGTCGCAGCCGATGTCGGTGCTCCACGCCTTCACAATGGGGGTCAGGATGTCGACACGGGCGGTCGCGGCGGCCCGCACCGCGGCGTCCTCGTGGTGGCGGGAGACGTCGAGCTGGGTGCCGGCGTAGAGCGCCAGCGCGCGGGCGGCCTCCGTCTTGGCGCGCATGTCCAGCAGCATCCGGCGCACGTCGGGGTGGCGGATGATGGCGACGCCGGAGCCCTTCGGGTCGGCCAGATCCTTGCTCTGCACGCGGCCCTTGGCGTAGTCGCGGGCCTGCTGGTAGGCGCGCTCGGCGATCGCCACGCCCTGGATGCCGACGCCGAGGCGGGCGTTGTTCATCATGGTGAACATGTATTCGATGCCGCGGTTCTCCTGGCCGACCAGGAAGCCGATGGCGCCGCCATCGTCGCCGAAGGCCATCACGGCGGTGGGGCTGGCCATGATGCCCAGCTTGTGCTCCAGGCTGGCGCAGCGCAGGTCGTTGCGCGCGCCCGGCGTGCCGTCCGCGTTGGGCAGGAACTTCGGCACGATGAACAGGCTGATGCCCTTGATGCCCGGAGGCGCGTCGGGCAGGCGGGCCAGCACCAGATGGACGATGTTGTCCGTCAGGTCATGCTCGCCGTAGGTGATGAAGATCTTCTGGCCGGTGATGCGGTAGGTCCCGTCCTCCGCCCGCACGGCGCGGGTGCGCACGGCGGCGAGGTCGGAGCCGGCCTGCGGCTCCGTCAGGTTCATGGTGCCGTTCCACTCGCCGGCGATCATCTTCGGCAGGTAGAGCGCCTTCTGCTCGGCGCTGGCGTGCTCGGTCAGCAGATCGACGGCGCCCTGGGTCAGCAGGGGGCACAGGCCGAAGGACAGGTTGGCCGCCTGCCACATCTCGTTCACCGCGAAGGCGACGGTCCAGGGCAGGCCCTGCCCGCCATACTCCGGCTCGAAGGGCAGGCTGTTCCAGCCGCTCTCGGTGAACTGGCTGTAGGCGTCCTTCCAGCCGGTCGGCGTGCGGACCACGCCGTTCTCCAGCACCGAGCCTTCCTTGTCGCCGACCCGGTTCAGCGGGGCGAGAACGCCGGAGGCGAACTTGCCGGCTTCCTCCAGCACGGCGTCGACCAGATCGGGGGCCGCCGAATCGCAGTTCGGCAGCGCGGCGACCGTTTCGAGGCCGACCACCTCGTTCAGGACAAAGCGGAGGTCATCGACCGGAGCGGTGTAGGGAATCATGGATGGAGCGGCCTCCCGTGACCCGATTGTGCGTGCCCGATTGCGCGTGCCCGATGGTCCGTGAACGCGTCTTGGGCGGTTTACGTGCGCGTCACCATACCGTACCGAATGGTGCATGGCGAGCCTCGCCGTCGGGCATGAATATTGGCATCTGGGTTGCGGTGCGAACAGCGCGCCTGCGACGCAGGAGAGGCCGCCGGACTTGGCATCGCGGTTGCAAGAGTGGGGCAGCACCGCTCACAGGGGTTCCTCCCATGACCATCGCCTCCGCCCTTGCCCGTCAGGCCGAATCCGCCGTCCAGGCCGCGAAGACCAGCCGCGGGCCGGAGAACGTCGAGGCGGCGGTCCGCAACGCCAGCGCCAAGACCGGGGTCGATTTTTCCTACCTCATGGAAAAAGCTGCCGTGGAGAGCGGGTACCGGACGGACGTGAAGTCCTCCTCCTCCTCGGCGACCGGGCTCTACCAGTTCATCGACAGCACGTGGCTGGCGACGATGCGCGACCACGGGGCGGACCACGGCTACGCCAAGTACGCCAACGCGATCCAGACGCGCGGCGACGGGCGGCCCTACGTCACCGATCCCGACCTGAAACGGGAGATCCTCGACCTGCGCAAGGACCCCAACGCCTCGGCCCTGATGGCCGCGGAATACACCCGCGACAACAAGGAGTATCTGGAGGACACGGTCAAAGGGAAGGTCGGCTCCACCGAACTCTACATGGCGCATTTCCTCGGGGCGGGCGGGGCCTCGAAGTTCCTGAACGCCATGCAGGACAGCCCCAACCGCGCCGCCAAGGAGCTGTTCCCCGATGCCGCCTCGGCCAACAAGGCGGTGTTCTTCGACAAGGACACCGGCCGGGCCAAGTCGCTGAAGGACATCTACGACCGTTTCGCGACGAAGTTCGCGGAGTCGCCCAACGCCGACTTCGCCCCGGCCCAGACCGCCATCGACCGGGTGCGCCGCCAGGACATGCCGGACGGCTTCACCACCCAGGTGCCCAGCATGCCGCAGAAGGCGCTGAACGGCACGCCGCTGTCGATCTACCATGTGCTGGCCCTGAACGCGCTGGAGACGCCGGACGAGGTGGACAGCATCTCCGGCAGGCCCGCCCGTGGCCGCCGCCCGGACGGCGAGGACAAGGACAACCGCCGCATGCGCGACCAGCCGGTCCGCACGGATCAGAACGAGCACACCGGGCTGGGCCTCGGGTTGGGGCTGTCCAAGGTGGTCGGGCAGGGGACGTCGGTTGGCGCTGCGGCTGGAGCGGAGACGGGCAAGGCGGCTTGATCGGCTGATCGTCAGTCTAAAGGTCCTTGAGCCGGTCGCGGGCGTCGGCCGCGATGGCCGCGAACACCCGGCGGTCGCCGGGCAGCAGCGCGTCGGCGGTCAATTGTCGGTGCGGCTCGAACCGCAACCCCGCACGCCGCGCCGCCGTGGCGCTTCCCCAGAAGGCCGGCGGTCGATGGCGCAGGCCCGCCGCATGGCGCGGTTCGCGCAGCCGCACCTCTCTCAGCACGTTGGTCAGGTCGAAATCGATCAGGACCCGCCGCCCGCCAGGGCCGCTCAGACGAATCCAGGCGTGGAAGGGGAAGGACTCCGTCTCCTGCCGCCGCTGCGCCGGATCGGGCGGGCGGACATCGGCGGGCGCCGCCGGATAGCCGAGCCAGCGCGCCCGGCTCCGGGCATCGGACGCGCGGAAGACTACGCGGCCCAGCGCGACCTCGGCCCGACCGTGGCCCAGAGCCTCCAGCAGCATCGCGCCGGCGAAGGCGTAATACTGGCAGCCGCCCAGCCGGTGGGTGTGGACCAGATCGCGGTGCAGCGGGTGGGCGGTCACCGCCCCATGCACCGCCTGCCGGACGCGTTCCCGCTCCGGCGGCAGGGCCTCGGACACGGACGTGCCGGGCACCGGCGCCGTCTCGGCCTCGCCCAGCATCAGGCGCATCCACGCCGACATCGCGAGAAGCATCGCCGCCTCCGTTTCGCGGTTACCGACCGACTCCTACGAACAGGCCGGAACCGCGAAAGGTCGCACGGGGCAGGCAGAGCACCTCTTAGGGCAGCACTCCTTACGGGAGCATCTTGCCGGGGTTCAGCAGGCCCCTGGGGTCGAGCGCGGTCTTCATGGCGCGCAGCAGGTCGAACTCGACCGGGCTCTTGATGACCGGCATCTCGTCCTTCTTGAAGCGGCCGACACCATGCTCGGCGGAAATGGAGCCGTCCAGGTCGAAGATGACCTCGTTCACGACGTGGCAGATCTCGTCCCAGCGGGCAAGGTAGGCGGCGGTGTCGGCGCCCTGCGGCTGGCTGAGGTTGAAGTGGATGTTGCCGTCCCCGACATGGCCGAAGGGGGTGGGGCGGATGCCGGGGCAGGCCGCGGCCACGGCGGCCTCGGCGCGCTCGATGAACTCGGCGACGCGCGAGACCGGGACCGACACGTCGTTCTTGATCGAGCCGCCCTCGAACTTCTGCGCCTCGACGATGGCCTCGCGGATGAACCAGAGCTGATTGGCTTGGGTTTCCGACTGGGCGATGGTGGCGTCGGTGGCCAGCTCCGCCTCGAAGGCTTCGCCCAGCGCCGCCTCGACCGTCTCGCGGAAGGCGTCGGACTGGGTGCCGGCGGTCAACTCGGTCAGCACGTACCAGGGCGACGGCTCCGACAGCGGGTCGATGGTGCCGGCGACGTGCTTGAGCGCGAATTCCAGGCAGCGGCGCGACATCAGCTCGAAGGCGGCAACCGCGTCGCCCGACGCTTCGCGCAGGCGGGCCAGCAGCTCGATGGCGGCGGCGGGGCTGGGCACGGCGATGAAGGCCGTCTCCGCCTGGCGCGGGCGCGGGTAGAGCTTCAGCACCGCGGCGGTGACGATGCCCAGCGTGCCCTCCGCCCCGATGAACAGGTGCTTCAGGTCGTAGCCGGTGTTGTTCTTGCGAAGGCTGCGCAGGCCGTTCCAGACGCGCCCGTCGGCCAGCACGACCTCAAGACCCAGCACGAGGTCGCGCATGTTGCCGTAGCGCAGCACGTTGATGCCGCCGGCGTTGGTGGAGATCAGCCCGCCGATCTGGCAGGTGCCCTCCGCCCCCAGGCTCATCGGCAGCAGGCGGTCCTTGTCCTTCGCGGCCTCCTGCGCGGTCTTCAGGACGACGCCGGCCTCCACCGTCATGGTGTAGTTCAGCGTGTCGATGCCGCGGATTTTGTTCATCCGCGACAGGCTGATGACGATCTCGCGCCCTTCCTCGTAGGGGATGGAGCCGCCGACGAGGCTGGTGTTGCCGCCCTGCGGGACGACCGGGATGCCGGCCTCCGCGCAGATTTTCACCACCGCCGCGACCTCCTCGGTGCTGGCCGGGCGGACCACCGCCGGGCTGTTGCCCTTGAAGCGCCCACGCCATTCCGACAGGTAGGGGGCCATGTCCTCCGGCGCGGTGAGAAGGCCGTTCGGGCCGACGATGGCGCGGATCTGGTCGAGGGCGGTGGCGAGGCTGGCGGCGTCAGGGCTGGAGGCAGGGCTGGCGGAGGTCATGGGCGGACGGTCCGGGGGCTGGAGAGAGCATTGCCCCCACCCCGACCCTCCCCCGCTGTCGCAGGGGAGGGGGCTTTCTATCCCTCTCCCGCGCAAGCGGGGGAGAGAGGGACCCGCGAAGCGGGAGGGTGGGGGCTCGTTGCGAGACTCTTATCGCCTCGCCGTCCGTTTTTCCACTACCCCCGATCCATCACCCCCGCGGGGCGGCGGCCCGCCGCAGCCGGTCGTTGATGGCGACGCCCAGCCCCTCGTCCGGGATCGGCATCACGGCAATGGCGCGGGCACCCTCCTGGTCGAGAGCGCGGAGATGGGCGAACAGGTTCGCCGCCGCCTCGTTCAGGTCGCCCTGGAGGCTCAGGTTCAGCCGGGCCTTGCCGCCGCGGATGAAGCGGTCGGGGCCGAAGGTCAGGAACGCCTCGTCCTCCTCGGCGCTCGTGGCGTTCAGCCGCACCGGGGCGTCGGGGGCGTAGTGGCTTTCCAACTGGCCGGGCGACGTCGGGGCGTCCGGGTTGCCGGCGGAAACCTGGATGGGGCCGATCAGCCGCTCGATCTCCTCGCGCAGCACGGCGCCGGGGCGCAGCAGCACGGGCGTCGCGCCGGTCAGGTCGAGCACGGTCGACTCCACTCCGACCTGGCACTTGCCGCCGGCCACCACCATGCTGACCCGGTCGCCCAGGCTCTCGATGACGTGGTGGGGGGCGGTCGGGCTGACCGCGCCGGAGCGGTTGGCGCTGGGTGCTGCGATCGGCTTGCCGGCGGCCTTCAGCAGCGCCTGCGCCACCGGATGGCCGGGCACGCGCACCGCCACGCTGTCCAAGCCGGCGGACACCAGAAGCGACAATCCGGCCTCGGCCCGGCGGGGCAGGACCAGAGTCAGCGGGCCGGGCCAGAACTGATGGGCCAGCTCCACCGCGCGCTCGTCGAGCACGGCGATGGCCTCGGCCGACTGCAGGTCCGGCACATGGGCGATCAGCGGATTGAACTGCGGGCGGCCCTTGGCGGCGAAGATCGCGGCCACGGCCCGGTCGTCGGTGGCGTCGCCGCCGAGGCCGTAGACGGTCTCGGTCGGGAAGGCGACCAAGTCGCCGCTGCGCAGGGCCTCGCCGGCGCGGGCGAGGCCGGCGGGCGTGGCGGGGATGATGTCGGGATGCTTGTCGGTCACGGGGCGATTTGTAAAGCGTCGGGGGATGAAGTCAATTCGCGCGGTTGCGCCGGCTCTGTCCAAGCCTTATGACGGGTGTGCGCGATAAACAACCAAATGATGGGTGTGGGCATGGCGGGCAAGGTCTTCACCGTGGCTCAGCAGAAGGGCGGGGCCGGCAAGACCACGCTGGTGGCTCACCTCGCCATTGCCTGGATGCAGCTCGGGCGCTCGGTCGCCACGGTGGACATCGACCCGCAGGGCAGCCTGACCCGTTGGCACGCGGTGCGGGCGGAGGCCACGGGCGGAGAGCCCGGTTTCAGCCATGTCCAGATCACCGGCTGGCGCACCCAGACCGAGGTCGAGAAGCTGGCCCGCGACCACGACATCGTGCTGATCGACAGCCCGCCCCACGCCCAGACGGAGGCCCGCATCGCCGTGCGCGCCGCCAGTCTCGTCATTGCCCCGGTGCAGCCCAGCCCGATGGACCTGTGGGCGGTGCAGCCGACGCTGGACCTCGCCGCGCAGGAGAAGCGCCGGCTGCTGCTGGTGCTGAACCGCGTGCCGCCGCGCGCCCGCATCGCCGACGAACTGATCGCGCGGGTCCGCGACCTCGTGAACCCGCCGGCCGTGGACATCGCGGAGTCGCAGATCGGCAACCGCACCGCCTACGCCGGGACCCTGCTGTCCGGCCTGTCGGTGACCGAGGCTGCCCGCAAGACCCAGGCGGCAGCGGAGATGCAGGCGCTGGCGGAAGAAATCCTGACCCGCGCCGGATAAGTTCGGGATGCCGGATAAGTTCGGGATGCTTGTGTAGGCGCTGGCGTGGGGGCCTCATGGACGGCACAATTCAGAGCGTCGATCTCGTCGAGCATCTGACGGCCAACCCGCAACTCGGCCGCCTCCTGCGGGACGGCGACGACAGCGCGGTCGCGGCCGTCTTCGACCGCTGCGTTCTGAACAACCACCTGATGTTCCCGGTCACGCCGGATCTGCGCTGCTTCCGGCGGCATTTCGGCATGTTTCATGAGATGGCCTACGGCATGGTGGGGCAGGCACCCTCGCCGGTCTTCCTGCAGGCGCTCGACCAGCCCGAGCCGCCCGGCCGGTATCTGGCGATGGGCGGCAACGACAATTACTTCCATTGGTGCCTGGATCACCTGCCGCGGCTCGTCTTCGGCATGCTCACGGACGGCGCGGAACGGCGGGTCATCATGGATGGCCCCCCCAACGCGTGGCAGGCGGCCTCGCTGCGCCTCTTCATGATCGGGCTGAAGCTCGACAGGCTGGATCTGCACGTCAGCCGCAGCGATTGGAGCTGCTATCCCGATTGCCTCGTGCCGCTTCCGTTGCGGTCGCAGGCGGTGGCGATCTGGAATGTGGTGCTGAACCACGCCCGCGACGTCCTGCCGGCGCCATCCGGGGTGAAGCGGCTGTTCGTTCTGCGCCGGAACACCAGCAAGCGCTTTGCCGTGAACCAGGACGAGGTGGCGGAGGCACTGAAGCCGTTGGGATTCCTCGCCGTCGATCCGGGAAGCCTCACCTTCGAGGAGCAGGTCGCCCTGTTCAGCGACGCGGAGCTGATCGTCGGTTGCCACGGTGCGGCCCTGACCAACATCCTGTTCGCCCCGGCGGGCGCCACCCTGATCGAACTGCGTGGCCGTGTTCTGCAACCCTTCTTCGGGAATCTCGCCGTCCAGCGGGGGATGCGCCATCGCGATCTCGCCTGCATCGAACAGCCCGACAGCCATCCCGACATCATCGAGCGGGACTACGTCGTTCCGCTCGATGCGCTGCGCGAACTCCTCGCCGGGGTCGGCGTCCGCTGACGCGGCGGGGGAGAGGTTCCCCGCCGCATCCCGGAGCGATCACAGCGCCTGCAGCGCCTTCAGCACCGCGGCGACATGGCCGGTGACCTTCACCTTGCGCCAGACGTTGCGGACGACGCCGTCCTTGTCGATCAGGAAGGTCGCGCGCTCCAGCCCCATGTATTTGCGGCCGTACATGCTCTTCTCGACCCACACGCCGTAGGCCTCGGCAACGCCGGTTTCCTTGTCGGAGGCCAGCGTGAAAGGCAGCTCGTACTTCGCCTTGAACTTGTCGTGGCTGGCCACGCTGTCCTTGGACACGCCGATGATGACGGCGTCGAGCCCGCTGAAGTCCGGGAGCTGGTCGCGGAAGCCACAGGCCTCCGACGTGCAGCCGGAGGTGTCGTCCTTCGGGTAGAAGTACAGCACCACCGGCTTGCCCCGCAGGGCGGACAGCGTGACGCTGCCGCCGCCGTCGGTCGGCATGGTGAAGTCCGGGGCCGGGGTGCCGACCTCGATCGGGGCGGCGTTGTTGGCTTCGCTCATGGGAGTTTGGCTTCTTCGTTGGTCTCTGGAGGAGGCAGTCTTGACGCCGGCTCCTCGACCAGCGCCACGAAATGGCGGTGGGCGCGGGCGGCGATGCCCCGGATTCTGCTGTCGAGCGCGGCGAAGTCAACCGCCGGCTCCTCCTCCGGGAAAGCGGCGCGTGACAGCCCCTCCCGCAGCGTCGGCGAAACCTGACGCGGATCGAGCACCCCGTCGGTGGTCAGGCGCAGGAACCCCTGCACGCGGCGCCACAGCTTCAGCGTCGCCACCAGCTCCTCCGCAACCTCCGGCGCCAGCAGCCCGGCCGCGGCGGCGTTGAGCAGGGCGCGGCTGGTCGCGATGGACAGGATGTCCGGATGCGCGTGCCCATGGCGGAGCTGGAGATACTGGGCCGTGAACTCGATGTCGATCAGGCCGCCGCGGGCGTATTTGACGTTCCACGGGTTGGTGGTGCCGAACTCCTTGTCGATGCGGCGGCGCATGTCGGCGACGTCCCACAGCACCTTGGCCGGGTCGCGCGGGCCGGTCAGCACGCCGCGGATGGCCGACTCGACCTTATGACCCAGCGCCGGATCGCCGCCGATGACGCGGGCGCGGGTCAAGGCCATGTGTTCCCACGTCCAGGCGTCCTTGGCCTGATAGGCGGTGAAGGCGTCCAGCGCGGTGGCCAGCGGTCCGGCGTTGCCCGACGGGCGCAGCCGCATGTCCACCTCGTACAGCCGCCCGTCGGCCATCGGGGCGGTGATGGCGTTGGTCAGGCGCTGCGTCAGCTTGATGTAATATTCGTTGGGAGCCAGCGGCTTGGCCCCGTCCGACTGGCGGGTACCCGGCGGCACCTCGTAGACCACGATCAGGTCGATGTCGGAGGTGATGGTGAGCTGCCGGCTGCCCAGCTTGCCCATCGCCACCACCACCCAGGCGCCGCCGGGGATGCGGCCATGGCGGGCAGCGAATTCCTCCTCCACGCGGGCGGCCAGTTCCGGCACCACCACGTCGGCCAGATCGGCGAGGAAGGGGCCGCAGCGGTCGCCGTCGGTGATGCCGCGCAGGATGTGCGCCCCGGCGCGGAAGCGCTGGTCGTTGGTCCAGCGCCGCGACAGGGTCAGCACGTCCTCGAAGTTGTGCGCTCCGGCGATGAAGCGCTGGTACTCCGGCGTCAGCCCCGCCGCGTTGGGCAGCGGGTCGAAGAAGTCGGGCGACAGCACGGCGTCGAGCAGCGACGGGTTGCGCGACAGCGTCTCGGCAAGCTGCGGCGCCGTGCCCATGATCTCCGCGACCAGGGCGAGCAGCCAGGGGTTGGCGATGAACAGCGAGAACAGCCCGACCCCCGCCGGCAGCCGCTCCAGGAAGCTGTCGAACTTGACCAACGCGTCGTCCGGGGCGGGGGTCTTGGCCAGCTCGTTCAGCATGGCCGGCACCAGCTCGGTCAGCAGCTCCCGCGCGCGGCCCGAGCGCGTGGAGCGGTAGCGCCCGCGGTGCCAGGTGGAAACCACGGCAATGACCCGGCTGGGGTCGCGGTAGCCCATGCCGGCCAGCGTCTTCACCGTGCCGGGGTCGTCGTCGGTGCCGGTGAAGACAAGGTTGCCGGGGCCGGACAGCGACGGCGCCTCCTCGAACAGCTCGGCGTAGCGGTCCTCCACCCGGCCGAGCTGGGCCAGCAGGTCGGCGCGGAAATCCTCCACCCGCTCGTAGCCCAGGAAGGTCGCGAGATGGGCCACCCCCTCGTCGTCCGCCGGGATCTGGTGGGTCTGCCGGTCGTCGGTCATCTGGATGCGGTGCTCGACCCGGCGCAGGAAGCGGTAAGCCTCCTCCAGCTCCTCCACCGCCGCCTCCGGCACGCGGCCGACCGCGCACAGCGCCTTGTTCGCCAGCAGGGTGGGGGCGATGCGCACGCGGATGTCGCGCCCGCCGAAGATCAGCTGCTGGGTCTGGGCGAAGAACTCGATCTCGCGGATTCCGCCCCGGCCGACCTTGATGTCGTGGCCGTTCACCGTCACTTCACGATGGCCCTTGTGGGCGTTGATCTGACGCTTGATGGAATGGATGTCCTGGATGGCCGCGAAGTCGAGGTGGCGCCGCCACACGAACGGTTCGAGGAAACGCAGGAAATGCGCCCCCGCTTCCGGATCGCCGGCGATCGGGCGGGCCTTGATCATGGCCGCGCGCTCCCAGTTCTGCCCGACGCTGCCGTAGTAAATTTCGGCCGCCGAAACCGACACCGCGAGCGGCGTCGCCCCGGGATCGGGACGCAGCCGCAGATCTGTACGGAAGACGTAGCCGTCCTTGGTCCGTTCATCCATAATGCGGACAAGATCGCGCGCGATACGAATGAACGTGCGGGCGAGGTTGTCCGGCTGGGGCGTTTGCACGACGGCGTCGTCGTACAGGACGATCAGGTCGATATCGCTGGAATAGTTGAGTTCGCGCGCACCAAGTTTGCCCATGCCAAGCACGATCAGGCCCGACCCGACCCATGGCCGCTGCGGTTCCGGCAGCGTCAGCGTCCCCGCCTCCGCGGCGCGGCGCAGCAGGTGGTTTGCCGCCATCCGCACCGACGTCTCGGCGATGTCGGACAGCGCGCCGGTGACGGCCTCCAGCTCCCACGCGCCGGTGATGTCGGCGACGGCGATCAGCAGCGCCGCCCGCCGCTTGGCAACGCGCAGGGCGGTCATCAGCCGGTCGATGTTGCGCTCCTCCGCGCAGTCCGCCTCCAGCCGGCGCAGCAGCGCCGCGAAGGCGGCGTCGTACCCCTGCGTCACCATTTCGCGGACGAAGGGCAGCTCGCGCGTCAGGATCTGGCCGAGATACGGGCTGTTGCCGCACACCGCGTCGATCAGCGCCCGGCCCTCGGCCGAATCGGCGTACGCCTCGGCCCAGGCGCGCAAGGCGTCGCCGTCGCCGGTGCGGTCGCCGTCGTTGTCTGCGGCGCTCGCCGCCTCGGCGCGCCAGCGCTCCAGGCCGCGTTCGGCGAGGGCGGTGTCGAAGGGTTTCGGCAGCGTGGTGGTCATGGTCGCGGCTATCCCTGCACAAGAACTGAGCAGGAAGGTGCGCGGTCGCGAGGGTCCGGTCAACTGTGACAACGCGCGGGCATCGTCGCCGGGACACCGACCGTGATCCGGCGCACCGCGAAGATTCTCGCCTGGACCACCGCGGGCGCGGTCGTCGTCGTCGGCGCTGCCGGCGGGCTGTTCGCGTGGCGGCTGGCCCAGGGGCCGATCGCCCTCGACCCGCTGACTCCCTATGTGGAGCGGGCGCTGAGCGACCCGCAGGGCCGCTACAGCGTCGATGTCGGCCAGCTCGTCCTGTCCTGGGTGGATGAGGAGGAGAGCGACGGGCTGACCCGGCTGGACCTGCGGGCCATCGACGTGCACGCGGTCAACGCCGAGGGGGACGAGCTTGCGGCGGTGCCGGAGCTGGGCGTCGGCTTCTCCGTGCGCGCGCTGTTCCAGGGCAGGCTGTCGCCGACCCGGCTCGACCTGGTGCGACCGCGCCTCCAAGTGGTGCGCCGGGCCGACGGCAGCCTGGATTTCGACGTGCGCTCGATTCCGTCTCCCGGCGAGCCGGAGAAGGACGAGCCGGACGGCGGCCCCGATTTCGCGGGGGAGATCGTCGCCACCCTGATGCAGCCCCCGGACATCGCCCGCCCGCTGGGCCTGCTGCGGCGGTTGACCGTCGTCGGCGCCGACCTGACGGTGACGAACCGCATGCTGGGCCTGTCCTGGCACGCCAACCGCGCCGACATCGTGCTGACCCGCGACGGGACGGAGATCGTCGGCGGGGCGCAGCTTCTGCTCGACCTCGACGGGCGGACGGCGGCGGTGGAGGCGTCGGGCGTCCATCGCATGGCCGATGCGGAAACCGCGCTGTCCACCCGCTTCGACGGGCTCCAGCCGGCGGCGCTGGCCAAGATCGGCCCGCTGCTGGCGCCGCTGTCGGCGGTGACCGTTCCCCTTGGCGGGCGCATCGACGCCACCCTGGATTCGCGGTTCGAGCCGGTGCGCTTCAGCTTCGACCTGCAGGGCGGCGCGGGGGAGGTCAGCCTGCCCGCGCTGCGGCCCGACCCCTACCGTGTCGACCGTGTGCGGCTGCGTGGCGGGCTGGACGTGCCGGGCCGGCGGGCGGAACTGGAGCGGCTGGACCTCGCGTTCGACGGGATGGCGGTGTCCGGGCGTGGCAACCTGCGGGAGCAGGGCGGGCAGCGCAGCGGCAGCCTGCGGCTCGACCTGACGGCGGGCGGCACGCGGGCCTCGCTCGACCTCGACGGCACGCAGGTTCCCGACAAGGGCGCGTCGGTCGCAGCAACGCTCGACGGGCTGGTGCCCGCCGCGCTGGCCGGCCTCGCCCCGGCGTTGACGCCGCTGGCCGCGGCGCAGCTCCCCCTGTCCGGCACGGCCAGCGTGGAGCTGGACCCCGACGGGCAGCCGCGCAGCGGGCGGGCGGAGCTGACGGCCGGGGCCGGCCGCGTCGTTCGGCCGGACCTGTTTCCGGAGCCGCTGCCCGTCGCCTCCGCCGCCCTGACGGTGGCCGGCGACCGCGCCTCGGGTCAACTGAACGTGGAGCGGCTGGCGGTCGATCTCGGCGGGCCGACCGTGGAGGGAACGGCGCAGGCCACCATCGCCCGGTTCGGCACGCCGGACGCCCGCCTGTCGGTGGAAGCCGCCGTGACGGCCAAGCGGGTGCCGGCGGACGAGCTTCCCCGGCTGTGGCCGCTGGGGGTGGGGAAGAACGCGCGGGAGTGGGTGACCGAAAACCTGTCGCGCGGCGTCGTGCCGGAGGCGACGGCGACCGTCCGGGCCGGCGGGCCGCTGTCCGACCTCGCGGCGATCGACGTGACGCATTTCCAGGCCGGCATCAAGGCCGAGGACATGACGGTGGACTATTTCCACCCGCTGCCCAAGGTTGCCGGGTTGGGGGCGGAGGTGTCCACCGACGGCAAGACCTTCACCATCCACACCAAGGGCGGGCGGATCGAGGACGTCCAACTCGGCGAGGGCACGATCGTCATCGGCGGCCTGGACACCGGCAAGGAGACCATGGACATCCGCGTCCCGGTCCGCGGGCCGGTGCGCACCATCCTGACCGTCCTCGACAGCCCGCCGCTGGGCTATCCCAGCCGCCTCGACCTCGACCCCAAGCGCACGCAGGGGCAGGCCGACGCGCAGCTCCATTTCCAGTTCCCGCTGCTGGTCGATCTGAAGGTGGAGCAGCTGAACCTGGACGTCGCGGCGAAGCTGCGCGGCGTCGGGGTGGAGAAGGTGGCCGCCGGGCTGACCGCGACCGAGGGCGACCTGACGCTGGCGCTCGACATGAACGCCATGACGGTGAAGGGCAACACCAAGCTGGACGGCATCCCTGTCACCATCGACTGGAAGGAGCAGTTCACCTCCACCGCCAAGGGGCCGCGCACCCGCATCGCCGTGAAGGGCGACGTGGACGCCGAGGACCTGCGCAGCCACGGCATCGACCTCGGCGAGCATGTCGCGGGGCCGCTGGGGGCGGACGTGCTGTTCACCGTGGACCAGCGCCGCCGCTTCGGCCTGACCGCCGGGTTGAACCTGGAGAAGACCCATCTGCGCATCGACGAGCTGGGCTGGGAGAAGCGGCCCGGCGTCCCTGGCACCGGCAAGCTGGCGCTGGAGTTCCAGAAGGACCGGGTGACCCGCATCACCGGCCTGTCGGTCGATGCCGGGGGGCTGCGCGCCCAGGCGGTCGTCGACCTCGCTCCGCAGACCATGGCGGTCACCAAGGTGGCGGTCAGCCAGATGTCCGTCGGCCAGACCGACCTGAAGGCCGACGTGACGGTGCATGATGGCGGCAAGAGCGGCTATTCCGGGACCATCACCGGCCAGAGCCTGGACGCCCGCGTCCTGGCCGGCAAGGCCGACCCGCCCGGCGGCAAGAAGCAGGGACCGCCCGACGAGAAGCCGCTGCCGCTCGACTTCGACCTGAAGCTGAACCGCGTTGTCTTCGGGGATGGCCGCCACCTGTCCGACGTGGCCGGGCGGATCAAGCGCGACCGCCTGTCCTGGACGGCGCTCGACGTGACGGCGAAGGCGGGGCGCGACGGGGCGGTGTCCCTGCGCTTCCTGCCGGGCGCCCAGGGATTCTACGACGTGGCCATCTCGGCCAGTGACGCCGGCGCGACCTTCCGCGCGCTCGACATCAACGACCGGGTGCAGGGCGGGGCGCTGGCGATCACCGGGCGGACGGTGGAGCCGCGCGCCGACGCCGCCATCGAAGGCCGGCTGGAGCTGACCGATTACGCGCTGGTCGATCCGCCGGTCCTGGCCCGTATCCTGAACTCCATCTCTCCCTCCGGCTTCGCCGAACTGATGGGCGGCGGCAAGGGCATCCGGTTCGGGCGGGCGGTCAGCGACTACCGCAAGGACGGGCGCCTGCTGACGATCAAGGACCTGCGCACCTCAGGCTCCGCGCTCGGCCTCACCCTGGGAGGGGAAATCGACATCGAGACCGACACCGCCAACCTGCGCGGCACCATCGTGCCGATCTATGGGCTGAACCGCCTGATCGGCCAGATTCCGTTGTTGGGCGACGCGCTGAGCGGTGGCGAGGGGCAGGGCATCTTCAGCGCCACTTGGCACGTCCGCGGCCCGCTGGGCGACCCGGACGTGACGGTGAACCCGCTCGCCATGCTGGCGCCGGGCTTCCTGCGCAACCTGTTCTTCCTGGGTGACGGAGGCGACGGCAAGGAAGCGCCGTCGCCAGGGACTTTCGAGAAGTAGAGGGCGGATTGTTCATCCCTCGCCCCTCTGGGGAGAGGGTGCCCGCGAAGCGGGCGGGTGAGGGGGTTGCGCTTGTGCCGGACGGTCCGCCACGCGCAACCCCCTCACCCTAACCCTCTCCCCGGAGGGGAGAGGGGACATCAGGGAGATTCAGCGGTGCCTCACACGGCCTTGACCAGCGCGTGACGCTTTTTGCCGGCGCTCAGCTTGATGACGCCGTCGGCGTTCAGATCGGCGGCGGTGGCCTTGGCGGCCTCGTCGGGGATGGCGGCGTCGTTCATCTTGGCGCCGGCGCCCTTGATGAGGCGGCGCGCCTCGCCCTTCGACGCGGCCAGCCCGGCGGAGACCAGCAGATCCACCACCGCGACCCCGGCCTCAAGCTCGGCGCGGGGCACGTCGATGCTCGGCAGGCCTTCGGCGGCAGCGCCCTGCTCGAAGGTGCGGCGGGCGGTCTCGGCGGCTTCCAGGGCGGCTGCCTCGCCGTGGGCGAGCTTGGTCACTTCGTGGGCGAGGATCTTCTTGGCCTCGTTGATGCCGGCGCCCTCAAGGGCTTCCAGCCGCGCCACCTCGTCCAGCGGCAACTCGGTGTAGAGGCGCAGGAAGCGGCCGACGTCGGCGTCCTCGGTGTTGCGCCAGTACTGCCAGAAATCATAGGCGCTGAGCTTGTCGGCGGTCAGCCACACCGCGCCCGCCGCCGTCTTGCCCATCTTGGCGCCCGACGCGGTGGTCAGCAGCGGCGTGGTCAGGCCGAACAGCTCCGCCCCGTCGGTGCGGCGGCCCAGCTCGACGCCGTTGATGATGTTGCCCCACTGGTCCGACCCGCCCATCTGGAGCATGCACTTCTCGCGCCGGAACAGCTCCACGAAATCATAGGCCTGGAGAATCATGTAGTTGAATTCCAGGAAGGTCAGCGGCTGCTCACGATCCAGCCGCAGCTTGACCGATTCGAAGGTCATCATGCGGTTGATCGTGAAGTGCCGCCCGATGTCGCGCAGCAGCGGGATGTATTTCAGCGCGTCCAGCCAGTCGGCGTTGTTGACCATCACCGCGTCCGTGGGACCGTCGCCGAAGGACAGGTAGCGCCCGAAGATGCGCTTGATGCCCGCCATGTTGGCGTTGATGATCTCGTCGGTGAGGAGCTGGCGTGCCTCGTCCTTGCCGGAGGGGTCGCCGATCTTGGTCGTGCCGCCGCCCATCAGGACGATCGGCTTGTGGCCGGTCTTCTGCAGCCAGCGCAGCATCATGATCGGCAGCAGGCTGCCCACATGCAGGCTGTCCGCCGTGCAGTCGAAGCCGATGTAGGCGATGATCGGCCCCTTCGCCGCGCGCTCGTCGAGCCCGGCGAGGTCGGTGCACTGGTGGATGAAGCCGCGTTCCTGCAGCGTGCGGAGGAAATCCGATGTCAGCGTCGTCATGGCCGCGATCCGGCTGTCGTGGTAGGGTCCAGGGTCGCGTCTGTTAGCATGGAACGCGCGGCCCCACAATTCTCGGGGCTGATTCGACAAAGGATTGAGGCAGGGAATGCAGACGGTCGTCGGGCTGATGAGCGGCACCTCCATGGACGGGATCGACGCGGCGCTGGTCCGCACCGACGGCGAACGCCGGGTGGAGCCGCTGGCCTTCGTCACCATCCCCTACGAGGACGGCTTCCGCGCCGACCTGCGCTCCTGCCTCGGCGGCAAGGGGTCGGTGGAGGCGGTCGAGCGGGCCCTGACCGACGCCCACGCCGACGCCGTGCGCCGCCTGCTGGTGGAGGCCGGGGTGGAGGCCGCCACGGTGGACCTGATCGGCTTCCACGGCCATACGATCTTCCACGACCCGGCGCAGCGCCGCACTTGGCAGATCGGCGATGGCGCGTGGCTGGCGCGGGCGACCGGCATCGCCGTGGTCAACGACTTCCGCACGGCAGACGTGGCGGCGGGCGGGCAGGGCGCCCCCCTGGTGCCGCTGTTCCACCGCGCGCTGGCCGACGCCCTGCCGCGCCCGCTGGCCGTGCTGAACATCGGCGGCGTCGCCAACGTCACCTGGATCGGCGAGGGGACGGACGACGTGATCGCCTGCGACACCGGGCCGGGCAACGCGCTGGTGGATGACTGGGTGCTGTCCGGCCAGGGCGCCCGCTACGATTCCGGCGGGGCGCTGGCGGCGGGGGGGCTGGTGGACGAGGGCGCCTTGGCGGTCTTGCTCGCCCATCCCTATTTCGACCAGCCGGCGCCGAAGTCGCTCGACCGCGACGCCTTCGATCCGGCGCCCGTGCGCGGGTTGTCGGTGAAGGACGGGGCGGCGACCCTGACCGCTTTCACCGCCGCGTCGGTCGCCCGCATCGTCCCGCATTTGCCGGAGGCGCCGCGGCGCTGGCTGGTCTGCGGCGGCGGGCGGCACAACGCGACGCTGATGGGGATGCTGGCCGACCGGCTGGGCGTGCCGGTCGATCCGGTGGAGGCGGTGGGCTGGAACGGCGACGCGCTGGAGGCCGAGGCCTTCGCCTATCTGGCGGTGCGCAGCCGCAAGGGCCTGCCGCTCAGCCTGCCGTCCACCACCGGCGCGCCCCGGCCGATGACCGGCGGGCGCTTCCACCCGCTGTGACGCCTCAGGGGAGCGCGGCCTTCATGGCACCCAGTCGAATGGCGTCCAGGCGACGGCGGCTTTGCGCCAGCGCTGCGCTGTCGAGCCGCCCGTCGCGTCCGGCGTCGATCAGGCAGTCCAGGGCTGGGAACGTCTGCTCCCAGTCGTAGGACACCAGAAGGATGTCCACCCCGGCGTTCAGCGCCGCGACGGCTCCCCGGCACAGCCCGCCGTTGAAGACCGCGCCCATGGTCATGTCGTCGGTGACAATGATTCCCTGATACCCCCAGTCTGCCCGCAGCAGACCCCCGACCACACGCCGGGACAGCGAGGCGGGCGCCAGCGGGTCCACTGTGGCAAGGGTGGCGTGCCCGACCATCAGCCAGGCGTCGAGCCGTCCGAGAATTTCCCTGAAGGGGCGCCAATCCCTCCGCTCCAGCGCGTCGGTGGGGGTGTGCAGGGTGGCGCCGATGATGTGCGTGTCCTCGACCACCCCACCCAGGCCGGGGAAATGCTTCAATGTCGGGGTGACGCCAGCCTGCCGCAGCGCCTCGCCATAGGCCAGTGCGACCTCCGTAACGGTGGCCGGGTTGTCGGAAATCGCGCGGCGGGCGATCTGGCTGCCGAAATCAAGCGAATGGGTCGGGTTGTCTGTTCGCAAGTCAACCACGGGGGCGAAATTGACGGTGACGCCCAAAGCGGCCAACTCCTCGCCATGGATGGCGCCATAGGCCAGCGCCGCGGCCCGGCGCTGGTCAGCGGGGTGATCCGCCAGCGTTCCGATGGGCGGCAATGCGGTCAGCGGCGGCGAAAGGCGGGAGACGATCCCGCCCTCCTGGTCGGCGGCGATGGCCAGCGGAGGCAGTCCCGCCTCACGGCGCAGCGTCTGCAAGCGTGCGATGTCGGCGCGCAACCCCTCCGCCGAACGGGCGGCGATGTTGGAGCGGGTGACGAAAATCCCACCGATCAGACCGTTGGCCGCCAGCGGCTCGACATCGGCCAAGGTGCCGTAGCCGATCATCAGATGACGACCGATATCGCGGGCCATGGCTTCGCGGTTGGCCAGCACCCGCTGTTTCTGCAGCAGGAAACGGCCTTCCATCGTCAACGCAACCACAGGACCCGCCGCGCAGAGTGCAAGCAGGAGCCAGCCCAGCGGACGGCGGTTTTTCCGCAGCCACCAGGAGGCCAGCGCCACGCCGAGCGCTCCCGCGCACAGCACGGCCGCCAGAGCCCAGCAGCGGATGGAGAACAGGTAAGGAGTCCGGATCGCCAAGGCAGCGCAGAGCGCCAGCGCGCCGCTGAGCCACAACGCCGTCGGCACCGCCATCCTTATGGTGGACCGCGCCACGGTGTCTATGCGGCTCATGGCGTCGTGTCAGGGACGCGGGCGGCTGTTGTCGGTGCAATTGTCGGCGTGCTTGCACCAGTTGCCGAAGGTGCTGGCGAGCTGGGCGTCGCTGCAACCGGACAGCAGCAGCGCCGCGAGGCCGGCGAGGACGGTGAGCCGAAGGGTCTTCACAACGGTCGCTCCGCTCGTCGTTTCAACGCTCATTCCGCCACGGCGGCGACGGGGTTGCCCATCGCGCGGTCCAGATAGTCGTCCACCTGCACCGCCAGATCGTCGCTGCGGTTGGCGAAGAAATGGTTGGCGCCCGGCACCACGCGGTGGTCGATCCGGATGTCTTTCTGGTGCGACAGCTTGGTCACCAGCTTGTTCACCGCCGCTCCCGGAACCAGCTCGTCCTTGTCGCCGTGGATGATCAGGCCGGAGGACGGGCAGGGCGCCAGGAAGGAGAAGTCGAAGAGGTTGGCCGGCGGCGAGACGGACACGAAGCCGTCGATCTCCGGACGGCGCATCAGAAGCTGCATGCCGATCCACGCCCCGAAGGACACGCCGGCGATCCAGCAGACCGGGGCGTTGGGGTTGTGGGTCTGCAGCCAGTCCAGCGCCGCCGCCGCGTCGGCCAGTTCCCCTTCGCCCTTGTCATAGGTGCCCTGGCTGCGGCCGACCCCCCGGAAATTGAAGCGCAGGGCCGAGTAGCCGCGCTTCGTGAAGGACTGGAACAGGGTGAAGACCACCTTGTTGTTCATGGTCCCGTTGTGATGCGGGTGCGGATGCAGCAGCAAGGCCATCGGCGCGTTGGGGATCGTGCCGTGTGTGTAGCGCCCTTCCAGACGTCCGGCCGGACCGTTGATCATCACTTCAGGCATGGGAACGGCGATCCTGACGCGAATATAAGGTGATCCGGACCACCGGCGGAGCGGTGGGCGGACGCCACGGCAAGCGGACGTGGTTGCCCATGGACAAGCATGGATTTTTCGCACACAATTCTTGACCGTTTTGCTTGGTCATCATATATGCGTCGATGCGTCCTTCCAGGGCAACCCGCGCGACCGGCGAGGCACGGGTCGAGGGCTCTTGCGAAAGATCTCCTCTTCCGGCAAGAGGGCGGACTATACCACGGCGGGTGTTCCGGTGTTCAAGCATCTTCGCGAAGAGATCGACGGTATCATGGCCCGCGACCCGGCCGCGCGGTCCCGGGCCGAGGTCGCGTTGTGCTATCCGGGCTTCCACGCCATCGTCATGCACCGCGTCGCCCGCTATTGCTGGGATCGCCGCTGGCACCTGATGGCGCGCGCCGTCTCGCAGATCGCCCGCGCCCTGACCGGCATCGAGATCCATCCGGGGGCGACCATCGGGCGCCGCTTCTTCATCGACCACGGCATGGGCGTCGTCATCGGCGAGACCGCCGAGATCGGCGACGACGTGATGCTCTATCACGGGGTGACGCTGGGCGGCACCTCGCTGAACCAGGGCAAGCGCCACCCGACGTTGGAAAGCGGCGTGATCGTCGGCGCGGGGGCCAAGGTGCTGGGCGCCATCACCATCGGGCGCGGCGCCCGCGTCGGCGCCAACGCCGTCGTGGTGGCGGACGTGGCGCCGGGCGTCGCCGTGGTCGGCATCCCGGCCAAGGCGGTGGTGACGCGCGACCGCGTCGAGACGCAGAAGTTCATGCCCTACGGCACGCCCTGCGGCGACATCCCCGATCCGGTGGCGCGCGCGCTGAACGGCCTGCTCGATCAAGTGTCGACCCTGCGCCGGCGCGTCGAGGAACTGGAATCGGAGCGCGGCAACGCGCATAATTTGTCCGTATACGAAACATCAGGTGTTCCCAACGGGAGCGCCCGGCCCGACAATGGGGTGCGCGAGCCGGTGTCCGCCGACGGCGGTCCGGCGGCGTCCTGTTGAACCAAACACAAACACGAGGCTTGGCGCCGATCCGCTGGACGGTCGGGCCGGGGTGAAGGAAGGGTAAGGAGGGTAAAATGAGACTCAGCACCAAGGGACGCTATGCCGTCATGGCCATGGTCGATCTTGCTGCCACCAGCCAGGGGAGCCCCGTCGCCCTTGCCGACATCGCCGACCGGCAGGAGATTTCGCTCTCCTATCTGGAGCAGCTGTTCGCCAAGCTGCGCAAGGGCGGTCTCGTGAAGAGCGTGCGCGGCCCCGGCGGCGGCTATCTGCTGGCCCATCCGGCGGACGCGACGCGGGTGTCCGACATCATCCTGGCGGTGGACGAACCGATCCGTACGACCCGCTGCGCCAACGGGACGCCGCAGGGTTGCCGCACCAACCGCTCGCGCTGCCTGACTCACGACCTGTGGGAGGAGCTGGGCAACCAGATCCACATGTATCTCAGCTCGGTCACCGTGGCCGACGTGGTGGAGCGGCGGATCATCGGCACCAGCAGCCTGACCATCCGCGGCCCGCAGCCGGCGGACGAGGGTGCTGCGGTCGCGGCGGAGTAAGGGAGCGTCCTCCGGCCCTTCGTCCCGATGACCCGCGTCTATCTCGACCACAACGCCTCGGCGCCTCTGAAGCCGGCGGTGAAGACGGCGATGATCCAGGCCATGGATCTCGCCGGCAACCCGTCGTCAGTGCACGGCTTCGGCCGCACGGTCCGCCGCGCGGTGGAGGAGGCGCGCGCCCAGGTCGCCGCCCTGGCCGGGGTGCGTCCGGCCCAGGTCTTCTTCACCGGCAGCGGGACGGAAGCCAACAATCTGGCGCTGCGCGGCTTTCCGGGCCGGCAAGTCGTGACCTCCGCCATTGAGCATGACTCGGTGCTGGAGGCGGTGCCCGGTGCCGCCCGCATCCCGGTGAGCCGCGACGGCGTCGCCGACCTCGCCGCGCTCGATCGTCGGCTTGCCGACGGTGAAGGTTCGGCGCTCGTCTCCCTGATGCTCGCCAACAACGAGACCGGCGTGATCCAGCCGGTGGCCGAGGCGGCGCGGATCGCCCACGCGCGCGGCGCGCTGTTCCATTGCGACGCGGTGCAGGCCGCCGGGCGGCTGTCCCTCGACCTTGCGACGCTCGGCGCCGACCTGCTGACCCTGTCGGCCCACAAGATCGGCGGCCCCGCCGGGGTGGGCGCCCTGATCCTCGCCGACGGGCTGGAGCCGGAGGCGCTGATCCGCGGCGGCGGGCAGGAGAAGCGCCGCCGCGCCGGCACCGAGAACGTTGTCGGTATCGTCGGCTTCGGCGCCGCCGCCCGCCTCGCACGGGAGGAGCTTCCCAACGGCGCCCGCCTGACTGCCCTGCGCGACGTGCTGGAGGCGTCGGCGCTCGCCGCCGTTCCGGCTGCGCGTGTGATGGGGGCCGGCGCGGCGCGGGTCGGCAACACCAGCAACCTGCTGCTGCCCGGCGTGGCGGGAGAGACGCAGGTGATGGCGCTTGACCTCGCCGGGGTGGCGGTCAGCGCCGGGTCGGCCTGCTCCAGCGGCAAGGTGAAGCCGTCCCACGTCCTGGCGGCCATGGGCGAGAGTGCCGGGGATGCCGCCTGTGCCATACGGGTCAGCCTGGGCTGGGACAGCGACGACGCGGCGGTGGAGCGTTTCGCCGCCGCCTACGCCGCCATGGCGGCAAGGCTGGCCCGCGCTCCTGCGGCGTAATCGCCATTCCATGGCCTCCACCTCCCGCCGCGGGCCGTGTAAGGTTGCGCGGCGCCCCGCTTCTGGGTATCACCCGGCCGAAGGGACGGCGGCGACCCGCCGGCCTCACGGCCGACCTGTGCAGCGTTTCAACGGACGGCAAGCATGACGACATCCGATTCCGGCCCGCCGCGGTTTCCCAAGGGGGAGGCTCCCAAGGGCATCGCCGGGACCATCGACGGCGATCTGGAGCCGTGCTGGCTGTGCGGCCGTTCGGTCGCGGCGCGCGCGATGTTCTGCCATTCCTGCGGCGCGGTGCAGGCGCCGCGCCCGCTCGACCATTTCACCCGGCTGGGTCTGGAGCGTCGCTTCGACATCGAGCCGGAGGTTCTGGCCCGCCAGCACACCGGCTTCTCCCGTGCCATGGACCCGGAGCGCTTCGCGGCGCGCGGCGCACGGCAGCAGGCCAACGCCCGCGCCCAGGCCGACGCGCTGGGCGAGGCCTATGGGACGCTGCGCGACCCGGTGCGCCGCGCCCGCTATCTGCTGGAGCTGCTGAACGCCCCGGCCGCCGTTCTGTCCGCCGAGGAGGACGAGGAGGTGACGGCGCTCGCCGACCGGCTGGACGGCGCCCCGGACGTCGCTGCGGTGGACCGGCTGGCCCAGGACATCGGGCAGCGCGTGGAAAGTTGCATCAAGTATCTTGCCATTGCCTTCCGCAACGGGCAGACCGACAACGCCGCGCGCATCCTCGCGCGGCTGGAGCGGTTGGAGGCGCTGGCGGCCGAATCCCGGACGCGGCGCTCCGGCCTTGCTCCGAAGACACCCTAACCATCGCCACTCGCACACCGACGCCTTTGTTCAGGAGAGCACCCCAATGCCCAAGATGACCTTCATCGAGCCGAACGGCACCCGCCACGAGGTGGACGCCCCGCTCGGCCTGTCCGTGCTCGAGGTCGCACACAAGCACGGCCTGGACCTGGAAGGCGCCTGCGAGGGCTCGCTGGCCTGCTCGACCTGCCACGTCATCGTGGAGCCGGAGTGGTTCGACGTGCTGAACGAGGCCTCGGAGGACGAGGAGGACATGCTCGACCTCGCCTTCGGCCTGACCAAGACCTCGCGCCTGGGTTGCCAGATCATCATCAGCGAGGAGCTGGACGGTCTGGCCGTGCGTCTGCCCGGCGGCACCAACAACGCCATGCGCTGACCCACCGCCGCGGCGCCTTGCGCGGCCGCCGCGGTCCGCACCCGCCACCGGGAAACCGGCGCGCCGACCCGTTCGCGGGGCCGGGGCGCCCCGGTTCTCCGGTGGTGAATTATTTGGGAACCGGCCCATATAGGGCGCCATGACCTCCTACGCCAATTCCCTCGGCATCGCCAAGCGTCCCCAGGACACCCGCGTGGTCGTCGCCATGTCCGGCGGCGTCGATTCCTCCGTCACCGCCGCCGTTCTGCGGGAGGAGGGCTACGACGTGGTCGGCATCACGCTCCAGCTTTACGACCATGGCATCGCGCTGCAGAAGCCGGGCGCCTGCTGCGCCGGGCAGGACATCTACGACGCCCGTCAGGTCGCCGACCGCATCGGCATCCCGCATTATGTGCTGGATTACGAGGGCAAGTTCTCCCAGGACGTGATCGACGACTTCGCCGACACCTATCTGCGCGGCGAGACGCCGATTCCCTGCGTGCGCTGCAACCAGCGGGTCAAGTTCCGCGACCTGCTGAACACCGCCCGCGACCTCGGCGCCGACGCGCTGGCGACCGGCCATTACGTGCGCCGCGTCCAGGGGGCGGCGGGGGCGGAGTTGCACCGCGCCATCGATCCCGGCCGCGACCAGAGCTACTTCCTGTTCGCCACGACGCGCGAGCAGCTGGAGTTCCTGCGCTTCCCGCTGGGCGGCCTGACCAAGCCGGAAACCCGGGCCCTGGCCGAGCGTCACGGGCTGGAGGTGGCGGCCAAGCCGGACAGCCAGGATATCTGCTTCGTCCCCAACGGCTCCTACGCCGACGTGGTGGCCAAGCTGCGCCCCGGCTCGGTCGAGCCCGGCGACATCGTCCATGTCGACGGGCGCGTCCTGGGCCGCCACCGCGGCGTGGTCCATTACACGGTGGGCCAGCGCAAGGGGCTGGGCATCGGCGGCATCCGGGGCGAGGAGGAGCCGCTGTTCGTCGTGCGGCTGGAGCCCGGCCAGCGCCGCGTCGTCGTCGGCCCGCGCCGCGAACTGGCGCGCAGCGTTGTGACAATCCGCGAGGTCAACTGGCTCGGCCCCGCCCTGTCTCCGGGCGAGGGGCTGGAGGTCGAGGTGAAGCTCCGCTCCGCCCAGCCGCCAGCCCCGGCGGTGTGGCGGCTGGGTGCGGACGGCACCGCGCAGGCCGAACTGCACGAGCCGCAATACGGCGTGGCGCCCGGCCAAGCCTGCGTCGTTTACCAGGGCGACCGGGTGCTGGGCGGCGGCTGGATCGCCGGAACGGGAGGCTGACGAAAACTTGGCAAAAAGTGAAATTTCGGCGTTGACACCCCGGTCCCCCTGGAATACATAAGCGGCCCCGGCACGAACCGCGGCGGCCAACGCCGAAACGGACCGCGCCGGGAGATGATGGTAAGCCACGATGGCAGCGTAGCTCAGTGGTAGAGCAGGGGAATCATAATCCCTTGGTCGGGGGTTCAAATCCCTCCGCTGCTACCATCATAAAAGCCAGTCAGCCCAATGGGTTGACTGGCTTTTTTCTTTTCCGGCCTATGTCCCATGAGCGCCGTTAGACACCCGGTTAGACCCGTCAGGCACCGCGGCTGTTCTGCGCGGGTTGGCACCGACGGCAAGGGCCTTGAAGCGGCGTGGTCGGAAGGACGTGCGCGAACATGTCGCGCTGGTTGGCGGATGGCGTTCGGGTAGGGTCAGCAGGCGTGCATACGCCGCCACCGCCTTTCGAAAATCGAGACCCTTCATCCCGTCATGGGCGCCAAGACGAACCTGCAAGCCGCATTGGCGAAGCATATGGCCGGGGATCTGCGTGGCGCCGAGGCGCTGTACCGGGCCATGATCCGCCGCTATCCCCGCGCTCCCGAGACGCGGCACGCCCATGGCAACCTTGGCGCCATCCATTTGATCGAAGGGCGGTTGGAGCAAGCGGAACAGAGCCTGCGCGCAGCCTTGCGGCTTGCGCCCAACGACCCCGGCGTGCTCGGCAACCTCGGGCTCGCGCTTCGTGGGCGTGGCCGTCTCGACGAGGCGGTGTCGTGTCATCGCAAGGCGCTCAACGGTGCTCCAACCTCCGCCAACGCGCTCAACAATCTCGGCGTGTCGTTGACGGAGCGTGGCGATACGGAGGAAGCCGTCTCTTGCTTCGAGCGGCTTCTCGGGCTGACGCCGGGCGCCCCGGATGCTCTGTTCAACCTCGGCGTCGCGTTCGAGCGGGCGAACCGGCTCGACGAGGCCGCCCGCCACTATCGCAAAGTTCTGGATCAGGCGCCGGGTCACATGGGCGCGTTGAACAACCTGGGCAACACGCTGGGCGAACTTGGTGCCGTGGACGAGGCGCTGGATTGTTACGGTCGCACGCTGTCCCTCGATCCCGAGAACGCCGACGCCCATTGGAACCGCGCGCTGACGCGGTTGCTGCTCGGCGATTTCGCAAACGGATGGCGTGAGTTCGAATGGCGCTGGAAAGCGCCGGTCATGCAAGGCCAGCGTCGCCGGTTCGACCAGCCGGCGTGGAATGGCGGGCCGCTGACCGGCCGGACCATCCTTCTGCACGCCGAACAGGGGCTGGGCGACACGCTTCAGTTCCTGCGCTTTGTGCCCTTGCTGCGGGACGCGGGAGCGACGCGCGTCCTGCTGGAGGTCCAGCCCCCTCTTCTGTCCCTGTTGCGGGCGTCCCCGGCCGTCGAGGGCGTGGAGGTGATCCCGCGTTCCTCCGACTTCCCGGGCGGGAGCAACCTGCCGCCCTTCGACCTGCACGCGCCGTTGATGAGCCTGCCGTTGCTGCTGAACCGCAGCCATCCCGAAGCGCCGGACACCCCGTTGCTGCGCGCATCGGAGGCCGCCACCCGCATCTGGACGGACCGTCTGACCGCCGCAGCGCCGAGCGCCCGGATCCGTTGCGGCCTCGTGTGGGCCGGGCGGCGCGAGCACGCGAACGACCGCCGCCGCTCCCTTCCGCTTGCCGCCCTCGCACCGCTTCGGGAGGTGGCCGGAGTTCAATGGGTGTCCCTGCAGGTCGGCCCGGCGGTGGCTGATCTGGCCTGCTGGCCCGACGCTCCCTTCGACGCGTCGCCCTTCCTGACCGATTTCGCGGCGACGGCGGCGGCATTGGCGTCGCTTGACCTCGTCGTCACCGTCGACACCGCCGTGGCGCATCTGGCCGGCAGTCTGGGCCGGCCGACCTGGGTGCTGCTGCCTTTTGCTCCGGACTGGCGTTGGATGCTCGGACGCGCGGACAGCCCGTGGTACCCGACGGCCCGCCTGTTCCGGCAAAGCCGCGTGGGCGATTGGTCGGGCCCGGTGTCCGAAGTCGCCGGGGAGCTGCAACGACTGGCCGATGGGCCGGGCCTCCCTCAATCCTCGGTCAGCGCGTGCGCCATCGCGTCCTGCAACGGCGCCAGCACATAGTCGATGGCCCGGCGCTGGCCGGTCGCGATCAGCACGTCGGCGGGCATGCCCGGATGCAGGGCCGCCGGGCCGATGCGCTCCAGCGCGCCGGGCAAGGGGCGGATGTGGGCCACGAAGTAGGGGGCGTGGGTCGTCGGGTCGGTCAGGCGGTCGGCGGAGACGTCGACAACGGTGGCGTCGATCGGCGGGGTGCGGCGGGGCTTGAAGGCGCTGAGGCGGACCTGCGCCGTCTGGCCGGCCTTCACCACGTCGATGTCCAGTGGGTCGATGCGCGCCTCGATGGTCGGCGGACCGCTGTCGGGAACGATGTCCATCAGCGGCTCGCCCGGCTTCACCACGCCGCCCACGGTGAAGACGGTCAGCCCGACCACGCGGCCCGGTACCGGGGCGCGGATCTCCGTGCGCTCCACCGCGTCGCGGGCGGCCTTCAGGCGGGCGGCGGTCTGGTCCAGGGCGTTCTGCGCCTCCTCCATCTCCGCGGCGATGTCGGAGCGACGGGCCGTCTCCTTGGCATGGAGCTGGGTGTCGGCGACCGTCACCGCCTGTTCGGCCAGCAGGGCGCGGGCGCGTGACTGATCCCGGGTGCCGGCCAGATCGGCCATGGCGCGCTTCAGCGACAGCACCCGCAGCTTGCGCTCCAGCCCCTTGTTGAAGAGGTCGAGCACGCCGGCCAGCTCCTCCTCGATGTAGACGATCTGCTCGGCCGCCGCGCGTTCCTGGGCGCGGTGGGCGGTCACTTCGCGCTCGGCCTGGAGGCGCTGCTCGCGCAGCACGGCCATGTCGCCGTCGTGGCGGGTCCAGCGTGCGGCGAACAGCTGCTGCTGCACGGCCAGGGCGCGCCGGGCGGCGGGAGCCCCGTCCACCAGCTCCGCCGGGACGGAAAAGGCGCGTTGCCCGGCGTATTCGGCGCGCAGGCGGGCCATGCGGACCAGGGCGGCGGCCTGCTCGTTCGTCAGCTCCTCCAGGGTGGCGCGGCTCTGCGTCCCTTCCAGGCGGAGCAGGGTCTGGCCGGCGGCCACCGCGTCGCCGTCGCGCACCGCCAGTTCGGCGATGATGCCGCCCTCCAGATGCTGGATGGTCTTGCGGTTGCCGTCCACCACCACCGTGCCCGGCGCGTGGGCGGCGCTGTCCAGCGGCGCCAGGAACCCCCAGCCGAGCCCGGCGCCCAGCGCCAGGGCGATCACCGCGCACCCCGCCCGCACCGCTCCGCCGATGGAGGGCTCGGCGCGGCGCGGCTCCGCCGGGATGGCGCTTCGGCCCAGCAGCGTTTCGGTCGTGGTCATCGTGAACTCTCCAATCAGGGGGTGGCGGCAGCGGCGACCGGCTGCGGGGTGGCGGTACCCAGCCGCCGGACCATCTCGGTCCGCGTCGCGGTCTGGTCGATCATGCCGTCGCGCAGCACGATGATGCGGTCCACCGCGTCGAGGACGCAGCGGCGGTGGGCGATCACCACCACCGCGGCCCCACCGGCCTTGGCCTCGGCGATGGCGCGCAGCAGCGCCGCCTCGCCGGCCTGGTCCAGGTTCGCGTTGGGCTCGTCGAGAACGAGCAGGCGGGGATCGCCGTAGAGGGCGCGGGCGAGCGCGATGCGCTGCCTCTGCCCGCCGGAGAGCCGGGCGCCGCCCTCGCCGATCGCCGTCCGGTAACCGTCGGGGAGGCGGCCGATCATCTCATGCACGCCGGCCCGCCGCGCCGCCGCGGTGACCAGCGCCGGGTCGGGCTCGCCCAGCCGGGCGATGGCGTCCTCGACGGTGTCGCCGAGCAGGCCGACACCCTGGGGCAGATAACCGACATGCCGCCCGCAATCGTCGCGGTGCCAGCGCCACACATTGTGGCCGTCGAGATAGACGCCGCCCTGGGTCGGCTCCAGCACGCCGACCAGCAGCCGGGCCAGCGTGGACTTGCCCGCTGCCGAGGGGCCGACGATGCCCACCGCCTCGCCCGGCTCCACCGAGAAGGAGAGGCCGCGCAGCGTCGGGCGGTCGGAGCCCGGCGGGACGTAGGTCACGCGATCCAGCAGCAGGGGGCCGCTGGGGCGGGGCAGGGGGGCGCTCGGCGCGGGCACGGCGTCCGCCGTGAACAGGCCGCGCAGACGGCGCAGGCTCTCGCGGGCCGAGGACCAGTTGCGCCAGGAGTCGATCAGCTGCTCGAAGGGCGCCAGCGCCCGGCCCATCAGGATGGAGGCGGCCAGCATGCTGCCCGGCGACACCTGCCGGTCCAGCACCAGCATCGTGCCGGCGGCGAGGATCGCCACCTGGGCGGTCATCCGGCAGACCTTGGCAAGCGAGGCGATCGCCTGCGCCCGCCCCGCGGTCTGGTTGACCAGACTCAGGTGATCGTCCTGGACCGCCTGCCAGCGGCGGCGCAGGGCGCCCATCATGCCCATGGCGGCGACGGCCTCCACGCCGTGCGACGCCGCTTCGACCTCGGCGCCGTGGCGGCACAGGGCACGGTTGGCTTCCGCGGCGCCCGGCATGGTCAGCATCCGGCCGAGCAGGCTCACCCCGACCAGACAGAGGATGCTTCCACCGGAGACGAGGCCGTAGAGCGGGTGGATGAGCGTCAGGAAGAGCAGGAAGACGAGGCTGAGTGCGGCGTCGAGCGGTGCCGTGAGGCTCGGCCCGGACAGGAACTGGCGCAGTTCGTTGAGGTCGCGCAGCGCCTGGGCCGGGCGGCTGGCGCCGCCGCGCAGCAGGCCGCCCATAGACGCCTCCAGCGCGTCCATGGTCAGGCTGCGCGCCGCCAGATGCCCCATGGCCTGGGTCAGCCGCCCGCGGATCGCCTCGACCAGCCCGAACACGGCGAAGCAGCCCAGCGCCAGCAGCGACAGGGCCACCAGAGTCTCCACGCTGCGGCTGCCCAGCACGCGGTCGTAGACCTGCATCGTGTAGAGCGGCATCGCCAGCTGGATGAGGGCGAGAAAGACGCTGAACCCGCCGGCGGCGGCGAGGCCGGTGGCGATGCGCCGGCGGATCGCGCGCAGAGCCGGCGGGTGGTCGGATGGGCCGGCGGATGGGCTGCGGCGGGATTCCCGTGCGGCCATGGGAAGGGCGCTCCTGTCGTCCGGAGAAGGGAAAAGGGGCGCGCCGGGAAGGACGGCGCGCCCGGGACCTCGGTCAGGCGGATCAGTAGAAGGAGATGTCGCCCATCGGGTTGTCGCCCTTCACGATCAGGTCGTGGAAGCCGGTGTCGTTCGCCGCGTTCCAGGTGACGACGTAATTGCCGTCCTTCTGCCAGATGCTGTATTGGCCGTCGGCGGGCGCGCTGGTCGATCCGGCGTAGCTGTAGCTGCCCTTCAGCCAGATCTGGTCCTCGTCCTTGAAGTCGGTGATGGTGTCGGCGTTGCCGGCGTAGATGTCGCCGCTGTCCTTCGTCTCGAAGAAGAACCAGTCGGCCCCGGCCCCGCCGGTCATCTGGTCCTTGCCCGTGCCGCCGTAGAGGTCGTCGAAGGTGTCGCCGCCGCTCAGCGTGTCGTTGCCCTCGCCGCCGTAGAGCTTGTCGTACCCGCTCTCGCCGTAGAGCTGGTCGTTGCCGCTGCCGCCATAGAGCGTGTCGGTGCCGTAATAGCCCATCAGCAGGTCGTTGCCCGACTCACCGTAGAGCACGTCGTTGCCGTTCCAGCCATCCAGCGTGTCGTTGCCGGACCAGCCGAGGATGGTGTCGTTGCCGTCATAACCCTGCACGTAGTCATTGCTGACGCCGTACTTGATCATGTCGAGATAGTCGGCGTTGTTGGTGCCATAGACGTTTGCCATGATGCGTTTCCTTCGGATCAGGGGATTGTGCCATGCAGGGAGAGGGGTGTTCTTCGGCGTTCCTTTTGCCGGTTCGTTCCGAAGACCTCGCCCTTGCACAGCCATTCTTCCCGGATCGGGCATCCGGCACTGTTGTCCACTTCACAGTTTTGAAAAGGAGAGAAAAAGACCGGTCGTTCAGCGCCGCCGGTGCAGGATCATTCCGCCGTGGTGCAGGACCCCGTCGATGAAGTCGCCGTCGGCGGTGAAGCCGGTGTCGTCCCAATAATCGATGTGGTCGCCGGTGACCCGATAGCGGCCCTGGTAGGCCTTCTCCCGGCTGCCCCGCGCCTCGACGTAGCGGTTGTTGGGAAGAAGCTCGTGGCGGACGCGGCCGTCCTCCGTCACCCACAGGCCGACATAGGGATGATCCGCTTGGGGGTGATCCGCTTGCGCCAACCCAGGCCGGTCGGCGGTCTGGGCCAGCGCCTTGCGGTCGGGCAGGGCCTCGGCGCCGCAGGCGAGCAGGGCGGCGGTCAGGGTGGCGGTCCGGGAGAAGGCGCGTTTCATGGTGTGTCTCCTTCGTCCGACGGACGGCGCTCGGCGAACAGCTCCGACAGGCTGCGCGCGGCGGAGATCGCGCGGGGAAAGCCCGCCGGGACGGTCACCATGTAGATGATCTCCTTCAACTCGTCCTCGGAGACGCCGGCGTTGAGCGCGTAGCCGGCGTGGATCTTCATGAAGGCCGTCTCGCCGATGGCGGCGAAGGCGGCGACCGCGGCCAGTTGGCGGGTCCGCGTGTCGAGCCCCGGCCGCGACCAGACGTCGCCCAGCGCGTAGGCCTCGGTGGCCTCCGCCAGGAAGGGGAACTCCTCGCGCATCCGCTCCAGGGTGGGCTGGGGCTGGCCGTTGTTCAGGCTGCGGATCACCTCGCCGCCGCGCTTGGCGCGTTCCTCCGTGGTCAGGGCGCTGGCCAAGGCGGGGGCGGGCATCGCCGGAACCGCGGCGAGGAGCCCCGCCGCGACGAGGGTGCGCAGGCGCGCGGGTGGGCGGGTGAGGGTGTCGGTGCCGTGGGTCATGCTTGGCCTCTTCCTCAATGGTGGGCTCAATGGCTGGCCGTGGGACGGACCACGATCTCGTTGGTGTCGACGTCGTCCGGCTGCTCGATGGCGTGCAGGATGGCCCGCCCGATGGCGTCCGGTTTGATGGAGACCGCGCGGTAGCTCCGCATCAGCTCCTCGGCCTCCGGGTCGGTGATGGTGTGGGCCAGCTCCGATTCCACGACGCCGGGGCAGACGCAGGTGACGCGCAGCCGCTCGTTCTCCTGGCGCAGCCCGTCGGAAATGGCCCGCACCGCGTATTTCGTCGCGCAGTAGACCGCGGCGGTCGGCGAGACGGCGAGAGCGCCGATGGAGGCGATGTTGATGATCTGGCCGAAGCCTTGGCCGTTCATGGCCGGCAGCACCGCGGCGATGCCGTAGAGGACGCCGCGGATGTTCACGTCGATCATGCGGTCCCATTCCTCGACCTTCAGCGAGGCCATGGGGGACAGCGGCATGACGCCGGCGTTGTTGACCAGCACGTCGATGCGCCCGAACCGCTCCAGTGCGAAGGCGGCGAAGGCGGCCATGTCCGCGCGGTCAGTCACGTCCAGCGCGCGGATCTCCGCGGTGCCGCCGCCGGCCCGGATGTCGGCGGCCAGGGCCTCCAGCCGGTCGGTCCGGCGGGCGCCGAGCACCAGCTTCGCCCCGGCGGCGCCGAGGACGCGGGCGGTACCCTCCCCAATGCCGCTGGAGGCGCCGGTGATGAGGATCGTCTTGTCGGTGATCGCGGTCATGTCGTGCTCCTCTCCGTCATTCGTTGCGGTGACGGAGAATAGCTATGATCCCGCGGCCGATGGTTCGAGTTGCCAATCCTGAACGGGCTGGTTAGCATTGCTAACCAATGAATGATCCCTTCGACGGCATGGCGGCGTTCCTGGCGGTGGCCGAGACGCTCAACTTCCGCCGGGCCTCCGAGCGACTGGGCGTCACCCGCTCCGCCGTCAGCCAAGCGGTCCGCCGGCTGGAGGACCGCATTGGCGTGCCGCTTCTCCACAGGACGACGCGCAGCGTCCGGCTGACCGACGCGGGCGCCCATCTGCTCGCCGCGACGCGCCCGGCGCTGGCGGAGATCGGCACGGCGCTGGAGGTCATCGCCTCGGCGCATGGGGCGCCCGGCGGTACGCTGCGTCTGGCCGTCTCGTCCATCGCGGAAAGCATCCTGGAGGGGGAGGCGCTGGCCGGCTTCCTCGCCGCCTACCCCTCGGTCGGCATCGACATCCTGGTGACGGACGAGGAGTTCGACATCGTCGCGGCGGGTTTCGACGCGGGCGTCCGGCTGGGCGAGGCCATCGAACAGGACATGATCGCGGTGCCGGTCTCCCCCCCGCAGCGGCAGCTGGTGGTCGCTTCACCGGCCTATCTGGCGCGGGCGGGGCGGCCCGCCCATCCGCGCGACCTGCTCGCCCACCGCTGCATCGGTTGGCGCCCGGCGCCGGACGTGGCGCCCTACCGCTGGGAGTTCACCGAGGACGGGCGCGACTTCGACATCGCGGTGAACCCGCGGGTCGCGACCAACGACATGGGGATGATGGTCCGGCTGGCCCTGGCCGGTGCCGGGTTCACCTGCGGCATGGAGGAGACCTTCCGGCCTCATCTGGAGCGCGGCGCGCTGGTGGCCGTCCTGGAGGATTTCTGCCCGCCCTTCGCCGGCTTCCACCTCTACTACCCGAGCCGCCGGACGGTGCCGCCCCGGCTGCGTGCCCTCATCGACCATCTGCGGACGCGGAACGGCGGGCGCCCGGTCCTCTGAATGCGGGTCGTGATCCGCGGCGGACCGCCTCAACCACCTCGACGACGTCGCAACCAAGGCGGTCAAAGGACGCGAGACGGTCTGGAAGCGTGAGGAAAGCGGCGATCGCGTTGGGAAGGCGCCCTTGGCGACCTCGACCTGCTCGCCGGACACATATCCGGTGGCATTGGTCCGGTGCCGCTTGCCCACCCCGCCATCCCGCCGCCTGAAATGGCGACGGCGGGTTCCGAAGCCCGAAGGACCCCGGCTCCCGCCGCTTGCAGGCGGCTCCGCGCGCCGCGCTCAGCCGAACCAGGCGGCGACGTTTCCGGTCTGGCCGAGGATGGTGATGCGGTTGCCGCCGCCGAGGTCGAGGGTGGTGCCGCCGCCCTCCACGCGGGC
>NZ_JBHSLC010000034.1:0-9439 GCF_042657465.1 Azospirillum himalayense | reverse complement strand
TCGCGCTTCTCAGCGGCCCCGGCGTCGTGGGAGCCGGGTTATAGGCGCCTCGGCCAAACCCGGCAAGAGCTTTTTTCATCGACCCGCATTTTTTCTGAAAGCGGCCTTCGGATCAGGCCCGGAGGGCAACGGCCCGCCGGCGATCGGACGGCTGGGGCGCGAAGCCGTCGCGCAGGAAGCACTCGAGCTCGATCTCCTGGGCGCTCTTCGGCACCTGATCGATCGGACGAACATCGCAGCGCCCGTTCGCAGCGACCACGCGAAGAAGCATGGCGGCGGCGTATCGCGGATTCTGACGGTTGCTCATCCCAGTCGCTTCCCTTCTCGTCGGGGCGCGGGCACCCGAAGGGCCGACACCACAACCCTGATTTTAATTGATTGTGATGTTTTTGCCATAGCTTTTCGCGCCTTCCCCGAAAGAAAGTTGTGAAGGCACTAAGCGACGGAAATTGTTTAAAGAATCATGCCGCAGGGGGGACTTGCAGGGTGTGAGAAAAAGAAGACGGGACGTTTCCGCACCGCTTTTTCCGGCATTTCATTCGAATACGAATGGAGATCCGGGGCCCCTACCCTTCAGGGTGCCGGCATCAGGTCCAGCATGACACCGGCTGGACACGCGACAAGAGCGCGCAGGCCGATCGGGACATCGGCCATACGAACGCCGAACAGGCCGATCGGCCGCGACTCCTTCGTTCGTTGCGGCGAAGAGAGGAAGCGCCATGCCACCGCGCTTCCCCTCCACCACCAGATGGCCGGGCTCGACTGCCGGACCGGTCAAACGTCCCAACCAATCAGACGGGCAGCTGGCGCATCGAGGACACGGCGGTCATCACGCCGCGGATTTCCGCCAGACCGCGCAGACGCCCTATTGCCGGGTAGCCGGGGTGGGTCTTCTTGCCCACGTCGTCCAGCAGCTCGTGGCCGTGATCAGGGCGGAAGGGGATGCGCCAGTTCGGGTTGCCGGCGTCCTTGCGGCGCTTCTGCTCCTCCAGCAGCGTGGTGACGACCGACACCATGTCGACGTCGCCGCCCAGATGCTCGGCCTCCTGGAAGGAGCCGTCGGGGTCCTTCTTCACATTGCGCAGATGGGCGAAGGTCACCTTCGGGGCGAAGCGCTTGATCATCGCCGGCACGTCGTTCTTGGCCCCGGCGCCGAGCGAGCCGGTGCAGAAGGTGATGCCGTTGGCCTCCGAATCGATGACGTTGACGATGAAGTCCAGGTCGTCCTCGTTGCTGACGATGCGCGGCAGGCCCATCAGCGGACGCGGCGGGTCGTCGGGGTGGATGCACATGCGGATGCCCACCTCTTCCGCGGTCGGGATCACCTCGCGCAGGAAACGGGCCAGCGTCTCGCGCAGCGCGCCGTGGCTCATGTCCTTGTAGCGGTCGAGCATCTTGCGCAGGCCCGGGATGTCGTAGCGGTCGAAGGCGCCCGGCAGGCCGGCCATGATGTTGGCGAGAAGCGTCTTCTTGTCGTCCTCCGACGCCTTGTCGAACCAGGCGCGGGCGCGGGCCAGCACCTCGGGCGAATGGTCGTCCTCGGCGCCCGGACGCTCCAGCATGAAGACGTCGAAGGCGGCGTGCTCGAAGGCGTTGAAGCGCAGCGACGTGCCGCCGCCCGGCACCGGCGCGGCGAGGTCGGTGCGGGTCCAGTCGAGGATCGGCATGAAGTTGTAGCAGACCGTCGTCACCCCGCAGGCCGCGAGGTTGCGCAGCGACTGGCGGTAGTTGTCGAACAGCGGGGCCAGATCGCCCTCGCCGATCTTGATGGACTCATGGACCGGCAGGCTTTCCACCACGCTCCAGCGCAGGCCGAGCGAGGGGTCGGCGGCGATCATCGCCTTGCGCTCCTCGATCTCCTCGACCGACCAGACCACGCCGTAGGGGATCTGGTGCAGGGCGGTGACGATGCCGGTGGCGCCGGTCTGACGGATGTGGTTGAGCCGGATCACATCGTCCGGGCCGAACCAACGCCAAGTCTGTTCCATGGTCTGCTCCTTGAAGAAGAGTGCGGTGCCGATTCCGGCGTGTTTCGATGGGATCGTTGGGAGGGGGCGCCTCAGCCCGCCGCCGGCGCGACCGAGTGCACGACGGCGCGGGCGCCCTCGGCGTAGAGCCGGCGCAGCGCGTCGGTCACGGCAGAGGTGAAGCGCGGGTCACGCGGCAGGTCGTCGCCGAAGACGGCACTCAGCCCGAACAGGGCGGGCGCGAGACGGTCGGCCACCGGCCCGGCCTCCGCCGCCAGTTCGGCGAGCTTCGCGGCCATCGGGTCGCGCACGTCGATGGGGCGGCCCGCCTCGTCGGTGCCGGAGACGTAGCGCATCCAGGCCGCCACTCCCAGCGCCAGCCGGTCGATGGGCGCTCCGGCGGCCAGCCGGTCGCGGATGGTGCCGAGCAGCCGCTGCGGCAGCTTCTGCGTGCCGTCCATGGCGATCTGCCAGGTGCGGTGGCGCAGGGCGGGGTTGCGGAAGCGCTCGATCAGCGCGTCCTTGTAATGGCCGAGGTCGGCACCGGGCGGCATGTGCAGCGTCGGACCGGCCTCCTCGTCCATCAGGCCGCGGATCAGCCGGGCGAAGGCCGGATCGGCCATGGTGTCCGACACCGTCTCGTAGCCGGCGAGGTAGCCGAGATAGGCGAGCGTGGAGTGGCTGCCGTTCAGCAGGCGCAGCTTCATCGTCTCGTAGGGATGGACGTCGGGGACCAGTTCCGCCCCCTCCAGCTCCCAGGCCGGGCGCCCGGTGGGGAAGCGGTCCTCGATCACCCACTGGCTGAACGGCTCGGTCACCACCGGCCAGGAGTCGCGCAGGCCCAGCCCGTCCGACACGCGGTCGCGGTCGGCGTCGGTGGTGGCCGGCACGATGCGGTCCACCATGCTGTTCGGGCAGGCGACGTTCCCGGCGAACCACGTCCCCAGAGCGGGGTCGCGCAGCTCGGCGTAGCGGCGCAGCAGGCCCGCGGCGGTGTCGCCGTTGCTCGGCAGGTTGTCGCAGCTCAGCACCGTGAAGGGCTCGACCCCGGCGGCGCGGCGGCGGATCAGCGCCTCCACCAGGAAGCCGGGCACGCTGCGGGGGCTTTCCGGGTTGGCGAGGTCGTGGACGATGTCCGGATGGGCCTCGTTCAGCGCGCCGGTTGCCGGATCGTGGCAATAGCCCTTCTCGGTGACGGTCAGGGTGACGATGCGGACGGAGGGGCGCGTCAGCAGGTCCAGCACCGCGGCGGGGTCCTCCGGGGCGACCAGCAGCCCGGTGACCGAGCCGACCACCCGCAGCCGCTCGCCGGCGGCGTCGCGCACGGCGACGGTGTAGAGGCCGCCCTGCGGCTCCAGCGCGTCGCGCGTGTCGGGGCTGCGCAGGCTGACCCCGGCGATGCCCCAGGGGCCGAAGGAGCGCGCCAGGGCGGCGTCGGTGTAGACGGCCTGATGGGCGCGGTGGAAGGCGCCGATGCCCAGATGGACAATTCCGGTGGTCAAAGCGGCACGGTCATAGCCGGGACGCTGCACGCCGGGGCGCAGCGAGGGCAGCGTGTCGGGGCTCAGGCGCATGGAACACTCCGCATGACGGCTTTCAGGTCTCGAAGAAGTGGCTGTTGGTTCGGGCGATCTCGTCCACCGCCGCGAAGACGGTGCGCAGATGGGCGCGCATGGCCTCCTCCGCGCCGTCGGGGTCGCGGGCGGCGACGCGGTCCACGATGCTCTGGTGCTCGCCGACGATCTTCGCCGCCCAGCCTTCGCTGTGCAGCGACAGGAAACGCACGCGGTCGAGCTGCGCCTTGACGGCGACCAGCAGGTCCCACACCGCCGGACGCCCGGCGATGCGGGCCAGCTCGGCGTGGGTGGCCTCGTCGAGGGCGAAGAACTCGGCGTGGCGGTCGGGCGCCATCACCGCGCGGTGCGAGTCGAGAAGCCGGGTGAGCGAGGCGACGTCCGCCGCCTCCGCCCGATCGGCGGCCAGACGCACCGTCCGGCATTCCAGGGTCTCGCGGATGAACTGGCTGTCCGACACCGCGGCGAGCTGGATCGGCGCCACGAAGGTGCCGACCTGCGGCACGATGCGCAGGAACCCCTCGTCGGCCAGACGGCGGAAGGCCTCGCGCACCGGGGTGCGGCTGACGCCGTAGCGGGCGGCCACGCGGGTCTCCGAAATCCCCTCGCCGGGACGGATCTCCCCCGACAGCACGGCGGCGCGCAGGGCGTCATAGACCCCGTGCAGGCGGGGGCCACGGATGTCGGTGAGGGCGGAGGAGGTCGGCGTGTCGGTCATGGCGTCCATCGCGTCAACTTGCATACTAGTATGCCATTGCGAACACGTCCTGACAAGAGGCGGCGGTGAAGGCCGCGTGGACGGGAGCGCGGTTCAAGAGCAATTGGTTCAAGGGCAATTATGGTTGGCATCGCCAATTTTCCGTTGAACGGAATAAATCGCGCATTCCTCTGACCGCCGGGATGCCGCGGGACCTATGGTCTGGAGCCCACGGAGCACAGGCCGCCAAAGGCCGCCCGCGGGCGGATCATTCATGGGAGGAATCGATGACCAAACGCTTTTCCTTGCTGCTCTCCACCGCGGCGGTTCTGGCCACGCTCGGCACCCTGCCGGCCTACGCCGCCGATCCCGCCCTGGAAGCCAGCGTCCGCAAGACGGTGAGCCCGCAGGCCCAGACCTGGCTCGCCGATCCGGCGGTCGTCGACGCCGTCAAGGCCCAGAACACCGCGCACAAGGGCCTCGACCAGGCCAAGATCGACGCCATGGACAACGACTGGAAGGCCGCCGCCAAGGCCAAGTCCGCCAACCCCACCTATGACACGATCGCCGCGAACGCCGTGACCAAGCGCCTGAAGGAGGTGACGGACAAGAGCAACGGCCGGATCGTGGAGATCCTGCTGATGGACAACCGCGGCCTGAACGTGGCCCAGACCGGTGGCACCTCCGACTATTGGCAGGGCGACGAGCCGAAGTGGCAGAAGGTCTACAGCGGCGGCTCCGACCTCTACATGACCGATCCGGAGAAGGACGCCGAGACGAACGCCATGCTGACCGAGGTCAGCGTTCCCGTACTCGATCCGGCCAGCAAGGAAAAGATCGGCGTGGCGATGATCGTGCTCGACACCAGCAAGCTCGGCAACTGACGATTCGCCGATGCCATCCCCCTTCCTCAAAGGAGGGGGATGTCCTGCGATTGCGTTGCCCGGACAGCCGCCTCATCGATCCGATGGCGGGACCGGGCTTGGAGCAAAGGCGGCTTCGACACCTTTCCGCGGGCGTTCTTCGGAACTTCACGGCATAACGGATGTCCCCGGGACCGAACGCCGACCGCCATGCCGACACAGCACGACTCATCCGTGACCGAGACCGAATGGACGATCCGGACCGTGGAGGGCAACCTCTTCGCTAAGAGCTGGACCCCGGAAGCCGACCGCGGCGCGCCGATCATCCTCTTCCACGACTCCCTCGGCAGCGTGGACTTGTGGCGCGGTTTCCCGCAGCGGCTGGCGGCCGGGACGAACCGCCGCGTCATCGCCTACGACCGGCTCGGCTTTGGACGCTCGGACGTCCATCCCGGGCGGCTTGCGTTGGATTTCATCGCCGCGGAGGCGCGGGACAGCATCCCGCCGCTGTGCGACCAGCTCGGTGTGGCGGCATTCGTCGCCTGCGGGCACAGCGTCGGGGGCGGCATGGCCGTCGAGACGGCGGCGCGTTTTCCCGAGCGCTGCCGCGGCCTCGTCACCATCGCCGCACAGGCGTTCGTGGAAGAGAGAACCCTCGCCGGCATCCGCGACGCCAAACGCGATTTCCAGGACCCGGCCAACGTCGCGCGTCTGGCGCGGTATCACGGCGACAAGGCCCGCTGGGTCCTGGACGCCTGGACCGAGACGTGGCTGTCGCCCGCCTTCTCCGGTTGGACCCTGGACCGGGCCCTGGCGGCGGTGCGCTGCCCGGTGCTGGCCCTGCACGGCGACCGCGACGAGTACGGCTCCGCCGCACACCCCGAGCGCATCGCGGCCGGGCGGGGAGCCGCGAGGCTTCTCCCCGACACCGGCCATGTGCCGCACCGCGAACAGGAAGCTCTGGTGCTCGACGCGATCCGGAGCTTTCTGGGCGGACTCTGAGACGTCCGTTCAGGCCGCCAGGGGCGACAGCACCGCGCTGTGCGCCAGGATGCCCAGCGTGTGGCTGGCGATCATCCGCTCCTCGTCGGTGGGGATGACGAAGACCGGGACGCGGCTGTCGGCGGCGGAAATGCGCGTGGCCCGGGCGCGGTTCGCCGCCCCGTCGAGGTGGACGCCGAGCCAGCCCAGCTTCTCCGCCACCCGCGCGCGCACCGGGGCGGAGTTCTCGCCGACGCCGGCGGTGAAGACCACCGCGTCAAGCCCGCCCATGGAGGCGGCCAGCCCCGCCGCCTGCTTGGCGACCTGGAAGCAGAACAGCTCCACCGCCTCCGCCGCCTGCGGGCTCTCGCTGTCCAGCAGGGCGCGCATGTCGTTGGACACGCCGGAGACGCCGAGCAGGCCGGACTTGTGGTAGAGCAGCCGCTCCAGCTCGTCGGGGCCCATGCCCTTCTCGCGCATCAGATAGATCAGCACGCCGGGGTCGATCGCGCCGGGGCGTGTGCCCATCGGCAGGCCGTCCAGAGCGGTGAAGCCCATGGTGGTGTCGACGCTACGGCCCGCGCGCATGCCGCACAGGCTGGACCCGCTGCCGAGATGGCAGACGACCACGCGGGCCTCGGCCAGCTCCGGCGCGATCTGCGGCAGGCGCTGGGCGATGTACTCGTAGGACAGGCCGTGGAAGCCGTAGCGGCGCACGCCCTCGTCGGTCAGCTCGCGCGGCAGGGCGAACATCTGGGCCTGCCAGGGCCGCGTGCTGTGGAAGGCGGTGTCGAAGCAGGCGACCTGCGGCAGCTCCGGATAGACTTCGGCCAGAGCGGTCATCGCCGCGATGTTGTGCGGCTGGTGCAGCGGCGCCAGCGGCACCAGGGCCTCCAGCTCGGCCAGCACCGCCGGGGTCAGCCGGACCGGCGCGTCGAAGCGGGTGCCGCCGTGCACGACCCGGTGACCGGCGGCGACCAGCCGCACGTCCCGCAGCTCGTGCCGCATCCAGGTCAGCAGGAAGCCGAGCAGCCCGGCGCGGTCGCCGGGGCCGACCTCGTCCAGGATGCCGTCGGCCAGGACGTGGCGGGCCGCGTCCTTGGCCTCGAAGCGCGGGGCGGTGCCGATGCCGGAGATCTGGCCGGTCAGAACGGCCTCCAGATCGCTCTTTCCGGCGCCGCAGAAGACGGAGAATTTCAGGCTGGAGGAGCCCGCGTTGATGACGAGACAGGCGTCACGGTGCGACATGGTGTGATCCTCACTCCGCAGCCATGGAGGCAGCCAGGGGAGCGGCAGCGGCGTTGAGCGCGAGGGCGGGACGGCGCGCGGCGGCCACCAGCGCCGCCACGGCGCAGGAGGCGAGGCGGGTGCGGACGTTGTCGGCGCGGCTGGTCAGGATGACCGGAACCCGCGCGCCCAGAACGATGCCCGCCGCGTCGGCGTTGGCGAGGAAGGAGAGCTGCTTGGCCAGCATGTTGCCGGCCTCCAGATCGGGGACGAGCAGGATGTCGGCTTGGCCGGAGACGGGGGACTTGATGCCCTTGATGCGCGCGGCCTCGGCGCTGATGGCGTTGTCGAAGGCCAGCGGGCCGTCGAGGATGCCGCCGGTGATCTGGCCGCGGTCGGCCATCTTGCAGAGTGCGGCGGCTTCCAGCGTGGTGGCGATCTTCGGGTTGAGGGTTTCCACCGCCGACAGGATGGCGACGCGCGGCGTCTCGACGCCCAGCACCTTGGCGAGGTCGATGGCGTTCTGGACGATGTGGACCTTGTCCTCCAGCGTCGGGTAAATGTTGATCGCCGCGTCGGTGATCAGCAGCGCCCGCGGGTAGGTCGGCACGTTCATCACGAAGACGTGGCTGATGCGGCGGCTGGTGCGCAGGCCGGTCTCCTTGCGGACGACCTCGGCCATCAGCTCGTCGGTGTGCAGGCTGCCCTTCATCACCGCCTCGGCCTCGCCGGTGCGGGCCAGGGCGACGGCCGCCGCGGCGGCGGCATGGCTGTGCTCGACGTCGACCAGACGGTAGCGGGCGATGTCCAGCCCATGGGCAACGGCCAGCGCGCGGATCTTCGCCGCCGGGCCGATCAGGATGGGGTCGATCAGACCGGCTTCCGCCGCCTCCACCGCGCCCTTCAGCGAGCTTTCGTCGCAGGGATGGGCGACCGCCGTGGCGACCGGCTCCAACCCGTCGCACTTGCGCAGCAGCGCGTCGTGCTTGTCGTGGCGGATCATCTGGATCTGCGGCAGCGCGTGGGCGGCGCGGCGGACCTTGCGGGTCGGCGCCACCACCTCGGCGGTGCCGGTCACCACGACCTCGCCGTCCTGGTTGGTGCACAGGCAGTCGAAGACGACGATGTTCTTGTCGGCCTGCTTCTCGCGCACGGTGACGGTGGCGGTGATGACGTCGCCCAGCCCGACCGGACGGCGGAAGCGCAGGTCCTGGCCGGCGTAGACGGTGCCGGCGCCGGGCAGCCGGGTCCCCAGCACGCCGGAAATCAGAGCGCCGGACCACATGCCGTGGCCGATCACCTTTTGAAAGCGGCTGTCGGCGGCGAATTTCGCGTCCAGATGAACCGGATCGATGTTGCCGGAGACGGTGGCGAACAGCTCGACGTCCATCACGGTCAGTTGCCGCGCGATGCTGGCGGACTGCCCGACCACGATCTCGTCAAAGGTGACGTTCTCGATCGGGGCCGCCTCGGTCGGCACCGCAGGGAGGTCGCCGCTGGTTTCACCATTGGCAGTCATTGCAGAACACTCCGGATAAGAGAAATAGGCATGATGCTGCCCGTTTCAGCCGATCCCTCCCGGCGCGCGCCTTGCTGAAGGGGGAAGCGCGTCTTGCCGTCTTCTTCTCTGAGCGTCTTTTTGTGTACTGATATATTAGCGGAAAAGGCGGTGCGGCGCAGCAAATCCGAGCTCACCGGACACTTTGCCGCAGGCCGCCTTCCGTTGGGGCCGTTACGCCTTGAGGATGCCGCGTCCGGCGAAGCGGGATGCTGCGCCGAGCATCTCCTCGATGCGGATGAGCTGGTTGTACTTGGCCAGCCGGTCGGAGCGCGACAGCGAACCGGTCTTGATCTGGCCGCAGTTGGTGGCAACCGCCAGATCGGCGATGGTGCTGTCCTCGGTCTCGCCCGAACGGTGCGACAGCACCGCCGTGTAGCCGGCCTTGTGCGCCATGTCGACGGCTTCCAGCGTCTCGGACAGCGTGCCGATCTGGTTGACCTTGACCAGGATCGAATTGCCCACGCCCTTCCGGATGCCGTCGGCCAGACGCGCCGGGTTGGTCACGAACAGGTCGTCGCCGACCAGCTGCACCTTGCCGCCGATGGCGTCGGTCAGCGCCTTCCAGCCCT
>NZ_JBHSLC010000033.1:0-39407 GCF_042657465.1 Azospirillum himalayense | reverse complement strand
CTCCGGCGCCCAAGCCGCAGCCCGCGCCGCCGGCTGCCAAGCCGGCTCCGGCTCCGCCGCAGGCCCAGACGCCGCCCCCCGCCGCGGCGCTCAAGCCGCAGCCTGCGCCGCCGGTGGCCGCCGCCCCGGCTCCGCAGCCGGCGCCCGCGCCGGCGAAGGCGTCGGGCGGAGGCAACTGGCGCGTCCAGCTCGCCGCGGTGCGCAGCGAGGCCGAGGCCTCGACGGAATGGAAGCGCCTGACCAGCCGCTACGGCGCGGCGCTCGGCGGGCTGTCCATGCAGGTCGCCAAGGCCGATCTGGGCGAGAAGGGCATCTTTTACCGCATCCAGGGCGTCGGTCTCGACGAGGAGCGTGCCAAGTCGGTCTGCGCCCAGCTCAAGTCCCAGAATGTGGGGTGTGTGGTTGTCCGTCCCTGATCCGGCTTTGCCGAACGCCCGAAACGCGTCCGGATTCCATCGCGCGGCCCATCGCGCCGTGGTGTTCGGCGCCGCCGGCACCGCCCTGACCGCGGACGAGCGCGCCTTCTTCCGCGACGCCGATCCGCTGGGCTTCATCCTGTTCCGGCGCAACTGCGACACGCCGGAGCAGGTCCGCGCGCTGGTGGCGGAGATGCGCGCGGCGGTGGGCCGCGCCGACGCCCCCGTGCTGATCGACCAGGAGGGCGGGCGGGTGGCCCGCATGCGCCCGCCGCACTGGCCGGCCTTTCCACCGATGCGCGCCTTCGGCGACCTCGCGGCCCGTGACGCCGCCGCCGGGCGGGAGGCCGCCCGGATCAACGCCCGGCTGCTGGCGCTGATGCTGGCGGACTGCGGCGTGACGGTGGATTGCGCCCCGGTCTGCGACGTGCCGGTGGAAGGCGCCCACGACATCATCGGCGACCGCGCCTTCTGCGGCGATCCGGCCCGCGTCGCCGATCTGGCGCGGGCGACCTGCGAAGGGCTGATGGCCGGCGGCGTTCTGCCGGTCGTCAAGCATCTGCCTGGCCATGGCCGGGCCTTCACCGACAGCCATGCCGAACTGCCGGTGGTGGACGCTCCGCGCGCGGCGCTGGAGGCCACCGACTTCGCGCCCTTCCGCGCCCTGGCCGACATGCCGCTGGGCATGGTCGCCCATGTGGTGATGAAGGCCATCGACCCGGACCGGCCCGCCAGCACCTCGGCGACCGTGGTGCGCGACGTCGTGCGCGGCGCCCCCATCGGCTTCGACGGGCTGCTGTTCAGCGACGACCTGTCGATGGGCGCGCTGGCCGGCGGCATGCGCGGCCGCGCGGAGGCGGTCCTGGCGGCCGGGCTGGACGTCGTGCTCCATTGCAACGGTGTGATGGAGGAGATGGTGGCGGTGGCCGAGGGCGTCCCGGCGATGAGCGGGGAGGCCGTCCGACGCTGGGCGCGGGCGGAGGCGCTGCGCGGTCCGGCGCCGCCGGTGGACGCCGACGACCTGCGGGCGCGTCTGGCGGAATTGCTGGGAACTCCCCAGGTTTAGAGCCATGCTCAGGCTTCCCCGGCGAATCCGGGGGGCGCAACGGGAGAGATGCGCGTGCTGGAAGGTCTGATCGACCGCATACCGATGATCTTCGCGGTCGCCATCCCCGCGATCCTCGCCATCACGCTGCACGAGGCGGCGCACGGATTCGTGGCGATGTGGCGCGGCGACGACACGGCGTGGCGGCTGGGCCGGGTGACGCTGAACCCGCTCCGCCACATCGACCCCCTGGGCACGGTGGTGCTGCCGGCGGTGATGTATTTCACCACCGGCTTCGTCTTCGGCTGGGCCAAACCGGTGCCGGTGAATTTCGGGCGCCTGCACCACCCGCGCCGCGACATGGTGTGGGTGGCGCTGGCCGGGCCGGGGGTGAATTTCGTGCTGGCGCTGGTCTCCGCGATCATCTGGGGCTTCACCAGCCCGCAGGGCGGGGCGACGGAGATGTGGTTCCGCGCCGCGCTGGAGGTGTCGGTCCTGGTCAACGTCGTGCTGATGGTCTTCAACATGATCCCGCTGCCGCCGCTCGACGGCGGGCGCGTGGCGGTCGGCATCCTGCCCGACGCGCTGGCCTTCCCGCTGGCCCGGCTGGAGAAGTACGGCATGCTGATCCTGATCGGCGCCTTCTTCCTGCTGCCCTTCATCGGGCGGGAGCTTGGCATGGACCTCAGCGTCTTCTCCTGGGTGCTCGGCCCGCCGGTGGATTACATGATCGAGCTGATCCGCATCCTCAGCGGCAACTGACGGGATGGTCGGCAGAAAACCCCCGGATCGTGAGGACGAGGGCGCCGAGGCGGCCAGCCCGGCGGAACAGCTCGTCCTTGTCCTGGACGGGTTCGAGGGGCCGCTCGACATGCTGCTGGCGCTGGGGCGCGAGCAGAAAGTGGACCTGACGAAGATCTCCATCCTCCAGCTCGCCGACCAGTATCTCACCTTCATCGCCGAGGCGCGGAAGGTGCGGCTGGAGCTGGCGGCGGACTATCTCGTCATGGCGGCGTGGCTGGCCTACCTGAAGTCGCGCCTGCTGATCCCGGAAGTCGAGGACGAGGAGCCCTCGGGCGAGGACATGGCGGCGGCGCTGGCCTTCCAGCTCCAACGGCTGGAGGCGATGAAAGGGGCGGCGGCCAAGCTGTTCGCCCGCCCGCAGCTCGGCGTCGACCGCTTCGCCCGCGGCGCGCCGGAGGATCTCGACATCCTGCGCAAGTCGGTCTTCCAGGTCACGCTCTACGACCTGCTGAAAGCCTATGGCGAGCACAGGAAGCGGCAGGAGGGCGGCGTCCTGCACATCGAGCCGGTGCGCCTCTATTCGCTGGAGGACGCGGTGCGCCGTCTGTCCGAGCTGCTTGGCCGTATGCCGGACTGGGCCACCCTGTCGAGCTTCCTGCCGGACGGCGTGCGCGGCGGGCTGCTGACCCGCTCGGCGCTGGCCGCCCATTTCGCGGCGACGCTGGAGCTGGCCAAGGCCGGGCGGGTGGAGCTTCGCCAGGACGGCGCCTTTTCCCCCATCTACGTCCGCCGGGCATCGCGCCGGCATGAGCACCAGCATCAGCAGGGCGACGAGGAATGAGCGGACCCGACGGCATGATCCAGGAGATCGAGAATCCGGAGGAGGTGGAGCAGCGTCTGCGCGACCTGCGTCTGCTGGAGGCGCTGCTGTTCGCCTCCGCCGACCCGTTGGACGAGGAGACGCTGGGCCGGCGGCTGACCCGCGACGCCGACGTGCGGTCGCTGCTGGAGGAATTGCGCGTCCATTACGCGGCGCGCGGGGTGAACCTGATCCGCACCGGCGCCGGCTGGTCCTTCCGCACGGCGGTGGACCTCGCCCCGCTGCTGCGGCCGGAGGAGGAGGTCTCCAAGAAGCTGTCCCGCGCCGCCATCGAGACGCTGGCGATCATCGCCTACCACCAGCCGGTGACCCGCGCCGAGATCGAGGCGATCCGCGGCGTGGCGACCAGCAAGGGCACGCTGGACATCCTGATGGAGAACGGCTGGATCCGGCCGGGCCGCCGCCGCGAGACGCCGGGGCGCCCGCTGACCTGGATCACCACCGATCATTTCCTCGACCATTTCGGCCTGGAAACGCTGCGCGACCTGCCGGGGGTGGAAGACCTGCGCGCCGCCGGCCTGCTCGATTCGCGGCCCGTGCTGCTGGGCATCGGCGGAGCCGGGCTGGAGGACGCGGAACCATCGGAAAACGCTGACGATTCCGATACCTGAGCGGAACGCTCGAAAATAAGAACCATTTGCATCGGGGTCGGCGCACCGGTACTAAGGTCAATCGACCGCCATCAAACGACCCCCGGGCCGCTTCAGACTGGGACTGCCATGGATCGTCCGTCCGTCACCGACGCCCGTTCTTTCTCCACGACCGGAGACGCCGTTTCCGAACCCCGGCCGGCCGGCCTGCGCACCGCGCTGCGCGACAAGGCGTCGGCCCTGTTCGGTCGCGGGACCGACCCGCGGCAGGGCGCCCCCTGCGAGGCCGCGCCCGTCACGCTCCCGACCAACGGGCGGCATCTCGACGCCTTCGGTCCGCAGGGCGGCGGCGCCGCCATCGCGGTGGAGGCCCTGGCGCTGGACGCCGTCACCCACCGCTACGGGCGCGTCGTCGCCGTCGACGACGTCAGCGTGACCATCGGGGCAGGGGAGATCGTCTGCCTGTGCGGGCCGTCGGGCTGCGGCAAGTCCTCGCTGCTGCGCATTGCGGCGGGGCTGGAGGCGGTGCAGACCGGCTCCGTCCGGATCGGCGGCACGGTGGTGGCCGACGAACGCGGCGCGGTGCCGCCGGAACGCCGCGGCGTCGGCCTCGTCTTCCAGGATTACGCGCTGTTCCCGCACCTGTCGGTGCTCGACAATGTGCGCTTCGGCCTGACCGCCCTGTCCGGCGAGGCGCAGCGCAAGCGCGCGCTGGAGACGCTGGGGCAGGTCGGCATGGCTGGTTACGCCGACTCCTTTCCCCATCATCTCTCCGGCGGGCAGCAGCAGCGTGTGGCGCTCGCCCGCGCGCTCGCCCCGAATCCGGCGGTTCTGCTCCTCGACGAACCCTTCTCGGGCCTGGACGCCCGGCTGCGCGAGCAGGTGCGCGACGAGACGCTGCACGTGCTGAAGCAGAACGGGGCCGCGACCATGCTGGTCACCCACGACCCGGAGGAGGCCATGTTCCTGGCCGACCGCATCGCGCTGATGCGCGCCGGCAAGGTCGTTCAGGTCGGCAACCCGGTGGACCTTTACACCCGCCCGGTCAACGCCTTTGCCGCCGAGTTCTTCGGCGAGGTCAACCGGCTGGCCGGCGTCGTGCAGGGCGGGGCGGTGGACACGCCGGTCGGCCCGATCCCCACGGAGATCGCCGACGGCACCGCCGTGGACGTGCTGATCCGCCCGGAAGCGCTGAAGCTGTCCGCCCAGCCCGCCGCCACGGTTCCTGCAGGGGACCTGCCGGTCCTGGCGCGTGTGATGGCGGCGCGCCTGCTCGGCCGGACCAGCCTGGTCCATCTCGACGTGCCGGACGGGAAGGGCGGGTCGGTGCATCTGCACTCCCGCATGCCCGGCCAGTTCCTGCCCGCCGAACAAAGTCACGTTTCGGTGTGCATGGACCTGTGTCAGGCCTTCGTTTTTCCAGCCGGTGCACCCACTTAGTCGTTTGAGCGGTTTCGCCCGACCGATCGTTGCGGGAGGGGAACCTTTCTGCCATAGTGCCGCCCCGCCATTGGGCTGCCTGTTCAGGAAACGTGTGTCATGGGATTCTCCAGCGTCTGGCATTGGGTCATCGTCCTTCTGATCGTCCTGCTCCTGTTCGGCGCCGGCAAGCTGCCGAAGGTCATGGGCGACCTCGCCAAGGGCATCAAGAACTTCAAGGCCGGCCTGAAGGACGAGGAAGAGGGTACCACCGCCGGTGCCGACTCCAAGGTCCTGCCGAACCAGCCGGTCCCGCCGGCTCAGCCGGTGTCCTCGGTCCATCCGGTTCCGCCCGCCCCGGTTCCGCCCGCTGCCGACCCCGGCGTGAAGAAGGACGAGACGGCCCGCACCTGACCGTCCGGCGCCCTTCATCCCCGCGCCGCTTCGAAAGGCTGAGGAGCCATGTTCGACATCGCATGGTCGGAACTGATGGTCATCGCGGTCATCGCCCTCGTGGTGATCGGCCCGAAGGACCTGCCCAAGGCCATCTACACCCTGGGAAAATGGGTGAAGAAGGCGCGTCTCGTCGCGCGCGACTTTCAGGGCCACATCGACGATATGATGCGCGAGGCGGAGCTTGACGAGCTCCGCAAGGAGGCGCTGAAGGTCCGCGACACGAACCTCCAGAAGATGGTCGAGAACACGATCGATCCGAAGGGGGAACTGAAGGGCGCCTTCGACGTGGGAGCCAACCTCGGGGCCGACGGCTATCACGGCAGCCCGCCGGAAGACGGTCCAGCTCCCGTGCCTCCCGTCGGATCGCCGCAGGTGACGGCGGCCCAGCCGCTGCCGGCGACCGAACCGCCGGTCACGGCCCCGCTTCCTCCGGCTCCGCCCCCGGAGTTCGTCCCGGCCCCGGCCCCGGCCCCGGCCCAGCCGCCGGTTCCGGCCTCCGCCGATTCCGCTGCGGCGGCAACCACGAACAAGCAGGCGTGATCCAGTGTCCGGCGAAACGCGCATGACCGGCGAAACCGACGACGAGCTCGAAGAAAGCAAGATGCCGCTGATCGACCATCTGGTCGAGCTGCGCAACCGTCTGATGTACGCGACGCTGGCGATCATCATCGCCTTCTTCGTGTGCTACGCTTTCTCGGACCGGATCTACAACTTCCTGGTCCAGCCCCTGGCCGACATCCTGGCCGGGCAGGGGCGGCGGATGATCTACACCGGCCTGACCGAAGCCTTCTTCACCTATGTGAAGGTGGCCTTCTGGGCCGGCTGCTTCCTGTCCTTCCCCATCGTCGCCAGCCAGATCTGGATGTTCGTCGCGCCCGGCCTCTACAAGCACGAGCGCAAGGCCTTCCTGCCCTTCCTGGTGGCCACCCCGATCCTGTTCTTCCTGGGCGGGGCGATGGTCTACTACTTCATCTTCCCGCTGGCCTGGCGCTTCTTCCTGGGGTTCGAGTTCCACCCGGGCATGGACGCCGGCGCCCTGCCGATCGAGTTCGAGGCCCGCGTCAGCGAGTATCTCGGCCTCGTGATGCACCTGATCTTCGCCTTCGGCCTGGCCTTCCAGCTTCCGGTGCTGCTGACCCTGCTGATCCGCGCCGGTCTGCTGACGACGGAGACGCTGGCCACCAAGCGGCGCTACGCCATCGTGTTCGTGTTCATCGTCGCGGCCATCCTGACCCCGCCGGACGTCATCAGCCAGGTCGGCCTCGCCATCCCGCTGCTGGCGCTCTACGAGGTGTCGATCCTGATCGGCCGCCGCATCGAGAAGACACGCGACGCCGACGAGACGGAAGCCGAGCAGGCGTAAGGCCCTTTGCTCCTTACGCCGTCGCTTCGTCGACCATCACCTGATTGCGGCCGTTCCGCTTGGCCCGGTAGAGGGCCAGGTCGGCGGCCGCCAGCGCCGCGTCGAGATCCTCGCCGCCGCGGCAGGCGGCGATGCCGATGCTGACGCTGGCGGCGATCTCGTGGCCCTGGAAAGGCAGTGGCCGCGCCGCCACGTCGCGCCGCAGCGCCTCCGCCAACGCCGCCGCCCCGCTGCGGTCGGTGTCGGGAAGCAGCACGCAGAATTCCTCCCCGCCATAGCGCCCGAACAGGTCGGTGCGGCGCAGCCGCGCCGTGACGGTCTCGGAGAAAAGCCGGAGAAGCGCGTCGCCGGCGAGATGGCCGAAGGTGTCGTTGACCCGCTTGAAGCGGTCGAGATCGAGAAGCAGCAGGGTCAGCGGCGCCCCGTTCCGCTGTGCCCGCAGCAACTCCCGCTCGGCGTGCTTCAGGAAGGCCCGGCGGTTGTAGGCGCCGGTCAGCGGGTCGATGGTGCCGATGCGGTCCAGATCGGCCTGAAGCTTCTCGCTGGTCATGGCGAGGAAACCGAATCCCCAGCCGGTGACGGCCAGGATGGCCTCCAGGAATCCGGCGCTCTGCACCAGGTTGGGTGTCAGGATGCTGTCCAGCGGCCCACCCCAGGCGGTCAGCACGGCGCGCCCGGCCACGAACAGGGCGTGGGCCAGGAAAACCAGGGCGGTGACCCGTTGCGCCCGCCTCGGCCGGTCCGCCGGCCCTATCCACCACAGTTCCAGGGCCGCCAGCAGCGACAGGCCGGTGATTCCGGCGGACATGATCAGGACGCGCGCCGTCACGTCGTTGGTTGCCACCACGAACCACGCGATGCCGGCGGTCAGCACGGCGAGCAGCGCCATCCCGAAGCGCCAGGGGATGGACCGTCCGGCGAAGCTGCGCACGCCGAACCAGTTCAGGATGTAGGTGGCGGCCACCAGGGCGTTGCTCAGCGGTACGACGGCGGCGGGCGGCCAGACCCCGTAAGCGGTGACCATGGCCATCCCGACGGTGCCGAGCAGCGCTCCCCCGGCCCAATAGGCCAGCGCGGTGATGTGGCGGTGCGCCCTCCAGGTCAGGAAGGCGGCGATGGACAGCAGAACGCCGATGCCCACCAGGACGATGACGAGGGTGCGGGTGTCGAGGATCATGTCCGGAGTGGAGAGGGCAGCGGTCGATTCCGGGGTTCTGCACGCATTCGCGTTCCCGGCGCCACCGATAAGTATAGGACACCAATCATTTCAGGGTCTTTCCCATCGGCGGGGCTCCGCCTCTGGACCTTCACCCGGCGGCGGACTATAACCAGCCTCCCACCCATTCCGTATCGCCGTGAGCCATGCACGACCTTCGCGCCATCCGTGAGAACCCCGAATCCTTCGACCGCGGTCTCGCCCGCCGGGGCCTTGAGCCGATGTCGCCGACGGTGCTGGACCTCGATTCGCGCCGCCGCGCCGCGCAGACCCAGTTGCAGGAGATGCAGGCGCGCCGCAACGAGGCGGCGAAGGAGATCGGCCTCGCCAAGCGGGAGGGCCGCGACGCCCAGCCGCTGATGGACGAGATGGCGCAGCTCAAGGAGCGGCTGCCCCAGGTCGAGGAGGAGGAGAAGGCGCTGGGCGCCGAGCTGGACGGCCTGCTCGCCTCCATCCCGAACCTGCCCGCCGACGACGTGCCGGAAGGCCCGGACGAGAGCGCCAATGTCGAGATCCGCCGCTGGGGCGAGCCGAAGACGATTGCGGACGCCAAGCAGCATTTCGAGCTGGGCGAAGCGCTGGGCCTGATGGATTTCGAGGCGGCGTCGCGCATGTCGGGCGCCCGCTTCACCGTCCTGAAGGGCGGGCTGGCCCGGCTGGAGCGCGCGCTCGCCGACTTCATGCTGGACATCCACACCGGCGAGCACGGCTACACCGAGATCGCGCCGCCGCTGATGGTCCGCGACAACGCCCTGTTCGGCACCGGCCAGCTTCCGAAGTTCGAGGAGGACCTGTTCCGCACGGGCGATCACTATCTGATCCCGACCTCGGAAGTGCCGCTGACCAACCTCGTCAACGACCAGATCGTGGCGACGGAGGAACTGCCCCACCGCTACACCGCGCTGACCCCTTGCTTCCGCGCCGAGGCCGGCTCGGCGGGCCGCGACACGCGCGGCATGATCCGCCAGCACCAGTTCTGGAAGGTCGAGATGGTCAGCGTCACCGCCCCGGACCAGTCGGAGGCGGAGCACCTGCGCATGACCCAGTGCGCGGAGACCATCCTGCAGCGGCTGGGGCTGCCCTACCGCGTCGTGACTCTGTGCACCGGCGACATGGGCTTCTCGGCGCGCAAGACCTTCGACATCGAGGTCTGGCTGCCCGGCCAGAACATGTACCGCGAGATTTCGAGCTGCTCGAACTGCGGTGACTTCCAGGCCCGCCGCATGAAGGCGCGCTGCCGTCCGAAGGGCGAGAAGCAGACGCAGTTCGTCCACACGCTGAACGGCTCGGGCGTGGCGGTCGGCCGCTGCCTGATCGCGGTGCTGGAGAACTACCAGCAGCCCGACGGCTCCATCCTGGTTCCCGAAGCGCTCCGTCCCTACATGCGCGGGCTGGAAAGGATCACCGCCTGATGTTCGATCATCCGCTCGACCTGCCGAACGCGCGCATCCTCGTCACCAACGACGACGGCATCCACGCGCCGGGCCTGAAGGTTCTGGAGGCCATCGCCCGCTCCATCTCCGACGACGTGTGGGTGGTGGCGCCGGAGATGGAGCAGTCGGCGGCCAGCCACTCGCTGACCATCAACCGGCCGCTGCGCCTGCGCCAGCTTGACGAGCGGCGCTACACGGTGGACGGCACGCCGACCGACTGCGTCCTGCTGGCCGTCAACCACATCATGAAGGACGCCCGTCCGACGCTGGTCCTGTCCGGCGTCAACCAGGGCTCCAACATCGGCGAGGACGTGACCTATTCGGGCACCATCGCGGCGGCCATGGAGGCGACCCTGCTGGGCGTTCCGGCCATCGCGCTCAGCCAGCACTACGAGAACCGTGCCCAGATCGACTGGTCGGCGGCGGAGCGCTGGGGGGCGGAAGTCATCCGCAAGGCCGTCTCAACGCCCTGGCCGAAATACGTCCTGCTCAACGTGAACTTCCCAGCCTGTCCGGCGGATCGGGTCACCGGCATCCAGGTCGTGCGCCACGGCAAGCGCAAGATCGGCGACGAACTGGTGGAGCGTGTCGATCCGCGCGGCAAGCCCTATATCTGGATCGGGACCCTGCGCGGCGAGGCCGACGTGGCGCCCGACACCGACATCCATGTGGTTTTCCACGGGGGCATTTCGGTGACGCCGGTCTATCTGGATCTGACGCACACGCCGACGCTCCAGACCTTGCGGCACGCGTTCGAGTAATCCGGTTTCCGAGGTGAATGGGTAGAATGTGACGGTCGAGGCACGCAAGATCCGGCTTCTGATGGCGTTGCGCCGCAACGGCGTGACCGACACCCGGGTTCTGGCCGCGATCGAGCGAATCCCGCGCGAACGATTCGTCCCCGACCCCTTCCAGGATCAGGCGTGGGAGGACACGGCGCTTCCCATTGACCTCGGCCAGACCATCAGCCAGCCGCTGATCGTGGCGCTGATGACCCAGGCGCTGGAACTGGGGGAGCGGCAGACGGTGCTGGAGATCGGCACCGGCTCCGGCTATCAGGCGGCGGTCTTGTCGCGGCTGTGCCGGCGGGTCTACACCGTCGAGCGGCTGCGCCCGTTGCTGACCGAGGCGGAGACGCGATTCCAGGCGCTGCGCCTGAACAACATCACGACCCGCCACGGCGACGGGACGAAGGGCTGGCCCGAACGGGCGCCGTTCGAGCGCATACTGGTCACGGCCGCCGGAGGACCCGAGGCGCCAAAGGACTTGACGGATCAGCTCGCCGTTGGTGGTGTCATGGTCATCCCGCTGGGGGGCGACTACCGCGGCCAGCGGGTCGTCCGCATCCGGCGGACCGAAACCGGTCTTACACGGGAGGACTTGTGGCCCGTCCGCTTCGTACCGTTGCTGTCCGACCCTCCGTCTCCCCCCGGAACGGAATAGCCGGCCCGTTCGGCGTGCCATTCGGCGTGACAGGACGCGCCCTCCTCGCGGCGCTGGCGGTGCTGCCGCTGCTCGCCGCCTGCCAGCAGCGCACCGGCGATCTGGCGCCGGTCACCTCGGTGTCCAGCACCCCGGATTCCATCGGGGGCGCGGTGATCGTGCAGCGCGGGGACTCCGCCTATTCGTTGTCGCGGCGTTACAACGTGCCGCTGCGCGACCTGCTGGAGGTCAACCACCTGTCGCCGCCCTACCAACTGCAGGTCGGCCAGCGTCTCGTCCTTCCGGTGTCGCGCCAGTACATCGTCCAACGCGGTGACACGCTCTATGGCATCTCTCGCATGTTCAGCGCGGACATGAGCGAGCTGACCCGGCTCAACGGCCTGACCGCGCCCTATGCGGTGCAGGCCGGGCAACCGCTGCGCCTGCCGGGTGGTGACGCCCCGGGCGGCACCGCGGTGGCCCAGGCGCCGTCCTCCAGCGCGGGGGCCGCCGTCGGCGGGGTGGTGGCCTCGGCGCCGGTCAGGCAGGTGTCGCGCGGCTCCATCCAGGCGGCGGAACTGCCGCCTCCGGGCGCTTCTGCGCCGGCCCCGGCAGAGTCCCCGTCGCAGGCCGCGACTGTCCCAGCCCCGCTCCCCGGCGCCAAGCCGTCCGCGGCGCCGGACACGGTTGCCTCGGCGCCCGTCTACCAGCCGGGGCAAGCGCCGACCTCGCTGCGTCCGCCCGGCCAGAAACCCGCCGTTCCCGAACCGACGCCCGCGCCGCGTGTCGTCGAGGCCGCTCCGGTTCCGCCTCCGCCGCCGGCACCGGCCCAGGAGGTCGCCGCCGCTTCGCCACCCCCGCCGCCGAAGGCGGTGGAGGAGGCGACGCCGCAGCGCGCCACCGGGCGGCTGCTCTGGCCGGTGAAGGGCAAGGTGATATCGACCTTCGGGCCGAAGCCGGACGGTCTGCACAACGACGGCCTGAACATCGCCGCCGGCAAGGGAACGACGGTGGTCGCCGCCGACAACGGCGTCGTCGCCTACGCCGGCAACGAGCTGCGCGGCTTCGGCAATCTGCTGCTGGTGAAGCATTCGGACGGCTTCATCACCGCCTACGCCCATCTCGACCGCATCGACGTCGAGCGGGGCGTGGCGGTGAAGCGCGGGCAGGCCATCGGCACGGTCGGTCAGACCGGATCGGTGACGAGCCCGCAGCTTCACTTCGAACTGCGCAAGGGCAGCCAGGCGGTCGATCCACGCGACCGCATGGAGCCGCGGGTCAGCGAAGGGGCCTCTCCAGACGGCCAGCCAGGTCCTGGATGAATTGCCAGGCCACCCGGCCGGAGCGGCTGCCGCGGGTCACCGACCACTCCACGGCCTCGGCCCGCAGCTGCTCCGCCGGGATGTCCAGCCCGAAGCGGGCGGCGTAGCCCTCGATCATCGCGAAGTAGGTCGGCTGGTCGCAGTTGTGGAAGCCCAGCCACAGGCCGAAGCGGTCGGACAGCGACACCTTCTCCTCGACCGCCTCGGCCGGGTTGATGGCGGTGGAGCGCTCGTTCTCGATCATGTCGCGCGGCATCAGGTGGCGGCGGTTGGAGGTGGCGTAGAACACCACATTCTCCGGACGCCCCTCGATCCCGCCCTCCAGAACGGCCTTCAGCGACTTGTAGTGGGCGTCGTCATGGTCGAAGGAGAGGTCGTCGCAGAACAGGATGAAACGGCGCGGCTCGTCCTTCAGCCGGGCGAGCAGGCGGGGCAGGGTGGGGATGTCCTCGCGGTGGATCTCCACCAAAGCCAGCGTGCCGGGATGGTCCTGGGCCACCGCGGCGTGCACCGACTTGACCAGCGAGCTTTTGCCCATGCCGCGCGAGCCCCAGAGCAGGGCGTTGTTGGCGGGCAGGCCGGTGGCGAAGCGGGTGGTGTTGTCCAGCAGGATGTCGCGTTGCCGCTCGACGCCGCGCAGCAGGTCGATCTCCACCCGGTTGACGGTGGGCACCGGCTCCAGCCGGTCGGGATCGGCGTGCCAGACGAAGGCGTCGGCGGCGCCGAGGTCGAGCCGGCCCGGCGGCGGCGGGGCGAGCCGTTCCAGGGCCTCGGCGATGCGGGTGAGGAGGGGCAGCAGTTGGGCGTCCGACATCGTGTTCCTTCGCAGGCGTTTCTTCCGGTTTCGTTGCGCCGACCCTAACCCGCCGGCGCGCCGCCGGACAAGGCGCTGCGCTTGCGGGGGAGGCGTGCGCGCCGCTAAGGTGCGTGCAACGCGAACCGAGGGCCGGCCATGCACGCAGAACGTTCCGCCGATTTCCCCAACCCGGCGGGGAGCGCCGCGCATGTCCTGGGGCGGCTGGAGGAGACGCCCCTTCGCGAGGACCCCTTCCCGCATCTGGTGGTGCCGGACGCCCTGCCGGCGGACCTCTACGCCCGTGCCATCGCCCACTGGCCCAGGTTCGAGGCGCTGGCCCTCCTGCAGATGGACACGCTGCCCCAGCGCTATCAGATGGTGCTGACCGACCGCAATCTGAGGGAGATGGAGCCGGAGGCCGCCGCGGTTTGGCGGGAGGTCCGCGATTGCCTGTTCGGGCCGGAAACCCTGGCCCGGCTCGCCCCGCGCTTCCCCTCGCTTGCCGCCAAGCTGGAAACGCCCGTCGCGGCCCGGCCGGCCATGGTCTACGCGCGTCTGGTCGAGGACCATGCGGGCCACGCCATGCTGCCCCACACCGACGTGTTCGGCACCTTCCTGTCCATGCTGCTCTACATGCCGGCGGACGACAGCCGTCCCAATCTCGGCACGGCGCTGTACCGGCCCCGCGACCCGTCCTTCACCGCGAACGCCGGGCGTTCGACGGAGCGGTTCCCGCGCGAGGATTTCGAGCTGGCGGGCACCGCGCCCTTCCTGCCGAACCATCTGCTGGCCTATGCACCGTCCGACCGGTCCTTCCACGGAGTGGAACCGGTGGAGGCGCCCTGCACGCGCCGCTTCCTGCTTCTCTTTGCCGTCATGGACAGCCGCGGCCCTTGAAGCCCGGCGGGCGTACCCCTATTCCATTGCATCAACGGCCCGGACCGTTATAGTCGCCGCGTCCGCGAGCGCCCGCTGCGCCTTCGGAACCAAACCACAGGGAGCCTCCAGATGTTCGTTTCGACGGCCTATGCACAGACCGCCGCGCCCGCCGCCGGTGGGGCCGACATGATCGTGCAGTTCCTGCCGCTGATCCTGATTTTCGTCGTCTTCTATTTCCTGCTGATCCGTCCGCAGCAGAAGAAGATGAAGGAACACAAGGGCATGCTGGAGGCCATCCGTCGCGGCGACCGCGTGGTGACCGGCGGCGGCATCATCGGCACGATCACCAAGGTCGGCCCGGACGACGAGCTTCAGGTCGAGATCGCCGAGAACGTCCGCGTCCGCGTCATGCGCTCCACCGTGAACCTCGTGCTGTCGAAGTCCGAGCCGGCCAAGAGCGCCGACGAGAAGGCTGAAGAGAAGGTCGTGGACCGCAAGTAACGCGGTTCTCCGGTAGCGAACGGGACTGGTTTACGAATGCTGTATTTTCCGCGCTGGAAGATTTTTCTGATCGTCGCGATCTGCGTGCTCGGGACCATCCTCACGCTGCCGAACTTTCTCAGCCGTGAGACGTTGTCGGCCCTGCCGAACTGGTACGCGCACAACCGGGTCAACCTTGGCCTCGACCTGCGCGGCGGGTCGCACCTGCTGCTTGAGGTGGACATGGGCGCGGTCATCCGTGACCGCGTCGAAGGCTTGGTCGATTCGGCGCGCACCCAGCTCCGCAACGACAATGTCGGCTACACGGCGATCAACCCGGGCGACCGTGGCATCACCGTGCAACTCCGCGACCCGGCGCAGGCCGACACGGCGGTGCGGTCGCTGCGCCAGCTCGCCAACACCATCGGTGGTGGACCGCTCGGCGGCGGCCAGCCGGACCTGGAGGTCACCGCCAGCGGCGGCAGCGTCACCGCCCGGCTCAGCGAGATCGCCCTGCGCGAGCGCGCCACCCAGGCCATCGAGCAGTCCATCGAGATCGTGCGGCGCCGCATCGACGAGACCGGCGTCAACGAGCCGACCATCGCCCGCCAGGGCGCCGACCGCATCCTGGTCCAGCTTCCCGGCGTCGAGGACCCGGACCGCGTGAAGCGGCTGCTCGGCACCACCGCGAAGATGACTTTCCGTCTGGTCGACGTGAACGCCGACCCGAGCGCCGGCCGCGCCCCTCCGGGCACCGACATCCTGCCCTCGGCGGAAGGCGGGCGGGCGCAGAGCGCCTACGTCATCCGCAAGAAGGTCGAGGTGGACGGCGCCAACCTGACCAACGCCACCGCGGGCAGCAACCCGCAGACCGGCGAGTGGGTGGTCAATTTCGAATTCGACAGCATCGGCGCCCGCCGCTTCGCCGACGTGACCCGCGCCAACGTCGGCCGGCCCTTCGCCATCGTGCTCGACAACAAGGTCATCAGCGCTCCGGTGATCCGCGAGCCGATCACCGGCGGACGCGGCCAGATCAGCGGCAGCTTCACCGCCGCCGACGCCAACGACCTCGCCGTGCTGCTGCGCGCCGGCGCGCTGCCGGCTCCGCTGAAGGTGATCGAGGAGCGCACCGTCGGCCCCGACCTCGGCGCCGATTCGATCCGCGCCGGCCTGATGGCGGTGGGCATCGGCTTCGTGCTGGTCTGCACCTACATGATCGCCGCCTACGGCCTGTTCGGGGCCTTCGCCTGCTTCGCCCTGCTGGTCAACACCGTCCTGACGCTGGCCGCGCTGTCCCTGCTCCAGGCGACGCTGACGCTGCCGGGTATCGCCGGCATCCTGCTGTCGCTCGGTCTGGCGGTCGACGCCAACATCCTGATCAACGAGCGTGTCCGCGAGGAGACCAAGAAGGGCCGTGGCGTCTTCGGCTCGGTCGAAGCCGGCTTCAGCCGCGCCTACTCCACCATCGTGGACGCCAACCTGACCACCGCCATCAAGATGGCCATCCTGTTCGTGCTGGGCACCGGCGCGATCAAGGGCTTCGCCGTCACCATCACCTTCGGCATCCTGATTTCGCTGTTCACGGCCACCGTGCTCGTGCGTCTCATGATGGTCAGTTGGCTGCGCAAGACGCGGCCGGCCGCCCTGCCGGTGTAAGAGGTCATTCCCATGTTCCGGCTTCGTCTGGTCCCTGACAACACCAACATCCAGTTCATGCGCGGGCGACACGCCGGCCTGATCGTGTCGGCGTTCCTGTCGATCGCGTCGGTGGTGCTGTTCTTCTATCCCGGCCTGAACTACGGCATCGACTTCCGCGGCGGCATCGTCATCGAGGCGCGCACGCCGCAGGCCGCCGACTTCGCCTCGCTGCGCCACACGCTGAACCAGCTCAACATGGGGCAGGTGCAGTTGCAGGAGTTCGGCTCGCCCCAGGACGTGCTGATTCGGCTGGAGCGCCAGCCGGGCGACGACGCGGCCCAGCAGGTGGCCGCCGACAAGGTGAGGGCCACGCTCGCCCAGGAGATTCCCGGCACCACGGTGCGCCGCGTCGAGGCGGTCGGCGCGTCGGTCAGCGGCGAGCTGTTCTTCAACGGCATGCTGGCGCTCGGCCTCGCGCTGCTGGCGATGCTTGTCTACATCTGGTTCCGCTTCGAATGGCAGTTCGGGTTGGGCGCCATCGTCACGCTGCTTCTGGACGTGACGAAGGTGGTCGGCTTCTACGCAATCACCGGGATGCAGTTCAACCTGACGGCCATCGCGGCGATCCTGACGATCATGGGCTACTCGACCAACGACAAGGTCGTGGTCTATGACCGCATGCGCGAGAATCTGCGCATCTACAAGAAGATGCCGCTGCGCGAGCTGATCGACCGCTCGATCAACGAGACGCTGAACCGCACGCTGGGCACCTCTATGTCGACGCTGCTGTCGATCCTGCCGCTGGCCTTCTTCGGCGGCGAGGCGCTGCAGGACTTCGGCATCGTGCTGATCTTCGGCATTTTCCTGGCGACCTCCTCGTCCATCTTCATCGCCGCCCCCATCTTGCTGTTCCTCGGCGAGAACCGGCTGCGCCGCAACGCGCCGGCGGAGAGCGCGGCCCCGGCCGCCAACCCGACGCCCTGATCGGCCAAGCACGGACCGGCGAGAACAGGAAACGGACAAGAGATGGCGGACATCACGCCGATCATCCCGTCGGACCGTCAGGTCATCGACGGCTACGGGGACGGGCAGTTCTGCGTGTCCGGGCAATGGCGCACCGGCGCGGTCGTGGTCCTTCCCGACCGCACGGAGCCCTGGCGTCCCCAGGACTTCGCCGCCCTGACGGCGGAGGACTTTGCCCAGGTCATCGCGGCGGAGCCGCGGGTGGAGTTCCTCCTGCTCGGCTCCGGCACCCGGATGCAGCTTCTGCCCAAGGCGCTGCGCCAGAGCCTGCGCGACGCCGGGCTGGTGGTGGAGGTGATGGACACCGGGGCGGCCTGCCGCACCTACAACGTCCTGCTGGCCGAAGGCCGGCGGGTCGGCGCGGCGCTGCTGCCGGTGTGAGCCGGTTTCCCTCACCGCTGCGAATCACCAAACGAAAAAAGGCCCCCGACTGGGGGCCTTTTCCGTTCTGGCGATCCGGGGAAGAATCAGGCCGGGGCCTTCGACAGGCGCTCGGCCACGAATTCCCAGTTCACCAGGCTCTCCAGGAACGCCTTCACGAAGTCAGCGCGGCGGTTCTGGTAGTCGACGTAGTAGGCATGCTCCCACACGTCGGCGGTCAGCAGCGGGAAGTGGCCCTGGGCCAGCGGGGTGTCGGCGTTGGAGGTCTTGGTGACCTTCAGCTTGCCGCCGTCGACGTACAGCCACGCCCAGCCCGAGCCGAACTGGGTGATGGCGGCGTTCGAGAACTCTTCCTTGAACTTGTCGACGCTGCCGAAGTCGGCGATCAGGCGCTTCTCAAGCTCGCCCGGGATGGCGCCGCCACCGTTCTTCTTCATGCTCTGCCAGTAGAAGGTGTGGTTCCACACCTGACCGGCGTTGTTGAACAGGCCCTGCTTGGAGGCGTCGCCGTAGCTCTGCTTGATGACGTCTTCCAGGCTGGCGTCGGCCAGCGGGCTGTCCTTCGTCAGGTTGTTCAGGTTGGTGACGTAGGTCTGGTGGTGCTTGTCGTGGTGCAGGTGCAGCGTCTCCGACGACATGAACGGCTGCAGAGCATCATAGCCATACGGGAGCGGCGGCAGTTCGAACGCCATTGAGTTACCCTCTCTTCTTGGATTGTCCCATCTCGGCCCGCGCCTTGCGGCACGGCACCTCCGTCCGCTCAAATAGGCCCGCGGCGCGGCAAAGTGAAGGCTGGAAAAAGGCCGAGGCGCGAAAAGGTGGTAATCCTTGCGTTCAGGACCGCGCGTGCGGCGAACTCGCCGGAGCGCACCGCACCTTCGAGTGTCGCCGGAAGCCCCATCTTCGTCCAATCGCCGGCCAGAACGAGGTTTTTCAAAGCGGTTCGGGCACCGGGGCGATTCGCCGCATGGACAGGGGACTGGTCCGGAGTCGCCCGGCGCTCCTTGATGATTCGGTGGGGTGACAGAGCCATGCCGGGCGCGCCGAGCGCCTTCGCCACGTCGCGCCACAGGGAGGCGGCGACCGCTTCGGCGGGCTGACCGGCGAGCGCGTCGGCGTCGCTGACCGTCACCGACAGCACGTCGCCGCGCTGGAACAGCCAGTCCGCCGTGCCGCCCACCAACCCCAGGAAGGGCAGGCCGCCCGGCAGGTTGATCGGGGCGGGCAGCCGGAAGTGGGCGTTGACGATGGCCCGCCCGGCGGCGGGAGGAGATGTGGGCAGCGCCTCGGGAAGCAGGCGCGCGGCGATCCAGGCGGGCACCGCCAGGACCACCGCGTCGTCGTTGCCAAGCGTGATGCGCTCCCCATCCACCGACAGGGCGGCCACACGATCACCGGCGCGTTCCAGCCCGTCCACCCGCACTCCGGTGCGCAGCTCGGTGCCGTGCCGTTCCAGCCACGCCACCGCCGGATCGACCAGGGCGGCGGACAGGCCCTTCTCGGCGAACAGAGGGCGGCAGGCGGCCTCGCCGCGCAGCAGCGTTTCGCGCAGCACGGCCCCGAACAGGCGGGCGGACACCCGCTCCGGTGCCCCGTTCATCACCGACACGGCCAGCGGCCGCCACAGCCGCTCATAGAGCGCTCCGCCGGGGGGCAGGGCGTCGGCCACCGCCGCGGCAGGACCGGCGGTCAGGGTCCGCAGGGCGGCGAGGTAATCGGCGGGGCGGCTTCCCGGCACGCGGCGCGCCTTGTCGAACAGCCACAGCCCGCCGGGCCGCAAGCACCAGCGCTCCCCGGTGGTCAGGTCGAGGAAGGGAAAGGCGGCGGGGCGCAGCTCGGTCAGGGCGCCGCCGGCGCCGACCCGCTCCAGATAGCCGAGCAGGGAGCGGTTGCCGCTGAGCGCCAGGTGGCTGCCGTTGTCCACCACGCGGTCCAGCGTGGCGTCGTAAAAGGAGCGGCAGCGTCCCCCGGCCTGCGGCGCGCTCTCATGCAGGACGACGCGCCGCCCGGCCTCGGTCAGGCGGACGGCGGCGGACAGACCGGCAAGGCCGGCGCCGACGATGTGGACGGTGCCCAAGACGCCCGTCAGGCGGCGGGCGGATAGCCGAGCGCGCAGCGCACGGCCACCAGCGCGCATTCGCGCTTGCCGACCCGCACCCGCCGGTCGAGATCGCGCCAGCCCCGCGCGCGCAGCCGCACCAGAAGCCGGTGGTACAGCACCATCATGGCGACCGCCGCCCACAGCGAGCCACGCCGCCCGGCGGACTGCCCCTCGGCGAGTGCCCGCCGCGCCTCGGCGAAGCGTTCCTCGGCCAGCACGGCCAGCGCCTCGCAGGTCTGCGGCAGGTTGGGATGGGCGAGCACCGTAGCGGGGTCGGAACTGCCGATGCCGGCCTCGTCGAGCAATTCGCGCGGCAGATAGAGGCGGCCGATCTCCGCGTCCTCGGTCAGGTCGCGCAGGATGTTGGTGAGCTGCAACGCCTCGCCCAGCGCCAGGGCGAAGGCCTCGGTGGAGGCGTCCGCCCGGTCGAACACGCGAATCGCCAGCATGCCCACCGCGCCGGCGACACGGCGGCAATAGAGCCGCAGGGTCGGCAGCGCCGGGCCGGTCATGCCGCCGCTGCCGCTGTCGGCACTGCCCCCGTCCGCGGGAATATCCATCGCCATGCCGTCGATCAGCGCTTCCAGCTCGCCCCGCGGCAGGCCGTAGCGTTCGATGGCGCCCTTCAACGCCGCCCCCAGGGAGCTGGACGGCGCGCCGCCGGCGTAGAGTCCGCGGATCTCGGTCCTCCAGGCATCGAGCGCCGCGCGCTTCTCCGCGGGCTCGCCGGGCTCGTCCGCGATGTCGTCGATTCGCCGGCAGAAGGCGTAGATGGCGAACATCGCCGCCCGCTTGGAGCGGGGGAGAAGCAGCATCGGCCAGTAGAAGGTGCTGCCCGACCGTCCGGTCACCGCCGCCGCCGCGGCAGCCGGACTGCCGGCGGTGTCGCTCTGCGTCGAGTCCAGCGATGGCTGCGGCATACGTCGGTCCTGCGTGGTGTCGGTCGAGGAGGCCGGAGTCTATTTGCTCCCGATGGCGCGCGCCAGCCCGCGTGCAGTGGCAAACAGCTTGTGATGCGTGCCGAGCACCACCCGCTTCTTCAGCGGGTCGCGGCTGCGCAGCCGCTGCGCCAGCGACTCGGCGAGGCTGAGGATCACGGAGGCCTCCATCCGCAACCCGCGGTGCTGGATCAGGCCGGGCAGGGGGGCGGCGCGCTCCAGAAGGCGGTCGGTGTGCTCCAGCGTGCGGTCGAAGATGGCGCGCAACTTGGCGTCGCTCTCCGTCTCGACCAGCCGCTCGACGCTGATCGCCGAATCGTCGAACCAGACCAGCGGGATGTAGCAGCGGCCGAGCTGGCTCCAGTCCTCCCGGCAGTCCTGAAGGTGGTTCAGCACCTGCAGGGCGGTGCACAGCGCGTCCGACGCCGGCCCGGCGGCTACGCCCTCGCCATGCAGATCCAGCAGGTAGCGCCCGACCGGGTTGGCGGAGAAGCGGCAGTAGAGCAGCAGGTCGCTCCAGCTGTGGCAGCGCGCGCCCACCGCGTCGCGCCGGAAGGCGCGCAGCACCTGCCGGGGGTGGCGGTCGCTGACGCCGGTCGCCTGCAGGCTGGCGCGCAGGTCCAGCGCCGGCTTCAGATAGGCGTGCTTGGCCTGCCCGGTGGTCAGCGAGCGTTCCAGCGCCTCCAGATAGGCGAGCTTGGTCTCCGGTTCGAGATCGGGGTCGTCGGCGATGTCGTCGCCCAGCCGGACGAACCGGTAGAAGGCCATGACATGCGGCCGGAGATGCTTCGGGAGCAGGCGCGAGGCGACCGGAAAATTCTCCGAGTCCGCGTCCTTGCGGGCGACCGGGCTGGGTTTGCGGGGCTTGGTGGGGGCGATGTTGAAATCGGCCATTGTTCCGCCTGCTGCGCGTCGGGGCTGGTGTGGAAAGCCTGTGTGCCTAATATAAGGCGCTTGCGGGCTTTGCCCCGCTTCCAAACTGTGCCACCCCCATTTTTCCAGAACAGGCATCACATGGCGAAGGCGACCCCCGACCTGTCCTATTGCGGACGGGAGGTGAGGAAATATGACAACGACCGTTTCCTGACGTGCCTTTTCGCCTCGGCGGAGCGCCGCGAATCGCTGTTCGCCCTCTACGCCTTCAACCTGGAGATCGCCAAGACCCGCGAGGTGGTGACCGAGCCGGTGCTGGGCCAAATGCGGCTGCAATTCTGGCGCGACGGGCTGGACAAGATCTACGAGGGCGGCGCCGTGCCCAAGCACGCGGTGATGGAACCGCTGGCCGCCGCCGTGCGGGAGGGCGGGTTGAGCCGCGCCCTGTTCGACCGGTTGATCGACGCGCGGGAGGCCGACCTGGACGACACCCCGCCGGCCAACCTGTCCTGCCTCGTCAACTACGCCGAGGTCACCGGCGCGCCGCTCGTCCAGCTCGCGCTGGAGATTCTCGGCACAAAGGGGCCCGAGGCGATGGAGGCCGGCCGTCAGGCCGGGATCGGCTACGCGCTGGCCGGCATCGTCCGGGCGGTGCCCTTCCACGCCCGCCAGCACCGCCAGCTGCTCCCCGCCGACCGCATGGCGGCGCACGGCGCCAAGCAGGGCGACCTGTTCGAGCTGCGCTCCACCCCCGAGCTGCGCCCCGTGGTGCGCGAGGTGGCTGAGGCCGCCCGCGACCATCTGGCGAAGGCCCGCGCGCTGCGCCGCTCGGTGCCGCGCGCCGCGCTGCCGGCCCTGCTGCCGGCGGTGCTGGCCGGGCTGCATCTGGACGCGCTGGCGCGGGAGGACAATGACCCCTTCGCCGCGCGCGTGCTGATGCCGCACCCGCTGCGCCACGCCAAGCTGGCCTGGGCGGCGCTGCGCGGGCGGTTCTGACCCCTCGGAGTCAGGCGGCGCGGATCATCGCCACGAACCGTTCCACCTCCTGGCGGAGCTGATCGGCCTCTCGCGACAGGTCGCCGGCGGCACCGAGCGCCTGATCGGCCATCGAGCCGGTGGACCCCGCCGCCTGGGTCACGCCGCCGATGTTCACCGACACGGCCGCGGTTCCCATCGACGCCTGCTGGACGTTGCGGCTGATCTCCTGGGTGGCGGCGCCCTGCTGCTCCGCGGCGGCGGCGATGGCGGTGATCGTCTCGTTGATGGCGATGATGCTCCGCCCCACCGTCCCGATGACGCTGACCACCGTGCCGCTGACGGCCTGCATGTCGGCGATCTGCCGCGAGATGTCCTCCGTCGCCTTTGCGGTCTGGTTCGCGAGATTCTTCACCTCGCTGGCCACCACCGCGAAGCCCTTGCCGGCCTCACCGGCGCGGGCGGCCTCGATGGTGGCGTTGAGCGCCAACAGGTTGGTCTGCCCGGCGATGCCCTGGATCAGATTCACCACGTCGCCGATCTTCTGCGCGGCTGTGGCCAGCCCTTCCAGCGTGCTGTTGGTGCGCTCCACTTCGGCGACTGCCTCCGTAGCCATCTGCGAGGAACGGCCGATCCGCTCGTTGATCTCGCGGATGGAGCAGCTCAGCTCCTCCGCCGCGGCGGCCACCGTCTGGACGTTCTGGCTGGCCTCCTCGGCGGCGGTGGACACGGCGGCGGCCTGACGGTCGGTCTGGGCGGCGATGGCCGACAGGCTCTGCGCGGTGCTGCGCATCGCGCCGGCCTGTTCGGACACGTTGCGCACGACGCCGCCCACCGACTCCTCGAACCGGCTGGCGACGTCGGCGAGGTCGCGTTTGCGGCGTTCGGCGGCGCGCTGCTCCTCACGGTGGCGTTCCTCCTCCAGCTCCGCCATGCGGGTGGTGTTGTCCTGGAAGAGTTTCAGAGCCTTGTTGATGGCACCGATTTCGTCGGTGCGGCCGGTGTCGGTGATGACCACGCCGCGATCCCCGGCGACCACGGCGTCCAGCGTCGCGATGGTGCGGCGCAGCGGCAGGCCGACGATGCTGCGGCTGGCGAACAGAAGCGCGGCGACCAGGGCGGCCAGCAGGACCAGCCCGCCGATGATGGTGGCGTTGCGCAGGTCCCGGACCGGGGCGTTGATCTTGTCGAGCGGCAGGTTGACCAGCAGGGACCAGGGCGTTTCCGTTCCCGCGACCGTCACCGGCAGGAAAAGCTGCTTCACGGGATGTCCATCGGAGACCGACATTTGTTCGAAACTCCGGCCCGCGCGGATGGCCGGTTTGGCGGCGTCAAGCGCCGGGTCCGATGCGCCGATTGATTGCCCCATCCGCTCGCTGTCGGGATGACCGGCCCAGACGCCATCGTTGGAAATCAGGTGGATGGACCCGCTGTCGAAGGGCTTTACCGTCTTCAGCATGGACCAGATGCCGTCGGTGGACAGATCGATGCCGGCCACTCCGATGACCCGGCCGTTTTCGACGATCGGGACGGACATGGACACCATCAGCACCTTCCGGCCGGCGACCGTGTAGCTGTAGGGCTCCACCACCATGGCGTGGCCTGTGCGTTTCGGGATTTGATAATAGGCACCGTCGGAACCCGGATCGTCATACCCGACGAGGGATTCAAGCGCGACCGTCCCCGACCCGCGGTTCCAGTAGGGAAGGAACCGGCCGGACGCGTCGGAGCCCGGCTTGTTGGCAAACTCCGCGTCGCGGCCGTCCAGGGCGTTCGGCTCCATCCCCACCCACACGCCGAGGAAATCCGGGTTGGCCTCGGCGATGCTCTTGAGCCAGGTGGAGAGCTGCTCCCGGTCGGTGCGGCCCGCGGCCTTCAGACCGACCAGCGAGGTCGCGATGAAGCGGCCCGCCTCCATCGCGTTGCCCAACCGGGCGTGGACCATCTCGCCGTAGCGGTGGCCAAGCTGCTCCCCGCTCTGGAACGCCAGGGTTTCGATGTCCGCCCCGCTCTTGGTTGTCAGGGCCGCAATCCCCACCGCCAAGGAGACAATCGTCACCATCACGATGACGATCACCTGTTTGGCAACCAATGATTTTGTTTTAATCATAACCATCCCGCCGGAAGACTTTCTCACTCATTCGAAAGAAAGTGTCCCATGGTATTGGTTAAGCGTCACTTATGACCTTTATTATAGTTCCGTGATAATTTTCCCGAAATTGCCGGGCCTCAGACCGCGACAGCGGGTGCGGCCTTTAGCCACCCCTCCAGATCCTCCAGCGCGCGGCGGGTGTAGGCCAGCTTGCGGTCGCGACCGCGGATGCGCTCGTCCACCGGCGGGAACAGGCCGAAATTGACGTTCATCGGCTGGTAGGTGTCGGCGTTGGCTCCACCGGTGATGTGGCCGAGGATCGCCCCCAGCGCCGTGGTGACCGGCGGGGCGGACGGCTCGCCGCCCAGCCGCTCGGCGGCGGCGAAGCGCCCGGCCAGCAGGCCGACGGCGGCGCTTTCCACATAGCCCTCGCAGCCCGTCACCTGCCCGGCGAAGCGGATGCGCGGCTGCGCCTTCAGCCGCAGCGCGCCGTCCAGCAGGCGCGGGCTGTTCAGGAAGGTGTTGCGGTGCAGGCCGCCCAGCCGCGCGAACTCCGCCTTCTCCAGGCCGGGGATCATGCGGAAGATCCGCGCCTGCTCGGCGTGGCGCAGCTTGGTCTGGAAGCCGACGAGGTTGTAGAGCGTGCCGAGCGCGTTGTCCTGGCGAAGCTGGACCACCGCGTAGGGGCGGCGTTCCGGCTTGTGCGGGTTGGTCAGGCCGACCGGCTTCATCGGGCCGTAGCGCAGCGTGTCGACCCCGCGCTCCGCCATCACCTCGATGGGCAGACAGCCTTCGAAGTAGGGCGTGCTCTTCTCCCACTCCTTGAAGTCCACCTTTTCGGCGGTCAGCAGGGCGTCGATGAAGGCGCGGTACTCGTCCTTCTCGAAGGCGCAGTTGATGTAGTCCTTGCCGGTGCCGCCGGGGCCGGGCTTGTCGTAGCGCGACTGGAACCACGCCTTGGACAGGTCCACGCTCTCCAGATAGACGATGGGGGCGATGGCGTCGAAGAAGGCCAGCGATTCCTCGCCCGTGAAGCTGCGGATCGCCTCGGCCAGCGGCGGGGATGTCAGGGGGCCGGTGGCGATGACGACGCTGTCCCAGTCCTCCGGCGGCAGGCCGGCGACCTCGCCGCGCTCCACGGTGATGAGCGGGTGGCCGGTGATCGCCTCGGTCACGGCGCCCGCGAAGCCGTCGCGGTCCATGGCCAGCGCGCCGCCCGCCGGCACCTTGTGCGCGTCGGCGCAGCGCAGGATCAGCGAGCCGCAGCGCCGCATCTCCTCGTGCAGCAGCCCGACCGCGTTGTACTCCGCGTCGTCCGACCGGAAGGAGTTGGAGCAGACCAGCTCGGCGAGTTGGTCGGTGCTGTGCGCCTCGGTCGGACGGACGGGCCGCATCTCGTGCAGCACGACGGGAACGCCGCGCTGGGCGAGTTGCCAGGCGGCTTCGGAGCCGGCGAGACCGCCGCCGATGACGTGAACGGGGGAAAGGGACGTGTCGGCCATATCAGCAACTTTCACAAAGTTGCCGAACAAGTAGACCGTCACTGTCGCCACGGCAAGACCAACCGGACCACGGCGCGGAATCGCGGCCAGGATCGTCCGCCGGTTCCGACGACCCTGGTCGCTCGCCCGACGTGCGGTGACTTACTGGGCGGCGAGCTTCTGCTTCAGCCCGTCGAATCCGGAGGTGAAGATGCCGGAAATCACTTTGCGCGATTCCTCGTCGCTGGCGCCGTTGGAGGTGTAGCGCGCCTTCCACACGACGCGCGTGCCTTTGCCCGCCGGTTCGGCCGACAGGGAGGCCGCGTAGTCCTTGACCGGCAGCGGGCTGGTCAGGATCGAGTAGCGGATGCGGTGGCTGCTGGCGGAGGAGGAGAGCAGCCGCTCCTCGATCGTGCCGCCGCCCTTGAGGGCCAGCACGCGCTCCTGCGCGCCGTCCTTCCGGCGCAGGGTGCAGCTTTCCACAGCCGGGTGCCAGGTGCCGAGGTTGCAGAAGGGGCCGATCTGCTGCCAGACCTTTTCGACCGGGTAGGGCAGGGTCGTCGATTCCGTGACCTCGACGGCCAGGGCCGGGCTGGCCAGAGCGGCCAGGGTGGCCGCGACCGCGAACAGGGTGCGCATGGGGTTCCCTCCGTTGTTCGGCTGTTCCGCGCGCATCGTTGGGCGCGCATTGAAATCCTAGCCGAGCGGGGAGGACTTGAAACTTGTACGTTGGTAGGACGAACAAGTGAAGGATCGGCAAGACAACGGCCGGTCCCGCCTGTGCGGAACCGGCCGTTCCATTTGGGAGCGAAACGAAAAGTCCTTATTCGCTCTTGGTCGTCGTCGTGCGCTCGGTGGTGGTCGACCCGCTGCCCGGCGGGGTGGTCAGGCTGGAGTTGCCGTAGTTGGGCGAGGTGGTCGTGGTGGTGGTCGTGGTGCTGGTGGACTCGTCGGTCCCGCAGGCGCTGACCAGCAGGGCCGCGCCGAAGGCCAGCGCCACACCGGACATCATGGTCCTTGACATGCTCCGTCTCCATCCTGTTTGGCGAACGATGAAGAGGAAACGCCCTCGCTCCGGCTTTGTTTCCAGGGCAAAAATCGGCCCTAAGAAAAAGGCCAGGGGTAACCCCGGCCCATCTTCATGCCCTCTTCCGGCTTTTCGGCTTCGCTTTCAGGTAGGGAGCCAGATACTGGCCGGTGTAACTCCGCTTGACCTTCACCACGTCTTCCGGGGTGCCCTCCGCGACGATCTCGCCGCCGCCGGTGCCGCCTTCGGGGCCGAGGTCGATGATCCAGTCGGCGGTCTTGATGACCTCCAGATTGTGCTCGATCACCAGCACCGTGTTGCCCTGGTCGACCAGCGCGTGGAGCACCTCCATCAGCTTCTCGACGTCGGCGAAATGCAGGCCGGTGGTCGGTTCGTCGAGGATGTACAGGGTGCGGCCGGTGGCGCGGCGGCTCAGTTCCTTGGACAGCTTCACCCGCTGCGCCTCGCCGCCCGACAGCGTCGTGGCGGGCTGGCCGATGTGGATGTAGCCGAGACCCACCCGCTCCAGGGTCTCCAGCTTGTCACGGATGCCGGGCACCGCCTTGAAGAACTCCTTGCCCTCCTCGACGGTCATGTCGAGCACGTCGGCGATGGTCTTGTCGCGGTAGGTGACTTCCAGCGTCTCACGGTTGTAGCGCTTGCCATGGCAGACGTCGCAGGTGACGTAGACGTCGGGCAGGAAGTGCATCTCGATCTTGATGACGCCGTCGCCCTGGCACGCCTCGCAACGCCCGCCCTTGACGTTGAAGGAGAAGCGGCCGGGGCCGTAGCCGCGGGCCTTGGCCTCCGGCAGGCCGGCGAACCAGTCGCGGATCGGGGTGAAGGCGCCGGTGTAGGTCGCCGGGTTGGAGCGCGGGGTGCGGCCGATCGGCGACTGGTCGATGTCGATGACCTTGTCGAGATGCTCCAGCCCCAGCAGCTCGTCATGCTCCGCCGGATGCTCGCGCGCGCCCATCAGCTTGCGCGCAACCGCCTTGTAGAGCGTCTCGATGATCAGGGTGGACTTGCCGCCGCCCGACACGCCGGTCACGCAGGTGAAGGTGCCCATCGGGATGCGCGCCGAGACGTTCTGAAGATTGTTGGCGCGCGCGCCCTTCACCTCCAGGAACTGGCCCTTGTGGCCGGGGCGCCGCTGGTCCGGCACCGGCACGAAGCGGGTGCCGTTGAGGAACTGGGCGGTGACGCTGTCCGGATTGGCCTGAACCTCCGCCGGGGTGCCCTGGGCGATCACGGTGCCGCCGTGCTGGCCGGCGCCGGGGCCCATGTCCACCAGATAGTCGGCAGTGCGGATGGCGTCCTCGTCATGCTCCACCACGATCACGGTGTTGCCGAGGTCGCGCAGCCGCTTCAGCGTCGCCAACAGCCGGTCGTTGTCGCGCTGGTGCAGGCCGATCGACGGCTCGTCGAGCACGTAGAGCACGCCGGTCAGGCCGGACCCGATCTGCGAGGCGAGGCGGATGCGCTGGCTCTCGCCGCCGGACAGCGAGCCGGAGCCGCGGCTGAGCGTCAGGTACTCCAGCCCCACCGCGTTGAGGAAGCCCAGCCGCTCGTTGATCTCCTTGAGGATGCGGTAGGCGATCTCCTTGTCCTTCGGGCGCAGATGGTCGTTCAGCGTGCTGAACCACGTCGCCGCGTCGGCGATGGACATCTCCGCCGCCTGGGAGATGTGCTGGCCGTGCACCTTGACGGCCAGCGCCTCCGGCTTCAGGCGGGCGCCCTTGCAGGTCTCGCAGGGCTGGGAGGACTGGTACTTGGACAGCTCCTCCCGCATGTAGGCGCTTTCCGTCTCGCGGTAGCGGCGCTCCAGGTTGTTGACGATGCCCTCGAAGGCCTTGTTCGTCTGGTAGCTGCGCAGCCCGTCGTCGTAGGTCATCGTGATCGGCGCGCCGTCGGAGCCGTAGAGGATGGTCTGGCGGACCTTCTCCGGCAGCTTTTCCCACGGCGTGTCCATGGCGACGCCGAAATGCTGGGCGATGCTCTCCAGCGTCTGCACGTAATACTGGGAGGAGGAGCCGGCCCAGGGGGCGATGGCGCCCTTCTTCAGCGACAGCCGCTCGTCCGGGACGACCAGCATGGGGTCGAAGTAGATCTTGCTGCCCAGCCCGTCGCAGGCTGGGCAGGCGCCGAACGGGTTGTTGAAGGAGAACAGCCGCGGCTCGATCTCCGGAATCGTGAAGCCGGACACCGGGCAGGCGAATTTCTGCGAGAAGACGGTCTGCTCGTGCGACTCGGCGTCCTCGACGAAGACGATCCCGTCGGCGAGGCCGAGCGCCGTCTCCAGCGAATCGGCGAGCCGGTTGCCCAGCCCCTCGCGCACGACGATGCGGTCCACCACCACGTCGATGTCGTGCTTCAGCTTCTTGTTGAGCGCCGGGACCTCGTCGATCTCATGCATCGTGCCGTCGACGCGCACGCGCTGGAAGCCGCGCTTGCGGAGGTCCTGGATTTCCTTCTTGTACTCGCCCTTGCGGCCGCGGATGAGCGGCGCCAGCAGCAGCAGGCGCGTGCCCTCCGGCATCGCCAGGATGCGGTCGACCATCTGGCTGACCGTCTGGCTTTCGATGGGCAGGCCGGTGGCCGGGGAGTAGGGGATGCCGACCCGCGCCCACAGCAGGCGCATGTAGTCGTAGATCTCCGTCACCGTGCCGACGGTGGAGCGCGGATTCTTCGAGGTCGTCTTCTGCTCGATCGAGATGGCCGGCGACAGCCCCTCGATCGAGTCGACGTCCGGCTTCTGCATCAGTTCCAGGAACTGGCGCGCGTAGGCCGACAGGCTCTCGACGTAGCGCCGCTGGCCTTCCGCGTAGATCGTGTCGAACGCCAGCGATGACTTGCCCGATCCCGACAAGCCGGTGATGACGATCAGCTCGTCCCGAGGCAGATCGACATCGACGTTCTTGAGGTTGTGCTCCCGCGCGCCGCGGACACTGATGTGCTTGTTCATGGAGTGTTCTTAGCCGAAACCGGAGGGGAAGGGAAGGCGCCAAAAAAGCTCCGAAAGCCCGGACAGATATGTGCTACGCGCAGGCGTTTGCCACCGGCGCGCGTTCCTTTCCGGCCGCGTGGGACGCAGGGGCGGGATGCAGGAACCTCGGGGAGGGGGCGGAGAGGCGCCGGGGAGACGATGATGGGGAGCCACCAAGGAATCGGTTGGCGACACGGACTCTCTCTGCTATGTTTGTTCATGGAGTGTTCTCTTCCGCGCGGGCCGGGCGGGTTGATCCGGGCGGAAGGGGCGAAGCGCTCCGGCGGCGGCGGTTGACCCGTGCCTGTCCCCCGTGCTTTGTGAAGCGCAAGGCGGGGGCGGGCATGGACCGGACCACGGATCAAACCGGCCCTGCGAACAGACACCCCCGGTATCCGGACGCCCTTCCGCCGGGCGCCCGAACGGGTCGGATGGGATACCGGGAACCCGCGCTAGGAGACACGTGCGATGAATGTATGGACGTTTACGGGGCGCCTCGGCGCGGACGGCGAGCTTCGCTCCACGCAGAGCGGTGAAAAGGTCCTGGGTTTCCGCGTCGCCAACGACGTCGGGTTCGGCGACCGCAAGACCACCCAGTGGGTGGACTGCTCCATCTGGGGCCGCCGCGCGGAGGCTCTGGCGCCGCACCTGACCAAGGGCAAGGCCGTGGTGATCTCCGGCGAGGTGACGATCCGCGAGTTCGAGAAGCGCGACGGCACCCGTGGCGCCGGCCTCTCGGTGCGTGTTGCCGAGATCGACTTCACCGGCGGTCGTGAAGGCGAAGGCGGCGGTGGTGGCGGTTACGGCGGCGGCGGTGGCGGCGGTTACGAGTCGCGTGGCGGCGGCGGCGGTGGCTACGGCGGCGGCGGCAGCGGCGGTGGCGGCTACGGTGGCGGCGGTGGCGGCCGCAGCGGCGGTGGTGCTCCGCCAAAGCACGACGACCTGGACGACGAAATCCCGTTCTGACCACCCGGATGATCGTGAGGGAGGGGGCTTTCCCCCTCCCGTCCTCTACCGGCCGCAGGCTTGTCTTCGCATGACCTGCGCAGGCCGGGCTTGACGGGGGATGCCCGCCAACCGAGATTCCACGGCGAGCGTCCGTCGTGATCGAGGAGCAGCCATGGCCCCCCAGCGCCGTCACATCCTGCGTGCCCTTGCCGCCGTCGCGGTCGGTGGTGGCGCCGCGACCCTGTCCGGTCCCGCCGCGGCGTTCCGCGTGATTCCGAACGACGATCTGAAGGGTGTGCTGGACGAGGGCTGCTGCGCCACCGCCTATCATCGCCGGATGATCGACGAAGCGGTTCAGGCGGCCGGCGTCTCGCTGACGGAGGAGCAGCGCAACACGCTGCTTTCCCAGATGTCCTGTCCGACCTGCCGTTGCCCGCTCAACCAGATCGACAATCCCGCGGCCGGCCTGCGCTTCTGAGGGGCCTTCGGGGCTCTTCACGACGCCGGGCGCGCCCGGCAACCACGTCCTCCGGCAACCAAGTCCATCAGCCCGCGCGGGATGCGTGTGCGGTCACCCCAGCGCACGACGATCCCGGCGGCGCGGCAATCCGCCGCCAGTTCCCGGCCATTCTCGTAGCGGTGCTGGTCGAGCAGCGGCCAGCCGTCCAGCCTGCGGCAATCGAACGGGCGCCCGTCGAGGAAGTCCCGGAACCCGTCGAAGAAGCGTGGATGCAGGACCACCGGCTTCGCCTCCCGCCAGGAGCGCGCCGTAGAAGCGGTTGTTGGTCACCCCGCTCATTGAAGTGATCCCGGACTGGCGCCTGGAGGAGTGTCCAGAACGGCCCGGCCCAACCGGTCGAGCAAACTCGCCGTCGCGACCGGGCCATGCAGGGCGGCGAGCCGGTCCACCGATTCGACCATCATCGCCCAGGCGACCAGCCGGTCCGGCACGCCCTCGTTCCGTCCCTCGGTCCACAGCGAGCGCACCAGGTCCAGCGCCGCCTCGAATCCCGCCGGACCGTCCGGCGCATCCCCATCCTTGATCATCATCCCCCCGTTGCCGCGTGTCGCCAAACAACTTTGGGGATATGTAACGTTATATCATAACCGTTGAAAGCCCAAAGGACGCCCGCCGGCCAGACCTTGCGGCCCCGTCATGGGGCTCTTCGCAGGGTCTGGCCGAAGGAGGGATCAGCGCGGGGCGGTGGCGCGGTTCCAGTTGGTGGCGTCCGCCGGATTGCCGGGAAGGGGAGCCAGAGCCGGAGACATCGCGGCGGGGGTGGCGAACAGGGCGTCGAACTCATCCGCCGTCATGCCGGTGAGAACGAGGGCCTGCCGCTCTTCCGAATAGCGCAGCTGCCCGGAGTCCAGCGTCACGTGGCGTTTCACCGGATGGACCGGCGCGCCGCTCGCCACCACGAGCTGGACCGGTTCGCGGGCCGTGGTGAGGACGACATCCTCCACCGCCCCCAGAATACGGTTCTCGGGAATGGATTGCACCGTCAGCCCGACCAGTTCCAGGGGTGACATCTGCGCCATGGGCCGTTGCGTGGCGCCGGTCTCAGCGCAGGCGCCGAGCGCGGCCAGGACGCAGACGGCGAGCAGCCGGGTGGCGGGGCGGGGGGTGAAGCGTCGATGGTTCATGCGTGGCTCCTCCGTCGCGTGGGCAAGGCTATAACGCGGCAGCGGAGCGGAGGGGCAGCGGACCGGAACGGAAAAGGGCGCGGCCAGCCGCGGCCACGCCCCTTGCGCCATCAGGTCCTCATGCCCGCGGTACCTCCTTCGGACAGGATTACCGGTCAGGTGAAGACATAGTCGCGGCCGGACACCAGCCCAACCGAGTCCACCGTCAGCGACGACCCGTCCCGGAAGCCGAAGGCCGTGCTGGTGGCGGTGGTGGAGACGGTCAGGTCGGCGGCGGAGAAGCCGCGGAACTCGATGCGGTCGATCCCCGCTTCGAAATAGCTGATGTCGTCGGTGCCGAAGCCGCCCGGCGCCACGTCGAAGCGGAAGATGTCCGTCGCGCCGTCGCGGTAGCTGACCATATGGTCGTTGCCGGCGCCGGGCAGGAAGACGTCGGACCCGTCGTCGCGCAGCGTGTCGATCAGCCAATCGTCGCCGGTTCCACCAACCAAGGTGTCGTCGCCGCGCCCGCCCTTCACCGTGTCGTTGCCCGACCCGCCGTCCAGCCAGTCGTTGCCGGCCCCGCCGAACAGCTGGTCGCCGCCCTGGCGCCCGTACATGTGGTCGTTGCCCGGATCGCCGGCGTAGGGATCGCCCAGCCAGTCATTCCCAGCTCCACCATCAAGCGTGTCGTTGCCGAGACCTCCGGAGAGCGAATCATTTCCTCCATTGCCATAGACCGTGTCAGCGGAATCGGTGCCGAGGTAGCGTTCGGCGGCGTTGGTGCCCGAAAACCTAGCCATGGTTGGCCCTCCTCAATGATTAACAAATAGTTAACATCAAGGTGAGGGGAGAGAAAGGTAAAAAAACACTTAACGCATTGGTGCCAATTTTTGCCACGGCCCCTTCAGCGTTGTTGCTCATGTGTTTCGGTGTTGTTTTCAGATTCGAATCTTCGACTTCGGGCAGCCGGAACCCGGACAAGGAAAAGGCCGACGCCCTGCGGCATCGGCCTTTCTTGAAACGACTCTCACGCGGATTGCGTCGTGTCCGGCGCCTTACGCCTGGGTCGGCGACGGCATACCGGGAACCGGCTGATCGGCCGGGGGCGGCATTTCCGGAGGGGTGTCGGGATTCGCGGGAACCGGGTAGGGGTCCGGTGTGGTCGGACGGTCCGGCTGCGGGGTGTTCGGGTTGCTCGGGGGCGGCACCTCGGTGGGCCGTTCCGGCGTCATGGGATCGCTCATGCGGATGGCTCTCTGTGGTTGATAAGGTGTGGGCGGGCGCGTCACTCGGCGGCGCGTTCGACGGCCCGGCCGCCGGCCTGGACGTCCTGCCCGGCCCCTTCGATCGTGTTGCAGCCGACGAGCAGCGCGGCGAAGGTCAGGACGAAGCTGGCGAGGGCGATCTGGCGGACGGGGAACGGCATGGAGCGGCTCATGATCCCGAACTCCTCAGTGGATGCTGTTGCTTCGTCAACGCGCCGCCGCAGGCGTTGGTTCCGGCCCATTCGGCGGATTTGCAACAGGGCGGAAGGACAATAAGCCGCCACTTGACGTGGTACGCCGCACGGTCAAGATGGCCGGTTCCGCCACGGCGGTGACAACCGTACATAAGCGACCGACACCCCGATCATGCCTGACCACGCGATTCCCGCCCCTCTCCTGGCCGACCGTCTGCGCACCCATGCCGGTGAATTGCTGCGGCTGGCCGCCCCGGTCATCGTCTCGCGCGCCGGGTTGGTCGTCATGATGGCGGTGGATACGGCCATCGTCGGCCGCTACAGCGCGCAGGAACTGGCCTATTACGGGCTGGCCCATCTGCCGGCGAACCTGCTGGTCACCACCGGCGTGGGGCTGATGATGGGCGTGGTGGCGGTGACCGCCCATGCGCTGGGCGCGGGGCAGGACGCGGAGTGCGGGCGCATCTGGCGCCGGGCGATTCCCTACGCGCTGCTGCTCGGCATCCTCTTCGCCCTGGCCTCGCTGGCCGGGGAGCCCTTCTTCCGCCTGACCGGCCAGTCCGCGGATCTCGCCGCGGGCGGCGGACAGGTGATGGCGGTGCTCGGCTACGGCATGCCGGGCATGATGCTGTACGTCGCCACCGGCTTCTTCCTGGAGGGGCTGAAGAGGCCCATACCGGGCATGGTGGCGATGATCCTCGGCAATCTCCTGAACGCGCTGCTCGCCTGGATGCTGGTCTGGGGGCATGGCGGATTTCCGGCCCTGGGGGCGGTCGGCTCGGCCTGGGCGACCACGGCGGTGCGCTGGGGGATGGGCCTCGGCCTTGTCTTCTACGCCTGGCACATGAGCGACCACGCCCGCTGGGCGGTGCGCGACCCGGTCCGCGACTGGTGGAGCGGCAGCCGCAGACAGCGCCATCTCGGCTACGCCGCCGGGGTCAGCCTGGGCGTGGAAAGCGGCGCCTTCGCCACGCTGGGCCTGTTCGCCGGGATGATCTCGCCGCTGGCGCTCGGTGCCTACACGGTCGGGCTGAACCTGACGGCGCTGCCCTTCATGGCGGCGGTCGGGCTGGCCTCGGCCACGGCGGTGCGGGTGGGGGTGGCCTATGGTCGGCGCGACCCGCTGGACATGGCGCTGGCCGGCTGGACGGGGCTGGCGGTGACCAGCCTGATCCTGGCCGGAGTCGGGGTGCTCTACCGCTGGATGCCGGAGCCGCTGGCGGCGATCTACAGCGCCGACCCCCAGCTGATCGCCGCGGTGGCGCCGCTGATCGCCTTCACCGCCTGGGTTCTGGTGGCGGACGGCGGGCAGGTGGTCATGGCGAACGCTCTGCGCGGGCGCGGCGACGCTTGGGTTCCCACCGCGCTGCACTTCATCTCCTACGCGGTGGTGATGATTCCGGTGTCGGCCTTGCTCGCCTTCGGGTTGGAGCGCGGCGCGCGTGGTCTTTTTGAGGGAATTTTGATCGCCAGTGTGGTATCCGTGACCATCCTTTCGCTGCGCTTCGCGCTGTTGAGCCGCCCTCGTCCTGCAAAGGCCGGAGGCCATTGACCTGCAAAGGCCAGAAATCGTGGGACTGCCGGAGCGTTGTGTGCACATGCGAAAGCTGATAGGAATTCTTATATTACATGCAGCGGCCCGAAGGGCCGTGCGGACGTGCCCCGTTGAACCTTAAGTCCCGTTGAACCTTAAGTGTTGACCTTGAGCGTTGAACAGCAAGCGTTGAACACCGAGCATCGCCGCAGCCCGTAGAATGAGTTTGTCTCCTTGAGCACGACGCCCCTTCCTCCCGCCTCCGACATCGCGCCGGTCACCATCGAAGACGAGATGCGCCGGTCCTATCTCGATTACGCGATGAGCGTGATCGTGAGCCGCGCTCTGCCCGACGTCCGCGACGGGCTGAAGCCGGTGCACCGCCGCATCCTCTACGCGATGAAGGAGGGCGGGTACGATTCGACCAAGCCCTACAAGAAGTCGGCGCGCATCGTCGGCGACGTGATGGGTAAATACCACCCGCACGGCGACAGCGCGATCTACGACGCCATGGTCCGCATGGCGCAGGACTTCTCGATGCGCCTGCCGCTGATCGACGGGCAGGGCAACTTCGGCTCGATGGACGGCGACCCGCCCGCGGCCATGCGCTACACCGAGGCGCGGCTGGCCAAGGCGGCGGAGGCGCTGCTCGACGACATCGACAAGGACACCGTCGATTTCCAGGCCAACTACGACGATTCGGGCAAGGAGCCCACGGTCGTCCCGGCGCGCTTCCCCAACCTGCTGGTCAACGGTGCGGGCGGCATCGCCGTCGGCATGGCGACCAACATCCCGACCCACAATCTGGGGGAGGTGGTGGACGCCTGCTGCGCCTACATCGACAACAACGACGTCACGCTCGAAGAGCTGATCGAGATCGTGCCCGGTCCGGATTTCCCGACGGGCGGCATGATCCTCGGCCGGTCGGGCGTCCGCTCGGCCCTGATGACCGGGCGCGGTTCCGTCATCATCCGCGCCAAGACCGACATCGAGGAGGTGCGCAAGGACCGCCTCGCCATCGTGGCGACGGAGATCCCGTATCAGGTCAACAAGTCCAAGCTGATGGAGCGCATCGGCGAGGTCGTCAACGACAAGACGATCGAGGGCATCGCCGACCTGCGCGACGAATCGGACCGCGACGGTGTGCGCGTGGTGATCGAGCTGAAACGCGACGCCGTGCCCGACGTGGTGCTGGCCCAGCTCTTCCGCCACACCCAGCTCCAGACCTCCTTCGGCGTCAACATGCTGGCGCTGAACGGCGGCCGTCCGGAGCTGATGGACCTGAAGGCCATCATCGCGGCGTTCGTCCGGTTCCGTGAGCAGGTCATCACCCGGCGCACCGAGTTCCTGCTGGGAAAGGCGCGCGAGCGCGCCCACACCTTGGTCGGTCTGGCCGTCGCCGTCGCCAATCTGGACGCCATGATCGCGCTGATCCGCAGCGCCCCGGACCCCGTCTGGGCGCGCGAGCAGATGATGGAGCGCGAGTGGCCGGCCATGGACGTCGCCCCGCTGATCGCGCTGATCGACGAGCCGGGCCGCGGCGTGTCGGAGAACGGCACCTACCGCCTGTCGGAGGAGCAGGCCCGCGCCATCCTCGACTTGCGCCTGCACCGCCTGACCGGGCTGGAACGCGACCGGATCGGCGCCGAGCTGAAGGACGTCACCGACCAGATCGCTGACTACCTGGAGACTCTGGCCAACCGCGCGAAGCTGCTGGGCATCCTCCGCGACGAGCTGGTGGAGATGAAGGAGCGGTTCGGCACCCCGCGCCGTACCGAGATCCAGGAGCTGGAGTTCGAGGCCGACATCGAGGACCTGATCCAGCGCGAGGACATGGTCGTCACGGTCAGCCAGTCCGGCTACGTGAAGCGCGTGCCGCTGTCCACCTACCGCGCGCAGAAGCGCGGCGGCAAGGGGCGATCGGGCATGTCGATGAAGGCGGAGGACGCGGTCAGCGACCTGTTCGTCGCCAACACCCACACGCCGCTGCTGCTCTTCTCGTCGCGCGGCATGGTCTACAAGCTGAAGGTCTACCGCCTGCCGCTGGGCAACCCGCAGGCACGCGGCAAGGCCTTCGTGAACCTGCTGCCGCTGATCGACGGCGAGACCATCACCACCGTCCTGCCGCTGCCCGAGGACGAGGCCGTGTGGGCGGACCTGCACGTGGTCTTCGCCACCTCGAAGGGCAACGTGCGGCGCAACCGCCTGTCGGATTTCGCCAACATCCGCTCCAACGGCCTGATTGCCATGAAGCTGGAGGAGGAAGGCGAGCGTCTGATCGCCGTCCGCACCTGCTCCGAGGCCGATGACGTCCTGCTGGCCACCGGCGGCGGCAAGTGCATCCGCTTCGAGGTCGCCGACGTCCGCGTCTTCGCCGGCCGCACCTCGACCGGCGTGCGCGGCATCCGTCTGGCCGACGGCGACGAGGTCATTTCGATGACCACGCTCCACCACGTCGAGTCCTCGCCCGAGGAGCGCGCCGCCTTCCTGAAGCGCAAGCGCGAGGAAGGCATCGACATGGAGGGCGAGGCGGCGCCGGAGGCCGACGAGGTGCCGACCGAGGCCGTCATGCTCAGCGCCGAGCGCTACGAGGAACTGAAGGGTCTTGAACAGTATGTGCTGACCGTGACCGAGCGTGGCTACGGCAAGCGGACCTCCTCCTACGAGTACCGGGTGACCGGCCGCGGCGGCCAGGGCATCTGGAACATGGAAATGGGCGAGCGCAACGGCTCCATCGTCGCGGCCTTCCCGGTGGAGGACTCGCATCAGGTAATGATGGTGACCAACGGCGGTCAGGTCATCCGCATGCCGATCCACGACGTGCGCATCGCGGGCCGCAAGACGCTGGGCGTCACGCTGTTCCGCGTCGGTGCGGACGAGCGCGTGGTGTCCGTCGCGTCCATCGCCGAGGACGAGGACACCAACGGGAACGGGACCAACGGCAACGGTGGCGATCCGAACGGCGGCGGGACGGCTTCCGTGGAGGATGCGGCTGGGAACGAGGCCGCTCCTGGCGACACGCCCGGTGACACGATCGAATAAAAAGAGGCGGAAGGTACTCCCATGGCCAAGCGTCGCATCGGTGTCTATCCCGGCACCTTCGACCCGATCACCAACGGGCACATGGACATCATCCAGCGGGCTTCGCGCCTCGTCGATCATCTGATCGTCGGCGTCGCCCGCAACGCCGGCAAAGGCCCGCTCTTCTCGACGGACGAGCGGGTGGCGATGGTCCGGGAAGACGTGATCGCCCTGAACAACGCCGGGGCCAGCATCGAGGTGCGGGCCTTCGACACGCTGCTGATGCATTTTGCGGTGGAGGTGAACGCCACCGTGATCATCCGTGGCCTGCGGGCGGTCTCCGACTTCGAGTACGAGTTTCAGATGGCGGGCATGAATGCCCGCCTGAACCCGAAGATCGAGACCATGTTCCTGATGGCCTCGGAAAAGAGCCAGTTCATCTCGTCGCGCTTCGTCAAGGAGATCGGGCGTCTGGGCGGCGACATCCGCGGCTTCGTCAGCGGCCGGGTGGCCGAGCATCTGGCCGAGCGCTTCGCCCTGGAGGCCGGGAACGGCGATGCCAGCAAGCAGGTGCAGACCCTCAAACAGTGACGGCGCCGGGGTTGCGGCGGAGAGCGAAATTTTTGTGCGCTCCGCCCAACCCCGCTGTTGACGGGGGAGTCACCGCCCCCTATGTTGCGCCCCGCATCGGCAACGGTCCGTATGCCTCTGTGATCCGGTAGCTCAGTCGGTAGAGCACGTGACTTTTAATCATGTGGCCGTGGGTTCGAATCCCACCCGGATCACCATTCCCCTCAATGGGTTAGCGCAAGCTTGAACCCCTGATTTTGCCCCGGTTTGCAA
>NZ_JBHSLC010000032.1:0-2138 GCF_042657465.1 Azospirillum himalayense | reverse complement strand
TCTTGGCTCATCCATCATCGATGACCACGAAAAGGAGGAGATGGAGGAAGCACAGCGAGCCGCCGAGGCCCGCGCCACCCAGGCGGAGGCCGAGCGGGACGCGGCGCAGGCAGACGCCCTCATGGACATCGCCCACGCGCTCGGCTGCGAGTTGGACCGAGCCGCCGCGCTGCAAGCCGTCGTCGCGCTGCAGTCCGCACTCTCAGCATCCCAGGCGCGAGAGGCCGGACTGCGGGAGGCGCTGGAGCCGTTTCTCGTCGCCGCCGCCGGGATGGCCGAGATCGACATGCCGGATGATGCCGCTGTCCTTCGCGCGTCGGCGGATTGGTGGCTGCGGTCCGGGGAGGCAGGCAAGAAGGGCCGCCCGCTGACCTTCGGCGACTTCCGCAAGCTCGCCGCCCTCTCCCATCACCGGGAAGCGCAGGGAGGCGGGAATGGGTGAGCTTGTGGCGTGCCAAACCTGCTGCGGCAATGGTGAGGTCGTGACTGATTGGAACCGCTACCTGCATCCGCATAAGGGTGACGTCGGAGACGAAGCCGTAGCTGAGTGTCCGGAGTGCGACGGTCGCGGTGAGCACGAGGTCGCGCCCGCGGCCGGCGCAGCGCAGGGAGGGGAGTAGGATGGCGCGACCGAAGCCCAAGTTCACGTTCTCGCCGCGCCTCATGACGGCGTTGGACGTGGCAACCTACCTGAACCGTTCGGAGCAGTGGTTCGCCCACAAGCGCCCGCAGATGGAAGCGGCCGGATTCCCGCGGCCTGATCCACTTCTAGGACTGTACGACCAGAGGGCCGTCGACCAGTGGCTTGACCGGCGGTCCGGGCTGGTTGCAGCATCTCCGGCGAACGACAGCGCGCCCGAGCCGGCGAATGACGCCCCCGCGGTCGATCCGTTCAAGGCGGCATTCGGGAAACGGTGATGGTGCGAGTCGACTTCCCCGGCGTGAACATGGTGACCAAGCGCCTCGCCGACGGCACGCGCCGGGTCTACTACTACCACCGTGCCAGTGGCATCCGGCTGCCCGACGACCCGCGCTCCCCTGAGTTCGCCCAGGCCTACGCCAAGCTGAACGCGGTGCCTGCTGCTCGACCGGATGAGCCGGTGGCAGGAACCTTCGCGGCGCTGATCACGAAGTACAAGGCCAGCCCTGATTTCCTTCAGCTCGCCGACGAGACGCGGAAAGCGTATACCCGGCATCTTGCCACCATCAGCGCCGGGGACATAGGCCGGGGCGGCGATTTTTCCGGATGGGGCTCTCTTCCGGTGCGGGACCTCCAGCGGGAGAACGTCCTGGAGCTGCGCGACGCATTCGCCAAGACACCACGGACGGCAAACTACATCATCCAGGTGCTGCGGCTCCTGCTGAACTTCGCCGTGGATCGCGGATGGAGGAAGGACAACCCGGCCCAACGGCCCAAGAAGCTGAAGACCGGAGACGGGCACCGCCCGTGGGAGGAGTCGGAAATCGAGGCTTTCCGCAAGAGGTGGGGCACGACCACGCGCGAGCGGGTCGCCTTCGAGCTGCTGCTGAACACCGGCCAGCGGGCGGGCGACGTGGCCGCCATGATGCGGCAGCACTACCGGTCCGGCACCATCTCCGTCACCCAGCAGAAGACGAACGAACGGCTATGGATTCCTGCCGCCCAGGATCTGGTTGCGGTGCTCGACCCCTGGCTGGAGACGCACAAGCTGATGGCAATCCTGCCGAGTCGCTTTCACAAGCCGATGACCTCGAACGGCTTCGTCCACTTCATGAGCGATGCGATCCGCGAGGCGGGGTTGCCCGAAGACGTCACCACGCATGGGCTGCGATACACCGCCGCGACCATGCTGCACGAAGTAGGAATGGAGTGGGAGGTGATCGCGTCGGTAACGGGTCACCAGACCGTCACCATGGTCAGGAAGTACACCGCGAAGAAGCGGAATGCGCAGCTTGCGATTGCCTCTCTGGATGCCGCCCGAACGGCCAAGGGGAAGGGTCGGAAAGGGCGTCCGAAGAACGCCAAATGAACGGAATTTGCAAACCGCCGGTGATCGGATTGCAAACCGGGGCAAAATCAGGGGTTCAAGCTTGCGCTAACCCATTGAGGGGAATGGTGATCCGGGTGGGATTCGAACCCACGGCCACATGATTAAAAG
>NZ_JBHSLC010000031.1:0-95152 GCF_042657465.1 Azospirillum himalayense | reverse complement strand
CCGGGCGCCCTGTTCAACCAGAACCTCGGCACCGTCTCCAACCTCGCCGCCGGCTTCGGCAACAAGGCCCAGCAGCAGGTCACCGGCATCCAGAAGTAAGGCTCGCCCGCTTCACATCCCTCCCTCCCCGAACCTCGCGGCCGGCAGACCTCTGCCGGCCGTCTTTTTTGCCAGCCGTCTTTTTGCGTGGCGCAGGAAACGGGTGGCCCGGCTTCGCGGCATCGGCGACGATCCCGGCGGCAGGATCGGGAGGGCATCATGGACGAGGACGCGATGTGGAGCGCGGTGGCGCGCCGGGACCGGGACGGTGACGGGCGCTTCGTCTACGCGGTGCGCACCACCGGCATCTATTGCCAGCCGTCCTGTCCATCGCGACGGGCCAAGCGGGAAAACGTCGCGTTCCACCCCGATGCCGCGGCGGCGGAGGCGGCGGGCTTCCGCCCCTGCAAGCGCTGCCGCCCCAACGCGCCGCCGCCCGTGCTCACATGATTTCCAGCAGCCGGATCAGGCCCAGCCCGATGGCGCCGAGCGCCGCCAGCGACAGCACCACCGCGGCGGTGACGCGCAGCCCGGCCCGCGACAGCATCCGCACATCCACCCCGAGCCCCAGCGCGGCCATCGACAGCACCGTCAGGACGCCCGCCGCGGTCTGGCTGGCCGCCAGGGCGGCGTCCGGGATCAGCCCCGCCGCCCGCAGCCCGGCCAGCGCCAGGAAGCCGAGGATGAACCAGGGCACCAGCCGGCGCAGCGGGAGGCGGGTCTTGACGCCCCCTTCCTGCGCAGCCCCTTCCGGCTTCGCCATCAAGGCCAGCGCCACCACCACCGGGCCGAGCATCAGCACGCGGAGCAGCTTCACCAGGGTTCCGACCTGGACGCTCAGCGCACCGACCGGCGCCGTCGCCGCCAGGATCTGCGGCACCGCATAGACGGTCAGCCCGGCGAACACGCCGTACTGCATGGGAGTGAGTCCGAGCAGCGGCACCAACAGCGGCAGACCCAACACCACCAGAACACCCAGCACCGCCGTGAAGGCGATGGCCGCCGCCACATCGTCACCATGCGCCCCGATCACCGGCGCCGTCGCCGCGATGGCCGAGTTGCCGCAGATCGAGTTGCCGCAGGCGACCAACACCGCCATGCGCGGCGGCAACCCCAGCAGGCGCCCGATGCCGTAGCTGACCGCCAGGGCCGAGGCGACCACCCCGGCGATCCCTACCACCAGCGCCGGCCCGGCGGCCATGATCGTTTCCGGGTCGATGGAGGCGCCCAGCAGCAGCACCGCGACCTCCAGCAGCGTCTTGGCGCTGAAGTCCGTTCCCGCCTTCCAGCGCCGTCCCGGCGCCCAGACGCTGCGCAGGGTCACCCCGATCAGGATCGCCAGCACCAGGGCCTCCAGCCAGGCCTGCCCGAAGACCTTTACCTCCAGACTTTGCAGGGCCAGCGCCGCGCCGCTCACGCCGGAGCAGAGCAGAATCCCCGGCAGCAGGGCGCCCAGGGTCCGGCGGGGCGATGGGAGAAGATTGTTCGGCATGGCATCCTCGAATTCCGATGCCGGGAAGCTGCGCCCTCTGGACCGTTCGTTCCAACGGATTATAGTGGACGTATCGTTCGGTAAAACCGAACGTTTGAAGGGACGAGGGACCGGATGACTCTCGAACAGCTCCGCATCTTCGTAGCGGTCGCCACGCAGCAGCATGTGACGCGGGCCGCCGCGTCCTTGAATCTGACGCAGTCCGCGGTCAGCGCTGCCGTCTCCAGCCTGGAGGCCCGGCACGCCGTCCGCCTGTTCGACCGGGTGGGCCGACGCATCGAGCTGACGGAGGCCGGGCGCCTGTTCCTGAACGAGGCCATTGCAGTGCTCGCCCGCGCCGAGGCAGCGGAGCGCATGCTGGCCGACCTGTCGGCGCTGAAGCGCGGGCGCATCGCCATCCACGCCAGCCAGACCATCACCGGCTATTGGCTGCCCGAACGGCTCGTGGCGTTCCACCGGCGCTATCCGGACGTCGACGTCGCGGTGAAGGCCGCCAACACCGCCCAGGTCGCCAAGGCCGTGCTGGACGGCGCCGCCGATCTGGGGTTGGTGGAAGGGGAGGTGGCGGACCCGCTGCTCGACCAGGACCTTCTGGCCGGCGACCGTCTGCTGCTGCTGGTGGGGGACGGTCACCCCTGGCGCGGGCGGAGCGACCTGCCGATGGACGAACTGCACCGCTCCCCCTGGGTCCTGCGGGAAGCCGGGTCGGGCACCCGCTCCGAGTTCGAGGAGGCGCTGCGCGGGCAGGGGAGGGCGCCGGAGGATTTGCCGGTGACGCTGGAGCTGCCCTCGAACGAGGCGGTGCTGTCGGCGGTCATGGCCGGGGCGGGGGCCACCGCCCTGTCGGATCTGGTGGCGCGCGGCGCGCTGGCCGCCGGGCATCTGCACCGCGTTCCCTTCCCGCTGCCCGAACGGCCCTTCCGCCTGCTGCGTCACCGCGAGCGCGGGTTGAGCCACGCCGCCCGGACCTTCCGCGACCGGTTGCTGGCGGAATAGCGCAGGGGAGAGGGTCAGACCACCTCGTCGAACTCGACCCTGGGAATGTCGATCCAGCTCTCCGGCTCGCCGGCGTCCTTGCGCCAGAAGATCACCGGCAGGTCGGCGTTCAGCACGCGGGCGATCGAGGCGCCGCGCGCCGTCATCAGCTCCTTGTACTCCGCGGCTTCGACGATGCGCACGCCGTACCCTGGGATGCGGTCGGCCTGGAGCACGGGGCCGAGCGCGTTCTTGAACTTGCGCAGGTCGTTGTCGGAGCCGACCCGCTTGCGCAGCGGCTCCAGCGCCATCCAGAAGGCGTTGCCGTGGCCCAGATGGGCGCGGGCGATCTCGTAGAGCCGCTTCTCGATGGGCTTCAGAGCGAAGTAGTCTTCCGAATAGGTCAGCAGATTGTTGCCCAGCGCCGCGCGCACCACCCAGTTCGACAGGACCAGGGTCAGGCCGCGCACCTGCCGCTCGCCGTCCTTCTTGCCGCGGCGGTAGAGCAGCTTGTAGTCGGAGATCCAGGAGAAGGCGCCACTCTCGCCCTCGCCCCCGGCCTCCAGGTTGGTCTTGATCTGGGTGCCCTGAAGCCGCTCCAATGCCCCTTCGATCTTGTCGTAGGCGCTGCCCCCGGCGGTCTTGCCGACGATGCGCTGGAGATCGCTGGTGGTGAAGTGGAGCTTCCCCACCTCCGGCCCCATCTTGCCCTCGGCCATCTTCTCGCGCAGCAGCGAGACGGCGTAGATCAGCACCGACTTGTCCCAGATCGTCGCAACGCCGACGTCGCGCGGGGCGCGCACCTCGATCTTCACCTTGCCGTCGTCGTAGGTGGGAAGGCTTTCCACCTTGTCCTTCGACAGGCCGAACAGCGAATAGGCCATCAGGGCCCGGTCGTTGTTCACGTCGCCGCGCAGCGGCGAATCCAGCCGAAGCGCCAGCTGGACGGGACGGTCCAGCAGTTCGGCGTTTTCCTTGTCGGTGTTGTGGTCGTCCATGCACCCAGTCTCCCCGGCCCCGCCGCTGGCGGTTACGGTATTGATTCCCGATACGCCCCGCATGTTCCACAGCGCAGGCGCAAACGTCGCCATTCTGCCGAAAGATTCCTCACCGGCCGGAAACGACGCTGTGACCCTGCGGACGAATGTCGCCGTTCTGCCAGTTCCCCCGGACGCTGTGCCCCGCTGGAGGGTTTCCCGGCCGAAAGCGTCCGCGTTCTGACGGTCCGGACTCCCGACAAGCCGCAAAACAGCGCTGAAAGGCTTGGATTCCCTGACTCTTTCCGGACTCCCCGGGGTCCGGAGGCCGCCGCGGAGGGAGCACATTGGCAGAACGGCGACACTCGGTTGCGCGAGTCGGAGTCCGATTCTCGGCCGATTCCCGGAGTCACCGATGGGCCACAGCCCAGATTATTCGGCAGAACGGCGACATCCGGCGGACTCCGACGCTCCGCCGCTTCCCTCCGTGCGCCGGAATCTTTCGGCAGAACGGCGACGTTTTCCGCCCGGTTTCTCGGCAGAACGGCGACACCCAGACGTGGTCCGCCACCGCTCCTGGGGGCTCAACGCCTTGATTCCACTGACTCCATCACCCCGCATCGGCGCAACTGGAGCGATTCCGACGCACGCATTTGAATCGTGGACAGCCTGTTGGGGCCACGACAACATCTTGCGTAACGGGCCCACCAAAGCCCGAACCGATAGCTTTTGGACCAGAGTTTTAGGCCAGGGTTTTGGGCCAGGATTTTCAGCTGGCGGCTCCGAACAGCCGCGACACGCCGAAGGAGGCGACGATGACGTAGCGGAGGACACGACCTCCGGAAACACAAAGGGCACAGGTTTGGCGACCTGTGCCCTCGTGCACACCGAAGTGTCGAAAACCGATGGAAGACCGGGAGAACCGGACCCCGCATCAGCGGTTTGGCGACTTCATGATGCCAGGGTAGGTCCGGAAAACCAAGTGGAATCGCGGATTCCACTGACGCTCCCGCTTTGTCTTCCGCCGGGATTGAAGCGCTGGATCATGGGAAGACAATGACCCCGTACACCACCTTGTACCGGCGATGGATTGCTGCGCCCGGTGTAGGAGCCGCGGAGATCGCGGTGCTCTCCGGTCTTTACGCGCGGGCGGACACCGCCGGTGTCTGCGCCGGCCTGGTCCAGGACGAGCTGGCCACCGAACTCGGCAAGAGCCGTCCCTGGCTGTCCGCCGTGCTGACCAAGCTGCAGGCGCCGGACCTGTCCCTGGTGGAAGCCCGCCGCGAACGCGGCTTCCGCGGGATGGTCTATGCGCTAGTGGGCGCGCAGGATACCGACTCTTCCGGTCGGCCCGTCGACATCACCGGTCAGCCGGCTGACGGACTCCTAAGGACTGGGAATCCCCTGAATCCTGATTCTCAAAACTCCTCCTCCTTCCGGGCGGGGGAATCGGTTGGGCCTTCGGGCCTCAAGAACCGGAACGCCCTCGCCGAAGACTGGCAGCCGGACGCCGCCGATCTGGCCTGGGCCGCGGAGACCCGCCCCGAGGTCGATCCCGCCACCGTGACCCGCAAGTTCGTGTCCTGGTGCCGCAAGGCCAACGTCCGCAACGGCTACAGCCCGGCCGACCCGTCCGGCGCCTGGCGCAAATGGGTGGCCCGCGAACTGGTTGCCCCCGCCGCGGCACCAGCCGGCGAAACGCCCGAAGGCACCGTCGTCCCCTTTGCAACCGCCTCCCGCCGCCCCTCCAACCGGAGCGACCAGAATGACCGCCAGCCTGCCGAGCTTTCCCGTGAGCCTTCCCGTCAGCGCCGCCCCGCAGACGCCGGACATGGCGTGGCTGCCCGCAACGCCGGCGTCCTCTCTGCCCTGCGCGATCGCCTCGCTCGCCCGGCTTGAGCGCGCCGACCTGCGCTTCGAGATCGCGGATCGCGCGCCGGAGGAGATCGGGGCGCTGGCCGAGCGGGTGGAGGCCGCCCTTGAGGGCATCTGCCCGGCGATCGGTGTGGAGAATGTGCTGACCGGCATCGAGAAGCTGGCGGTGCGCTTCGGCCTGGAGCTTCCGGACGCCGATGTTCTGGAGGCCGACATTCTCGAGATGGCCGGCTGGCCCGCCGAGGAATGGATCGCCGGTTTCCGCGGCGTCTGGTCCTCCTTCCGGTCCGGTTACCGGCGCTTCCCCACGGTTGGCGATTTCCGGGCTGCCGCCGGTCAGGCATCGGTGACCGGTGGGACGGCGGCCCTGCGCCGGCTGGCCATGGCCCTGCGCCAGGAGCAGCAGATCCGCGCCCGCGAGATTGCTCATCGCCGCCATCAGAAGGAGAAGGAGGCGGAAACCGCCCGCCGTCAGCAGGCCGCCGCCCTGGCCGCTCCTCCCGTTCCCCCGGTGACGCCGACGGTAACGACGCCACCGGCTCCGGTTTCCACTCCGGTCTCCGTCACGCCGCACGATGCGCAAGTGGTCCTGGCTCCCGCGCAGCCTCCGTCTCAGATGAGATTGATCGTTCCCAAGGTCTTGATAAGGGATCGGCCGGCCAATGATCCTCATACCACGGTATGTCAAGGACATGACCACGTGCCTTTCAGTAAGCAGTCGCGTACGAAAAGTTCAATCAGAGAAACTAAGTATGCCAATGACTGTGGAGTGCGCCGAAGAGGCGAAGCGAAGGCTTGGCAGACCCTTCATTATTCCAACAGGGTAACGCTTATATAATCAGGTTCACCCCATCGTTTCAGATTCCGGTGGCGAAGAACGAAAGGGGGGCGCAAGATGTGATAATCTGTTCGTGCGCCAAACCTTTCGGGTTGTCCATCCATGCCGCTGAAGACGGTGTTCCGTCAGCAACCGATGACTTTGCGCGGCTACCTGCTGAGGCTTGTGCTCGTGACGCTGGTGCCGATGCTCCTGCTCGGCGGCATGCTCATCGGCTGGCTGGTGCATCAGCAGCGGGATGCCGTCGAGAACAACATGTCCGACACGGCGGAGGCGCTGGCCCTGATCGTCGACCGGGAGTTGGAAGCGACCATCGAGGCATTGCGGGCGTTGTCGCGCACGGACGCTCTGGCGGCCGACGATCCCGCCGGCTTCTATGAGCGGGCGACGCTGGCGCTGACTCAGCACCCCTCCTGGACGAATATCGCGCTGATCGACCCGTCGGGGCGGCAGATCGTCAACACGGCGGTCCGGCTCGGCGTCCCGCTGCCGGATGCGCCCCAGCGCGACGCGCTGCAACGGGTGACCGCGACCCGCCAGCCGGCGGTGTCCGATCTGGTCACCGCGACGGCGGCGGAGCGCCTGACGATCGCCGTCATGGTGCCGGTGCTGCGCGACGGCAGCCTGCGCTACGTCCTGTCGGCGGTGGTCGATCCGCAGACTTGGAGTACCCTGCTGGAGGGGTTCGAAACGCGGTCCGGCCTGATCGCCGTGATCATCGATGGCCAGGACCGGATCGCCGCCCGCTCGCGCGAGCATGCGGAGTATCTGGGGCGGGGGGTGCCCGACTGGTTCCTGGCGGCGCGTGGCACGGCGGAGACCGGTAACTACCGCGGCGCCACGCTGGACGGGGTGGAGATCATCGGTGCTTTCCACCGCACGCAGCGCGCCGACTGGACCCTCGCGGCCGCAACGCCGACCGAGGCCGTGCTCAATCCCCTGAACCGTACGGTGTTGCTGGCCTTGGGGTTGGGACTGTTTCTGCTGGCCGTGTCTCTGGCGTCGGCGGGGATCTTCGCGCGGCGGCTTGCCCATCCCGTCCGCGAACTGTCCGCCCACGGCGGCAGCCTGATGGAGGGGCGCGCCATCCGCTACGACGGCGGCGTGCCGGTGCGCGAGATCGACGAGTTGCACCGCGTCCTGGCCGAGGCCAGCGCCGCGCTGGTCGGCGCCAGCGAATCCGTGGCCCATGCGGAGGCGCGCTACCGCGCCATCGTGGACACGGCGGTCGACGCCATCCTGGTCATCGACCGGGCCGGAGTCCTGCACAGCTTCAACCGTGCCGCCGAACGGATCTTCGGCTACGCCGCGGAGGAGGTGATGGGCCGCAACGTCAGCATGCTGATGCCTGATCCCGACCGCAGCGCGCACGACGGATACTTGAAGCGCTACCACCGCACCCGGGAGCGGCGGATCATCGGCATCGGGCGCGAGGTGACCGGCCAGCGCAAGGACGGGTCGGTGTTCCCGCTGGAATTATCGGTCGCCGAATGGAAGGCCGATGACGAGGTGCGCTTCACCGGCATCGTGCGCGACATCACCGCCCGCAAGACGGCGGAGGAGGCGTTGCTCGCCGCCAAGGAGGCGGCGGAGCAGGCGATGGAGCGCGCGCTGACCGCGGCGGACGAAGCCCGGCGGGAGAAGACCCGCGCCGAGAAGGCGGAGCGGGCGAAGAACCAGTTCCTGGCGGCGGCAAGCCACGACCTGCGCCAGCCCGTGCAGTCGCTCTATTTCTTCGCGCAAGTGCTGGGCGACAAGCTGCACGGCCATCCCGGGCACGAGCTGGTGGCCAGCATGGGCCATTCACTGGACGCGCTGAAGCTTCTGCTGGACGGTCTGCTCGACGTGTCGCGGCTCGACGCCGGGGCGGTGGAGCCCAGCGTCACCGAATGCGCGGTGGGGCCGCTGCTCGACCGGCTGGCCGCAGAATACGGGCCGCAGGCGGAGGGGCAGGGGCTGCGGCTGCGGGTGGTATCGACCTCGTTGTGGGCGCGCACCGACCCGATGCTGCTGGAACGCATCCTGCGCAACCTGATCGAGAACGCGTTGCGCTACACCGAGCGGGGCGGCGTCGTGGTCGGCTGCCGGCGCGGCAACGGCGCGTTGCGCATCGAGGTGGCCGACAGCGGCATCGGCGTGCCGGAGGAGTGGCAGCAGGCCGTCTTCGAGGAGTTCTTCCAGATCGGCAACCAGGAGCGCGACCGGGCCAAGGGGCTGGGTCTCGGCCTCGCCATCGTCAAACGGCTGGCCGGGCTGCTCGGCCACACGGTCGCCCTGCGCTCGCGGCCCGGAGAGGGCAGCGTCTTCTCGGTGGAGCTTCCCTGCGTGCGCGCCCGCGCCATCCTGCGCCGCAACGGGCCGGACCGGGCCAACGACGACGGGCAGGGGCTGGTGGTGGTCATCGACGACGAGGCCATCGTGCTGCTCAGCCTGCGCACCCTGCTGGAGCAGTGGGGCTACGAGGTGGTGGCCGCCGTGTCGGCAGAGGAGGCGGTGGACGTCCTGCACGGGCTTGGCCGGCTGCCGGACCTCATCATCGCCGATTACCGCCTGCGCGAGGGGCGGACGGGGGTTGAGGCGATCCGCGACATCCACGGCGTCTGCGGCGTGCGCATCCCCGCCGTGGTGCTGACCGGCGACACGGCGCCCGAACGCATCACCGAAATCCGCGGCGCCGGCTTCCGCCTCGTCCACAAGCCGATCACCCCGCACATCCTGCGCGAATTGCTGAAGCCGGCGGCCTGACCTGGGACGGCTGGTTGACCTAAGGCCGGTTTTTGACCCTGGCTGCCGGCCGGCCGGGTCTTTAGCGTGTCTGCCTCCTTGGGAAAGAGAGAGACGGGACATGAACTGGAGCAAGGGCCTGTGGCGGGGCTGGCTTGCCGCCGCCCTGTTGTGGGTGGCGGTGGTGACCGCTTTCGCCTTCGCCGATCTGCACGGGCGCCATCCTTTCGCCGGTCTCTACGCCTATTCGGACGCGAGGGATGCCTTCCTGCCGCAGCACTACGCCGCCGACGAGGCGGTGGTGGAGGACGGGGTGAAGCGGGGCGTCGTGGCGCGGACGGATTTCCCCGACGGCACCACCCTTGCCGCCCCGCCGGACCTCGGCGAGGAGCGCGTGCGGCGGATCGCCGAGCGTTTCTGGGCGGAGCGCTGGGCACGCCGGGCGGAGGTTCTGTGGCCCTGGGGCCTGCGCGCCGCCGTGCCGCCGCTGTTGCTTCTGCTGTCCGGCGCGCTCGTCCTGTGGATCGCCCGCGGCTTCAGCGGGGCGAACGCTGCCCTGGAAACGGCCATGGAAGAGACGGCGGTGCCGGAGACAGCGGCAAGCGAGGACTCGCCGAAGGCGGCCTTCAACACGCGATCCGCCGGCGGGCTGCCGCCCTTCATCCGCTCGCTGGGACCGGACCCCAAGCGCCGCCGCGTGCTGGGGTCGGGCCGGTAAAGGCCGCGCCAGTCGAGCCCAGGCGTCGTTCGCGCCGTCGTCCAACATCGCGGTAATCCGCGGTGACGCCCAAGCATCCCCGACGGTCGGCATCCCGAAGGCACCAAGGAACAGGAACACCGGCATCGGGTTGATGGTGGCGGAGCCGCGTCCATGGGGCGCGGATGTTCTCCAAGGCTGAGCGTTTGTCCGTCCGTCCAGGCGTTCGGGCCGTTCACCATCACGGCGGCGTGTGTCGCAAGGCGCCGCCAGCGGGCCAGACCAAGAGGAGACCTGGGTGTCGGAGCCGACCAAGACGGACAAGATCCTGACCGGAATTCCAGAATTCGACATGGTCCTGAGGGGGGGCCTGCCGCGCGCGCGGCTGCATCTTCTGGAGGGCGCGCCGGGAACCGGCAAGACGACCATCGCGCTTCAATTCCTGCTGAAGGGCCTGTGCGACGGCAAGCGGGGCCTGTATGTGACCCTGTCGGAAACCGAGACGGAGTTGCGCGCCTCGGCCAAGAGCCACGGCTGGTCGCTGGACGGCATCGGCATTTTCGAACTCGTCCCGCTGGAGGCGCAGCTCGACCGCCAGCAGAGCGTGCTCTACCCGTCGGAAGTCGAGCTGGGCGAAACCATGCGCCTGATCACCGAGCGGATCGAGGCCGAGAAGCCGGACCTCGTGGTGATCGATTCCCTGTCCGAGCTGCGCCTGCTCGCCCAGGACCAGCTTCGCTACCGGCGGCAGATCCTGGCGTTGAAGCAGTTCCTGCAAGGGCGCCAGTGCACCACGCTGGCGCTGGACGACCTGACCAGCCAGACCGGTTCGATGGAGCTGCACAGCCTGATGCACGGCGTGGTCAGCCTTGAGCAGATCGAGCGTTCCTACGGCGCGGCGCGGCGGCGCCTGCGGATCGCCAAGATGCGCGGCTCCGAATACCAGAGCGGCTGGCACGACTTCGCCATCACGCCGGGCAACGTGCTGATCTTCCCGAGCCTGATCGCCGACGAGCACAAGGCGGAGTTCGAGCCGACCTCCGTGTCGAGCAGCCTGAGCGGGCTGGACGAGCTGATGGGCGGCGGGTTGACGCGCGGCACGACGACCATGCTCGTCGGCCCGTCGGGCGTCGGCAAGTCGTCCATCGCCCTGCAATATGTCGCGGCGGCGGTGCGCCGTGGTGAGCACGCCGCCTATTTCTCCTTCGACGAATCCTTCGAAACGCTGTCGCTGCGCAGCACCGCGCTCGGCATCGACATCGAGGAGGCGGTGCGCAAGGGCGAGTTGGGCTGGGAGCGCGCGAACCCGTCGCGCCTGTCGCCGGGCCAGTTCGTCTGGCAGGTCCGCCGCCAAGTGGAGGACCAGAAGGCGCGCGTCGTGGTGATCGACAGCCTCAACTCGTACCTCAGCACCATGCCGGAGGAGAAGGCGCTCATCCTCCAGATGCATGAGCTGCTGACCTATCTGAACAATCAGGGTGTCGTGACCATCCTCATCCTGGCCCAGCAGGGCATCGTCGGGGACATCCAGAATCCCGTGGACCTGTCCTTCATGAGCGACACGGTGGTCCTGCTGCGCTTCTTCGAGGCGGTGGGGCAGGTGCGCAAGGCGATCTCGGTGGTCAAGAAGCGCACCGGTGTCCATGAGCTGGCGATCCGCGAGTTCCGGCTGTTCCCCGATGGCATGCAGGTCGGCCCGCAGCTTCTGGAATTCCAGGGCGTGCTGACCGGCGTGCCCAGCTATGACGGGGCGGCGGACCCCTTGTTGCGCGGGCAGAGCGAGACGGGTTGACGGCAGCGCATGGACGCCCCGATCCTCGTGCTCGCCCCGCATGGCCGGGACGCGGAAGTCATCCGCCTCGTGCTGGACGAGGTCGGGCTGACCACGCAGTTCTGCGCCGATCTGCCGGCCCTGTGCGATGGCCTGACGAGGGACGTCACGGCCCTGCTCCTCTCCGAAGGCGCGTTGCTGAGGGTGGGGATGGAGCCTCTGGTTGCCTGTCTGGAGGCCCAGCCGCCCTGGTCGGATCTGCCGGTTCTGGTGCTCACCGCGCGCGGCAACCGGTCGGCCAGCAAAGCGCGCTGGACGCAGTTCCAGCGGCTCGGCAACGTCACGCTGCTGGATCCGCCCCTGCACGCCGAAGCCCTGCAAAGCGCGGCGCAGTCCGCGGCGCGGACCCGCCTGCGCCAATACCGCATGCGGACGCTTCTGGCCGACATCGAGCGGGCCAACGATGAACTGGAAGGCCGAGTGGCGGAGCGCACCCGGTCACTGCAGGCCGAGATGCGGGAACGCCGCAAGGCCGAGGAGGCGTTGCAGCAGGCCCAGAAGATGGAGGCGGTCGGCCAGCTCACCGGCGGCATCGCCCACGACTTCAACAACCTGCTGCAGGTCATGCTCGGCAATCTGCACATGCTGCAAAGCACGCTGCGTGCCGACGATCCGCTGCTGCGGCACGTCGCCATGGCCGTCACGGCGGGCGACCGCGCCGCGGCGCTCACCCGGCACCTTCTGGCCTTCGCCCGGCGCCAGCCGCTGACGCCGCGCAGCCTGGACCTGAACGCCCTGGCCACCGCGATGAGCGGCCTGATCCAGCAATCCGTCGGTGAGTCGATCCGGGTGGAGACGGTGCTGGCCGACGGGCTCTGGCGGACCTGGGCGGACGCCAACCAGGTCGAAAGCGCCCTGCTCAACCTCGCCATCAACGCCCGCGACGCCATGCCGGACGGCGGGCTCCTGCGCGTCGAGACGAGCAACACCGTTCTGGACGAGACCATCTCGGACGCGCAGGGGGACATCCTTCCCGGCCGCTACGTCCTGCTCCGCATCACCGATACCGGAAGCGGCATGCCGCCGGACGTGCTGGAGCGGGCGTTCGAGCCCTTCTTCACGACGAAGCCGATCGGCCAGGGCACCGGTCTCGGGCTGAGCCAGCTCTACGGCTTCGCGCGTCAATCGGGCGGGCACGCGGCCATCCGGTCGCAGCCCGGCCAGGGCACCACCGTCAGCCTGTACCTGCCGCAGCACGACGGTGTGAACGGCGCCGACGCGCCGTCCGATACTGCGGAGGCGGAGCCGCAGGACCCGTCACGCAATGATGAAACCATCCTGGTGGTTGAGGACGAGGCCCTGGTCCTGATGCTGTGGGTCGAGGCGCTGGAAGGGCAGGGATACCACGTCCTGCAGGCGGCCGAACCCGAGGCGGCGATCCGCATCCTGGAGTCGGACACGGCGATCGACCTTCTGATCACCGACGTCGGGCTGCCCGGAATGACCGGTCGGGATCTGGCCGACGTCGCGCGGGAGCTTCGCCCCGGGCTGAGGGTGCTGTTCGTGACCGGCTACGCGCATTACGCCGCCCTCGAAGCGGACAGCCTGGGAGCGGGCACGCGGATGCTCAGCAAGCCGGTCGGCGTGGACACCTTGCAGATCACCGTCCGTTGCCTGCTGGACGGGGATTCGGCCTGACGTTGCGGCGGCGAGGGGAAGACGGCAACTCGACAAGCTCCCTGCACATCGCCTACAACCGGTCATCCGTCCTGTGGGTGGAATGGAAACCGGTTTGAACGGGGCAACGTCAGCACGGCCATCGGCCCCCCCTCTCCGTTTCGGGGAGCGGGAGGGGGCGAACGGGCGTCGCGAGGGAGGCGGCGCCGCGCTTGCGGTGTGTCCGCGTCCGTCCCGCCGGCCTCCGCCCGGCTGGCGATCCCGGCTGGCCGCGGCGCTGGCCGCCGTTCTTCTGCTGATCCTGGTCCAGGTCCCGGGGCAGGCGGTCGCCATGCTCTCCGCCGGTCTGGCGCAGTCCTTCTGGGCGGCGTCGATGTGCGGACCCGATGGGGCGTCGGACCGGATGCCCGACGCGCCCGGTCAGCCAAAGCACGATCTGGAGCATTGCCTGGGGTGCCAGCTCGGCTGCGCGCCTCCGGCGATGCTCTCCCCGGTGGACGTCGCCGTTCCGCCGCCGCGCCTGTCCGGGGCGCTGCGCGCGCTTCCCCTCCGAACCCGCAAGCTCCGCCGCCGGAGCGTTTTCCGTCCGAACGCCCGTGCTCCGCCGATGATGTGTCCTGCCCTTTTCAACTGATCGTCCGATACATCCTTTTTTGCAGGACTCCGTCATCATGAAGAAGCATGCCCTGGTTCTTGCCGCGCTGGTCGCCCTGACCGCCGGCTCCGCCCTGGCCCATGGTTTCAAGGCCGGGCCGGTCGACATCGAGCATCCCTGGGCGCGCGCCACGGCGCCTTCGGCCCCGAACGGTTCGGCCTACATGGTGCTCAGCACCCACGGCCCGGACAGCGACCGCCTGCTGTCGGCCAGCACGCCCGTCGCCGACAAGGCGGAGCTGCACACCCACCTGATGGACAACGGTGTCATGAAGATGCGCCAGGTCGACGCCATCGAGGTGTCGCCCGGTTCGCCGACCGCGCTGCAGCCCGGCGGCCTGCACGTCATGCTGTTCGGCCTGAAGCAGCCGCTCGCTCCGGGGAAGGCGTTCCCGCTGACCCTGACCTTCGAGAAGGCCGGGCCGGTGACCGTCCAGGTGGACGTGCAGAGCGCCGGGTCCGCCGCCCCGTCCCATGGCGGTGCCGGCGGGCCGCAGGCCGGCGGCACGCAGCACAAGCACTGACGGATATGAGCCACGCCGGCCGTTGGAAACGGACCGGCGTGGCCGCAACCGGCAGTCGATACTGATGGGTCGGCACTGATATACCAGCATCGCATTTGACCGTCCGGCCCCTTGGGCGCAGGGTGTGGCGCGCCGGTCCGGCAGAAGGCCGGCGCGCCACAGGAAGGAACGCCCCGCCCATGACTCCCCCCATGAGCGCCGCCCGATGACCGCCACCGAAAAGGCCCTGTCCGCTAGTTCCTCCGGGCGGGCGGGCATCGCTTGGATGCTGCTCACCACGCTTCTGTTCGTGACGCAGGACGCGACGCTGCGCTTTCTGGTGCAGAGCTACCCCTTCGCCGAGGTCGCCTGGGCGCGCTTCGCGGTGCATCTGGCCATCGCCTTTGTGGTGGTGGCGGTGAACTCCCCCAGCCATCTGATCGCCAAGCGTCCGGGGATGCAGATCCTCCGCTCTGCCCTGCTGGCCGTGCTGACCCTGCTGGCGGCGGTGTCCTACAAGATCCTGCCCTTCGTCGACGTGGCGGCCATCGCCAACGTGGCGCCGGTGCTCGTCGCCGTCCTGTCGGTTCCGCTCCTCAAGGAGAAGGTCGGCTGGCGGCGCTCCCTGGGGGTGCTCGGCGGCTTCATCGGGGCGATGATCATCATCGGCCCGGCCAGCCTCGTCTTCCAGTGGGCGATCCTGCTGCCGCTGGCCGCCGCCCTGTGCAACGCGCTCTACCAGATCGTCACGCGACTGCTGCGCGGCGGCGATTCCACCCTGACGACCTTCTTCTACACCAGCATGGCCGGGACGGTGCTCTGCGGGCTTCTGCTTCCCTTCGGCTGGGTGACGCCGGATCTGACGGGGGCGGCGCTGATGGTCATGCTCGGCGCGCTGGGGGCGTGCAGCCATTACTGCCTGATCCGCGCCTACACGGTGGCGGACGCGGCGACGGTGGCGCCCTTCGGCTACACGACGCTGATCTGGGCTGTGCTCTACGGCTTGCTGATCTTCGGGGAGTCGCCCAGCGTCTCGACCCTCGCCGGTGGTCTGGTGATCGTCGCCAGCGGCATCTACATCTTCCACCGCGAGCAGGTGCGGGCGCGCGAGGCCGCAGCGAAAAGCGCGGCGGAGGGACCCTGAGCGGTCCCTTTTTCCCATGAGTTCCCTATGCCGGAGGCACGTACACAGGACGTTCAGGTACCCGAAATATCACGGGCCGTACGCGTCGAACTGTAACATGCTCCGCGTACCGTACGCCGGTCGGTGAGGGCCGGCGTTTCTTTCCCTTCCACAAGCAACGAGAACAGCAATGAACGGACTGCCCAAGCAGACGTGGCGCTGCCGCGTTGCCGAACTGTTGAACGACCCCGTGGTCCAGGCCGTGTTGCGCCGGGACCGCCTGACCCACGAGCAGGTTCTGGCACAGCTCACCCCCATTGCCGAGCACCTGCGCCGCAACACCTCCCCCGAACGACCCGCAAGGCGGCTTCCGCGCGAAGCCTTCTGACCTTTCCAAAGAGAAAAGGCCGCCCGGTGAAACGGGCGGCCTTCTTCTTTTGCGCCGATGGGGCGGATCAGCCGGCGATCTCGAACTTGATCCCCTGGGCCAGCGGCAGGGCGCGCGAGTAGTTCACCGTGGCCGTCTGGCGGCGCATGTAGCCCTTCCAGGCGTCGGACCCGGACTCGCGACCGCCGCCCGTCTCCTTCTCGCCGCCGAAGGCGCCGCCGATTTCCGCGCCCGACGGGCCGATGTTGACGTTGGCGATGCCGCAGTCGCTGCCCGACGCCGACAGAAAGCTCTCGGCCTCGCGGATGTCGGTGGTGAAGATGCAGGAGGACAGGCCCTGCGGCACCGCGTTCTGCAGCGCGATGGCCTCCTCCAGCGTCTCATAGGTCAGGACGTAGAGGATCGGGGCGAAGGTCTCGTGGCGGACAATGTCGGTCTGGCCCGGCATCTCGACGATGGCCGGCTGCACGTACCAGGCGTCGGGATACTGGTCGGCGAGCGCGCGGCCGCCGCCGGTCACGGTGCCGCCGTCGGCCTTGGCCTGCTCCAGCGCGCGCTGCATGCCCTCATAGGCGCCCTTGTCGTTGAGCGGACCGACCAGCACGCCGGACTCCAGCGGGTTGCCGATGGGAACGGAGGCATAGGCGGCCTTCAAGCGCGGCAGCAGGGTGTCGCGCACGTCCTTGTGGACGATCAGGCGGCGCAGCGTGGTGCAGCGCTGGCCGCAGGTGCCCACCGCCGAGAAGACGATGGCGCGCACCGCCATGTCGAGGTCGGCCGACGGCGCGACGATCATGGCGTTGTTGCCGCCCAGCTCCAGGATCGGACGGGCGAAGCGCTCCGCCACCTTCAGCGCGACCTCGCGGCCCATGCGGGTCGAGCCGGTGGCCGACACGATGGGGACCAGCGGGCTGGCGACCAGCGCCTCGCCGACGTCGCGGCCGCCGTTGACGACCTGCAGCAGGTCCGCCGGGGCGTCGCCGAAGCGGGCCACCGCGCGCTCGAAGATGCGCTGGCAGGCGAGCGCGGTCAGCGGGGTCTTCTCCGACGGCTTCCAGATCACCGGGTCGCCGCAGACCAGCGCCAGGGCGGCGTTCCAGGCCCAGACCGCGACCGGGAAGTTGAAGGCGGAGATCACCGCGCAGGGACCCATCGGGTGCCAGGTCTCGCGCATCGCGTGGCCCGGACGCTCCGACGCGATGGTCAGGCCGTAGAGCTGGCGGGACAGGCCGACCGCGAAGTCGCAGATGTCGATCATCTCCTGGACCTCGCCCAGGCCCTCCTGGAAGATCTTCCCCATCTCCAGCGTGACGAGACGGCCGAGGTCCTCCTTGGCGTCGCGCAGTTCCTCGCCCAGCAGACGGACCAGCTCGCCGCGGCGCGGCGCCGGGACGGAGCGCCACGCCTCGAAGGCGCGCTGGGCGCGGGCGGCCACCTCCGGGATCTCCGACGCCGGGGTGACCGGCGCCACGCCCAGCGCGGCGCCGTCGATGGGCGAGCGGACGGACAGGCCGGCCCCGTCGGCGGGAAGCTCAAGGCCGAGGCGGGAGAGAAGGTCGCGGTGCTGCATGGAAAAGATCCTCGGTGTAAGGCAACCGGTGGAGGGGTGGCGTACTGTGCTGTCGCGGTTCGTCATCATAACCCTCTCCCCAGAGGGGAGAGGGGACTTTGGGTTAGCGCTGGCGCCCGGCGGCGCGGATGTCGGACAGGCTGCGGTTCGGCGTCAGGGCCTCGGGGTCGAGCCTGACATGCAGGATGGCCGGCCGGCCGGCGGCGCGGGCGCGCTCGAAGGCCGGGGCGAACTCCTCCGTCCGCTCCACCGTCTCGCCATGGCCGCCATAGGCGCGGGCGAGGGCGGCGAAGTCCGGGTTGGTCAGGGCGGTGCCGGACACCCGGCCCGGATACTCGCGCTCCTGGTGCATGCGGATGGTGCCGTACATGCCGTTGTCGATGACCAGCACGATGAGGTTGGCGCCCTCCTGCACGGCGGTGCCAAACTCCAGCCCGGTCATCTGGAAGCAGCCGTCGCCGGCGAAGCAGACCACGTCCCGCTCCGGGTGGAGCAGCTTGGCCGCGACGGCGGCGGGCAGGCCGTAGCCCATCGAGCCGCAGACCGGTGCGGCCTGCGTGGCGAAGCGGCGGAAGCGCCAGAAGCGGTGGATCCAGGTGGCGTAGTTGCCGGCGCCGTTGGTCAGGATGGCGTCGTCGGGCAGGGTGTCGCGCAGCCAGGACATGACGGCGCCCATCTGGACGTCGCCGGGGATGATGGCCGGCGGCTCGCTCCAGGCGGTGTAGGCGGCGTGCGCGGTCTCGGCCTGACCGGCCCAGGCGGGAGAGACCGGCGCCTCCAGCCCGGCCACGGCGTCGAGGAAGCCCCCCGGCGTGGCGTTGATGGCGAGGTCGGGGTTGTAGACGCGGCCCAGCTCCTCCGCCCCCGGATGGACGTGGATCAGCGTCTTGCCGGTTTCCGGGATGCCGAGCAGCCCGTAGCTCTGCGACGGCACCTCGGAGAAGCGGCCGCCGAGCAGCAGGATCACGTCGGCGTCCTTCACCAGGGCGGTCAACTTCGGGTTGATGCCCAGCCCGATGTCGCCCGCGTAGTTCGGGTGCGCGTGGTCGAACAGCATCTGGCGGCGGAAGGTGACGGCCACCGGCAGCGCGAAGGTCTCGGCGAAGACGTGCAGCGAGGCCACCGCGTCCTCGGTCCAGCGGGAGCCGCCGGCGATCACCAGCGGGCGCTTCGCCCCGGCGAGCAGACGCCCGACCTCGGCGACCTGGGCGGGGGTCGGGGCGCTGTCCACCGGCTGGGCCGGGCGGGCGGCGGTCACGTCCGCCGTCTCCACCAGCATGTCCTCCGGCAGCACCAGGACGACCGGGCCGGGGCGGCCGGCGAGTGCCGTGTGGAAGGCGCGGCTGACCATCTCCGGCACGCGGTCGGCGCTGTCGATCTCGGCCACCCACTTGGCCATGCCGCCGAACATGAGCGTGTAGTCGACCTCCTGGAAGGCGTCGCGCCCGCGCATGCCGCGCTCGATCTGGCCGATGAACAGGATCATCGGGGTGGAGTCCTGCTGCGCCACATGGACGCCCGGCGCGGCGTTGGTGGCGCCGGGGCCGCGGGTGACGAAGCAGATGCCCGGCCGGCCGGTCAGCTTGCCCTCGGCCTCCGCCATCATGGCCGCACCGCTCTCGTGGCGGGCGTTGATCGTGCGGATCGAGGAGTCGTGCAGCGCGTCCAGCACGGCGAGGTAGCTTTCGCCCGGCACGCAGAACACGCGCTCGACGCCCTGCGCCTCCAGCGCATCGACGATCAACTGGCCTCCGGTCTTGCCATTGGTCTGCATGGCGCGCTCGTTCCTCGGCTGGGCGTTCAAATCCCCCTCAATCTGGCGGCAGGCCCGGCCCCGCGCAACCGACTTTCTTTCCCCCGGTCATGAGCTATAGTCATGACCCATGGGTCTGCAACGCCGCCTTCTCCCGTCCATGAGCGCGCTCTCCGCCTTCGAGGCGGCGGCGCGCACCGGCAGTTTCACCGCCGCGGCGCAGGAGCTGGCGCTGACCCAGGGCGCCGTCAGCCGCCAGATCAAGGCGCTGGAGGACCAGCTCGGCGTCCCGCTGTTCGTGCGCCGCGACCAGCGCGTGACGCTGACCCCGGCCGGCGAATCCTACGCGGCCGAGGTGCGGGAGGCGCTGCACCGGGTGGGGGCGGCGACGCTGCGGGTCATGACCGCGCCGCAGGGCGGTGTGCTGAAGCTGGCCGTCCTGCCGACCTTCGGCACGCGCTGGCTGGTGCCGCGCCTGCCCGCCTTCCAGGCGGCGCACCCGCAGGTCATCATCCATTTCATGACGAAGATGGAGCCTTTCGACTTCCGGTCGGAGGATCTGGACGCCGCCATCCATTTCGGCGGCGCCGACTGGCCCGGCGCCGTCTGCGAGCGGCTGATGGAGGAGGAGGTCCTGCCGCTCTGCGCCCCGTCCTTCCTGGCCGCCCACCCGATCCGCGCGGCGGCGGACCTCGTGGCGCTGCCGCTGCTGCACACGACCAGCCGCCCGGAGGCGTGGCGGGACTGGTTCGCCGCCCAGGGCATCGAGCGGCACGAGGGCGCCGGCATGTTCTTCGAGCAGTTCTCCACCACCGCCCAGGCGGCGATCACCGGGCTGGGGGTGGCGCTGCTGCCGACCCTGCTGGTGCAGGCGGAGATGCGGGACGGGTCGCTGGTCCCGGCGCTGGACCGGCCCTACCGCAATCCGGACCGCGCCTATCACCTCGTCCACCCGCCGTCGCGGGCGCACCACCCTCCGCTGGTGGCGTTCCGGGAGTGGTTGCTCGGGCAATCCGTCAGCCAACTCCGAAGCGCTTGAGAACACGGCGAAAACTCCCTCTCACACGTTGGGGGGAGGGAAATGGGCCGGGACGGGGCATCTTCGTCAGGGCAGACAGGCCCTGTCCGTATGACGTTTTTGCTGCAATTTCATGGCGCCCGGCGTTAAGAGGAAACGGCAGAACCGACCGAGAGAACCGTTTCCATGCTGCTGCTGCGCGCCATCCGTTCCATGATGCCCAAGGAAGAGCGGGTCATTGAGCAATTCATCGAGCAGGCCCGCCACATCGTCGATGCCGCCGCCGCCCTGGAAGCCGTCATGCAGGCCGGTCCGGAGGAGCGCGCCGACCGCACCGCGACGCTGAAGCGGATCGAGAAGGACGCCGACCGTGTCGCCAAGGACGCCGGGCGCGGGCTGCACCGCGCCTTCATCACCCCCTTCGACCGGTCGGAGATTCAGGCGCTGATCAACGCCCTGGATGATTGCATCGACCTGATGGACGAGGTGCCGCGCCTCGCCGCGCTCTACGGCATCGAGACCTTCGACGACCGGATGATGCGCATGGCGGCGATCGGCCGCCGTCAGGCGGCCCTGCTGTCCGAGGTCATGCCGCTGCTGACCAAAATCTCCGTTCACGCCGACCGCATCCTGCACATCTGCGGCCAGATCTCCGACCTGGAGGACGAGGCCGACGAGATCCTGCGCGACGCCATGAAGTCCCTGATCGCCGAGCGCCCGGAGATGATCGACTTCCTGGGCCGCCGCGAGGTCTACGAGCTGCTGGAAGCCGTCACCGACCGCTGCGACGACGTGGGCGACCTCATCGAAGGCATCACCCTGGATCAGGCGTAAGGGCGGTTCTCACCCACGGGCGGGGGAGCGAAGGCCGCTCCCCGCTCCCCGCTCACATCCGGCTCAAACCTGGGCCATGCCGCCGTCGGCGAACAGCTCCACGCCGTTGACGAAGCTGCTGTCGTCGGACGCCAGGAAGACGGCGGCCTTGGCGATTTCGTCGGGATCGCCGACGCGGCCCAGCGGCACCTGCGACGCCAGATAATCCACCAGACCCTGCTGCTGCGCCGCGTCCGGACCGGCCAGCTCGACCAGACCCGGCGTGCGGATCGGACCGGGGCTGAGCGTGTTGACGCGGATGCCGCGGTCCTTCAGGTCCAGGATCCAGCTGCGGGCGAAGTTGCGCACCGCCGCCTTGCTGGCGCTGTAGACGCTGAAGGCCGCCGTGCCCATGCTGCCGGCGGTGGACCCGGCCAGGATCACCGACGCGCCCCGGCCGAGCAGCGGCAGCGCCTTCTGCACGGTGAACAGCACGCCCTTCACATTGCGGTTGAACGTGTCCTCGTACTGCTCCTCCGTGATGGCGCCCAGCGGCAGCATGCCGCCGCCGCCGGCGTTGGCGTACAGCACGTCGAGGCGGCCTGCTTCGCTTTCGATCCGGGCATAGAGCCGGTCGAGATCGGCCAGATTGGACGAGTCGGCCTGCACCCCCGTCGCCGTGCCGCCGGCGTCCCGGATCGCCGCGACCGCGGCCTCCAGTTCGGACGTGCGGCGGCCCGTGAGATAGACGGTAGCCCCTTCGGCGGCGAAGCGCTTGGCCGCGGCGAGGCCGATGCCGCTGGTGGCGCCGGTGACGAGGGCGATCTTGCCGTCGAGCTTGCGTGACATCGGAAGTCTCCTTGGGACTGGGTTGTTCGCTGGAGACAAAGCTATCGACGCCGGACACACATCGAAATAGAAACGACTGAAAACCATCGTTGCAGGATTGGCGATGTCGAAGTTGCCGGATTTCGAGGGCTTGGCGATGTTCGCCAAGGTGGTGGAGGAGCGCTCCTTCGCCGGTGCGGCCCGCGCCATGGGGGTGTCGGTCGCCACGGTGTCGCGCGCGGTCGGCCGGCTGGAGGAGCGGTTGGGCGGACGGCTGTTCAACCGCAGCTCCCGCCGGCTGGCCTTGACCGATTTCGGCCATTCCCTGGCCGAGCGCGCGATGCGCCTTTACGACGAGGCGGAGGCGGCCGAGAACGCGGCGCGCGAACTGTCCAGCCGCCCGCGTGGGCTGATCCGGCTGGCGGTGCCGATGTCGTTCGGGTTGCGCTGGGTGGCGCCCTTGCTGCCGGACTTCTTCCGCCTCTATCCGGAGGTTTCCATCGACCTGCATCTGAGCGACGCGACCGTCGATCTGGTGGGCGAGGGCTTCGACGCCGCGCTGCGGATCGCCGTGCTTCCGGACAGCTCGCTGGTGGCCCGGCGGCTGTGCCCCATCGCTCCCGTCGTTCTTGCCGCTCCCGGCTACATCGCCCGCCATGGCCTGCCCCGGCATCCCCGTGACCTGAAGGACCACCATTGCCTGGGCTACGCCTACCGGCGGCGCCAGGACATCTGGCACTTCACCAACGGCACCGGCGAGGAGGAGAGCGTGACGCCGTCCGGCCCGCTGCGCGTTACCAACGCCGACGCCCTGGTGCCGATGCTGCTGGAGGGTCTGGCAATCGCCGAACTGCCGGAGTTCATGGCCGCTGATCATCTGGCGGACGGGCAGCTGACCGCCATCCTGACCGACTGGTCGCTGCCGAAAGGGGGGCTCTACTTCGTCACGCCGTCAGCCCGCACACGCCCGGCGAAGGTCGGGGCGCTGGCCGACTTCCTGGTCGATCGCCTGTCGGAGCCGGCATGGCGGCGGTCCGTTTCTGCGGGCAAGGTCTGACACGTTCCGGTTATGGTTAACGGTACATAAACCAATTCACGGCTAATTTCGAAGCATCGCCGCTCCGATCCCGAGAGATTGCCGCCGTGAAGCTGCGCCTCGTCACCGCCGCCGCCCTTTGCGCCTTCCTCGCGATCCCGGGGGGCATGACCACCGGACGGAGCGCGCAGGCCGCAGGCGACACCACTCCCTACGGCCACAGCACCGAGGCGGAGGAGGTCGATCGCTTCGTCCGGGCGCTGCGCACCATCCGCGGCCAGTATGTCGAACCGCTGACCGACCGTGAGCTGGTGGACATCGCCATCAAGGCCATGGCCGGGCGGGACCGCTACTCCGCCTATCTGGACGACGGCGAATTCCGGCAGTTGCAGGCGTCGAACGACGGCGCCTTCGCCGGGCTGGGCATCCGCTACGAGGCCCACGGCACCCGCGTCCGCATCGCCGAGACCGTTCCCGAGTCCCCCGCGGAGGCCGCCGGGCTGCGCTCCGGCGACGTGATCCTGGCGGTGGACCAGCAGCCGGTGGGCGGGGCGGAGCTGGCGACCGTCAAGCAAATGCTGAGCGGGCCGGAAGGGGCGGCGGTGTCGTTGACCGTCCTGCGCGCCGGGACGCCGGACCCCTTCGAGGTCAGCGTGGTCCGCGGCAAGCTGCGCATCCCCTCGGTCCGGCTGGCCGCCGTCGGGACGGTGGGCTACATCCGCATCACCCGCTTCGATCGCCAGACCGCCACCGGGGTCAGCACGGCCATCCGGTCGCTGCGCGAGCGGATCGGGCCGGACATCGGCGGCTTCATCATCGATGTGCGCGACAACCCCGGCGGGCTGGTGCAGGCGAGCGTCCGCGTCGCCGACTCCTTCCTCGACAAGGGAACGATCCTGACCGCCCGCGGCCCCGGGCGCGGGGCGGACAAGACCTACACCGCCACGCCGGGCGACGAGACGGACGGCCTGCCGCTGGTTGTGCTGGTGAACGCGAAATCGGCCTCCGCCGCGGAGATCCTGACCGGGGCGTTGAAGGACCACCGGCGCGCCACGGTGATCGGCACGACGACCTTCGGCAAGGGGATCATCCAGAGCGTCATCCCCTTCGACAGCGGGGCGCTGAAACTGACCACGGCGCGCTACTACACGCCGTCGGGCCAGTCCATTCACCAGATCGGCATCCAGCCCGACGAGGCCATCGCGGAGCCGGCCGCGGAGGAGGGGCAATCCGCCCCGCCGCCCAACGGCATCCCCAACGCGGCCAACGATCAGGCCTTCGCCCGCGCGCTGTCCATCCTCCGCTCCCGTTGATTGGGGTCCCGCCGCTTGGGATTCTGCTGGCGGATCAGAAGATCACCTCCCCGGCCAGCAGGGCGAGCACCAGGAAGACCAGGAAGATGATCAGCGCGATCCCGAAGAGGATCTTCGCGACTCCCGCGGTGGCCGACGACACGTTGGTGAAGCCGAGCGCGCCGGCGACCAGAGACACCACGAAAAAAATCAACGCCCATTTCAGCATGGACCGCTCCTGCGCGTTCTGAAACCCAGCCGGCAAGCCCGGCAGGGAAGGAACCTCGCCGACCGCCGCGGGTTCCAGCGCAGGCCGGTCAGGCCCTCCCTATTCGCTCAGGTCCGGAATTCCGCGGGATGGCCGTGCCGTTGCGGGTTACCACCCGGTGCCGGAGCGGTTCGGCAGGGATTGACGGGTCATGCCTTGGTCCATCCCGGACTCGTTGGGCGACCGCGTGCGGCTTTGCGGCTCGCTCACACCGGAGCCGCTGTAGGGGCCGGGGCTGGAGCTGGTCGCGTTCGGGTTGACGTTGGGCTCGTCCACGCCCTGGCTGCCGGACGTGCCGCCGCCCGTGAGGCCGCTGACGGGGCCGCCGCTGTTCATCCCGCTGCTGCCCGTTCCGCTGCCGTCCATGCCCGAACAGGCGGCCAGAAGCATCGCGGCCGACGCCGCGATCATCAGATTGCGCATGACGCACTCCCTACGCTGATGTCTTGAAGGTACAGCCCTTCTCAACGGACGCCCGCCCGGGAGGGTTCCGATTCTTGGAGGTCCGTGCGGCAGCGGGCGTTTCAGCGTCCGGCCGCCTGACGGCGCAACGCCTTCAGTTCGTCGAACCGCGCGGTGACGTCGCGCATGACCGCCGCCATCCCCAGCATCGTCCCGTCGGCGTCCTTCAGCGGCACGATGGTGAACTCCACCGAGATGCGGGTTCCGTCCTTGCGCGTCGCCGGCACCGACAGCAGGTCGCCGCTGCCGTAACGGCTCTCGCCCGTCTTCATCACCTGATCATAGCCGTCCCAATGGCGTTGGCGCTGACGGTCCGGAATGATGATGTCCAGCGACTGGCCGAGCGCCTCGTCGGCGGTGAAGCCGAACACGCGCTCCGCCCCCGCGTTCCAGAAGCGGATGATGCCCTTGCTGTCGGCATAGGCGATGGCCTCGGCCGGGCTGTTCAGAAGCGCCAGCCCCAGCCGTTGCAGATCGTTCTCGGTCATGAGCTCCCCCCTCGTCCCTGTGTTTCGGTCAAATGTCCAGAACCAGGCGTGCGCTGCGGGCGCGCGACACGCAGATCATCATCGTCTTTCCGGCGGCGCGCTCGGCGTCGGACAGGACGCTGTCGCGATGGTCGGGCTCCCCCTCCAGCACCGCCGTCTCGCAGGTGCCGCAGAGGCCCTGCTCGCACGACGAGGCGACGGAAACGCCCGCGGCGTCGAGCGCGTCCAGCACGCTCACCCCCTCTTTCACCGCGACGGTCACGCCGGAGCGGGCGCAGACGACCTCGAAGCGATCGTCCGGTGCCGCGTCACGCCCCGCATCCGAGCGCGGCGTGAACCATTCGAAGCGCACGTCCTGCGACGGCCGTGCGGCGCTTGCGACCGCGTCCATCAAGCGCTGCGGGCCGCAGCAGTAGATCAGCGCATCGTCGGGCGTCGCCGCGAGGAGGTCGGCCACCGCCAGCCGTCGGCCTTCGTCCGCGGCGTGAACCACCACCTCGCCATTGCCCAGCTCGCGAAGCTCGGGGAGGAACGGCGCCTCGGCCGCGCTGCGCACGCAGTAATGCAGGACCCAATCGGCTCCCCGGCGCGACGCCTCGCGGATCATCGGCAGCAGAGGCGTGATGCCGATGCCCCCGGCGATGAACCGGTAGCGCGGGGCGACGTCGAAGCGGAAATTGTTGCGGGGCGGAGCGATGGCGACGACGGTGCCGAGCCGCAATTCCCCGTGGATGAAGCGCGACCCCCGTCCGCCCGGCAGATTCAAAACGGCGATCCGGTAGGCGGAGCGATCCGCCGGGTCGCCGCACAACGAGTAGGAGCGCACCGCCCCGTCCGGCAGATGCACGTCGATGTGCGCGCCCGGCTCGTAGGGCGGCAGGTCCTCGCCGTCCGGGTCGCGAAGCTCCACCAGCAGGACCTGCGGTGTGACGCGCGCCATATGATGGACGCGCATCGACCGCGTCGTTGCCGGCGACCGCTGCGCATTCTCCCTTAGTCCGGTTGTCGTCATTCTTTCGCCCGCCCGGGTGGTTGCTCCCTCCTGCACTCCGGCCTGCCTTCGGACGCCCGGACTGAGCGGGGTATCAGTGGCATGCCAGATACATTACGGCCACTCTAAAACCTCAACTTAACTTTAGGTCAAGGACTAAGAACGTCCCGCCGTTCGGGGAACCGTCCCGGCTCCGCTCGGTTGCCGATGGATCGAGCGACTTCATCACGACCGTTTGCGACGGAGACTCCCTCATGGCGAGCACGGCTTCCGACATCCTGGTGGATGTTCTGGTGGATTGGGGCGTGGACACGATCTTCGGCATGCCCGGCGACGGCATCAACGGCATCGTCGAGGCGTTGCGCCGCCGCCAGGACGAGATCCGCTTCATCCAGGTCCGTCACGAGGAGGCGGCGGCCTTCGCCGCCTGCGGCTACGCCAAGTTCACCGGGCGGCTGGGCGTGTGCATCGCCACCTCCGGCCCCGGCGGGCTGCATCTGCTGAACGGTCTCTACGACGCCAAGCTCGACCACCAGCCGGTGCTGGCGATCACCGGGCTGCAATACCACGACCTCGTCGGCACCTACACCCAGCAGGACGTGGAGCTGGACAAGGTGTTCCAGGACGTCGCGCTCTACAACCAGCGCATCATGGGGGCGGCGCATGTCCGCAACATCGCCATTCTGGCCTGCCGCACCGCGCTCGCCCACCGCGGCGTGTCGCACATCACCATCCCCGTGGATTTGCAGGAGCAGGGCATCGGCGCCGACATGCGGGCGCCGCGCAACGTGAAGGGCCACAACACCGCCCTGTTCGCCCCCCAGCTTCCCGTCCCGTCGGAGGCGCAGACCCGCCGCGCCGTGGAGGTCCTCGACGCCGGCAAGCGCATCGTCATCCTGGCCGGCCAGGGCGCGCTGAAGGCGACCGACCAGCTCGAACGGCTGGCCGACAAGCTGGGGGCGGTGATCGTCAAGGCGCTGCTGGGCAAGGCCGCGGTGCCGGACGACAGCCCCTTCACCACCGGACAGGTCGGGCTGCTCGGCACCGCCCCCTCGCAGGAGGCGCTGGAGACCTGCGACACGCTGCTGATCGCCGGCTCGACCTTCCCCTACATCGAGTATTACCCGAAGCCGGGGCAGGCCCGCGCCATCCAGATCGACATCGACGCGGCGCGCATCGGCCTGCGCTATCCGGTGGAAGCCGGGCTGGTCGGCGATTGCGGGCTGGCTCTGGACATCCTGACCGAGCGGGTGCGGCGGCACGAGGACCGCTCCTTCCTGCAGACGGCGCAGGCGGGCAAGGCGGACTGGATGAAATTGATGGAGGAGCGTGGCACCCGCCCCGACCTGCCGATGAAGCCGCAGGTCGTCGCGTGGGAGCTGGGCAAGCGCCTGTCCGACACGGCCATCGTCGCCTGCGACAGCGGCACCATCGCCACGTGGTGGGCACGGCAGATTCCGGCGCGGCGCGGCCAGATGCACTCCCTGTCCGGCAACCTCGCCACCATGGCGCCGGGCGTCCCCTACGCCATCGCGGCGCAGCTCGCCCATCCCGGACGGCAGGTCGTGGCCTATGTCGGTGACGGCGGCTTTTCCATGCTGATGGCCGACTTCGCCACGGCGGTGAAGTACAAGCTGCCGATCAAGGTCATCATCAACAACAACAATTCGCTCGGACAGATCAAGTGGGAGCAGATCGCCATGCTCGGCAATCCCGAGTATGTCTGCGACCTCCAGCCCATCGACTTCGCCAAGGTGGCGGAGGCCTGCGGCGGCAAGGGCTTCACCGTCACCGACCCAAAGGAGTGCGGCGCCGTACTGGACGCCGCCCTCGCCCATCCCGGACCGGTGGTGGTCGACTGCCTCGTCGACACCAACGAGCCGCCGATGCCGCCGAAGGTTCAGGCCAAGCAGGCGCTGCACTTTACCGAGGCGCTGGCCCGCGGCACCCCGGACGCCCTGAAGATCGCCGCCACCGTCTTCAAGGGCCGTGCCCGCGAGGTGATCTGAGGCGCGGCCCGTTGGTGGGTGAGGCGCCCGCTCAGGCGGCGCGCCCCACCCCCTGCTGCGATCCCTGCTGGGGGGCCGCGTCGCTCATCGCGTAGTTGCGCCCGAAGCGGTTGGCGATGAAGTCGGCGTAGCGCACCTCCTCCTGCTTGACGAAGCCCCGCTGCGGCAGCGTGCCGTCGGCCAGCAGGTCGAGCACGGCGCACATGCCCGACGCGGTGGTGATCTGGATGCCGTTGTAGAAGGTGCCGCCGATCTCCCGCCCGTAGATCTTGTTGGCGTAGGTTTCCTGAAGCAGCCGGCCCCGCTTCGTCCCGGTCACCGTGACGAAGATCAGCACGACGTCCTGGAGGGTCGCCGGGATCGAGTGCTCCAGGATGTCCTTCAGCAATTCCCGCCGGCTGCCCAGCCGCAGGTCGTGCAGCAGCGCCTTCATCAGGTCGCGGTGCCCCGGATAGCGGACGGAGCGGTAGTTGAGCGTCCGCACCTTCCCCGCCAGCGTCTCGCACAGCGTGCCCAGGCCGCCCGAGGTGTTGAACGCCTCGTACAGCACGCCGTCGAGGGAGAACTCCTCGCGCTCCTCCAGCGGCGGCACGGAGACGAGGCGGCCTTCGACGATGGCCTCGCAGGGTTCCAGATACTCGTTGATGACGCCTTCGGTGCTCCAGGTCAGGTTGTAGTTCAGGGCGTTGGACGGATATTTGGGCAGGGCGCCGACGCGCATCCGCACCGTGTCCAGCGCGTCGAAGCGCGAGGCCACGTCGTTGGCGACGATGGAGATGAAGCCCGGCGCCAGCCCGCATTGCGGGATGAAGGCGCAAGGCGCGCCGTCGGCCAACTCCTTGACGCGCCGCGTGCTCGCCACGTCCTCCGTCAGGTCGAGGTAGTGGGTGCCGGCGTCCCGCGCCGCCTCCGCCACGCCGACCGTCAGGTGGTAGGGCAGCGCGCTCAGCACCGCGAACTTGCCGCGCATGGCCTCGGCGAGGTCGGCGGGATCGGCGGCGTCCACCACGCGGGTCTCCATCCGCGGGTGCGTCGGCAGCCGCTCCAGCGCGTCGGCCGAACGGTCGGCGACGGTCACCCGGTAATCGCCCGTGGCCTTCAGGAAGTCGCCGATGGTCTCGCCGATCTTGCCGCCGCCCATCAGAAGAATGTCGCGCATCGTCCCGTACCCCCTGCTTTCTGGCTTGCGTCGTTATGACGCAATCTTGACCGGACGGCCTGTCGATGTGCAGGGTGCAGGGTGCCGAAACGCCCGAGTATGTTCGGCGGATTGACGGAAAGATCGGCGATATGATGGACGAGCTGGACCAGCATCTTCTCGACGCGCTTCAGGACAACGCGCGGGAGCCCACCGCTGCGCTGGCCCGCCGTCTGCGGGTGTCGCGCAGCACGGTGCAGAGCCGCATCCAGCGGCTGGAGGAGCGCGGGGTGATCGCCGGCTACACGGTGCGGCTGTCGGACGAGACGGCGCGCCGGATGATCCGCGCCCACGTCTCCCTCAACCTGTCGCCCAAGCTGACCGCCGCCGTGGTCCAGGCGCTGAAGCGGATTCCGGAGGTGCGGGCGCTTCACGCCATCAGCGGCGCGCACGACCTGATCGCCGTGGTGCGGACCGGAACCATGGAGGAGATGGACGCGCTGATCGACCGTATCGGCGCCATCGACGGCATCGAGCGGACGACCTCATCGATCATCATGGCGACGAAGTTCGAGCGGTGAAAAAGAGGTCGTCCGCCTTTCATGGATGGAGAGCAAAAGGACGCGAACAAACCGCAAGGCGCGTTCGTCCGGTTCCGAGCCCCGTCGAGGTCGGACCCCTCAGGCTTGTGCTTCCCCGCGCCTTTCCTGCATCGTGCGTTGCGGTTGGAGACTGGAGATGAGAGCACGATGGCTGTTCAGTTCGAACGGGTAACGCCGATTTTGCCGGTCCGGGACGTGCGCGCCGCGCTCGCCCATTACCGGCGTCTTGGCTTCGAGGCGTCCGCCTACGATGATACGGTCGAGGAACCGATTTACGGCTTTCTTGCCTGGGGCGACGTGACCCTTCACGTGGCGCGGGTTCCCGACCTGGAACCAGCACGCTCAACGGCGGCCTGCTATCTCTACGTCAACGACGCTGACGCGTTGCATGCGGCGTGGCAGGCCGCCAAAGTCGATGGTCGTCTGACCGCACCTGCCGACACGCCCTATGGCCTGCGCGAGTTTGCCCACATCGATCCAGACGGCAATCTGCTGCGGATCGGCGCGCCCACAACTCCGAACCCCGGATAAGGTCGCAGCCGGGGCGCGGCGTCGCTGAGGGTCCGATCGACCGCGACATGCGAGCCGAAAAAGAAGCCCCGCTCCCTGGATGGGAAGAGGGGCTTTTTCCAACCTGACGGAGCTTACACCATGCCGGAGCGGGTGAAGGGCAGGTGGTGCAGGCGCTTGCCGGTGGCGGCGAAGACCGCGTTGGCGACCGCCGGGGCGGCGGTCGGCACGCCGGGCTCGCCGACGCCGGTCGGACGGGCGGTGGAGGGGAGGATGTGCACCTCGACCGGCGGCATCTCCGAATTGCGGAGCGGCTGGTAGGTGTCGAAGTTGCTCTGGTCCACCACGCCGCCGGTCAGCGTGATCTCGTCGCGCAGCGCGTGGCCGATGGCCCAGCCGGTGCCGCCGGAGATCTGCGCCTCGACGATGTTGGGGTTCACGACCTGCCCGCAATCCACCGCGCAGACCACGCGGTCGATGGTCACGCGGCCCTGCTCGTCCACCGAGACCTCGGCGACGTGGGCGACGAAGCTGCTGAAGCTCTCATGCACGGCGATGCCGCGGCCCTTGCCCTTGGGCAGCGGCTGGCCCCAGCCGGCCTTCTCCGCCGCCAGCTTCAGCACGCCCTGGAGGCGCGGGTGATCCTTCAGCATCTCCAGCCGGAAGGCCACCGGGTCCTTGCCCGCCGCCGCCGCCAGCTCGTCGATCATCACCTCCTTGGCGTAGGCGGTGTGGGTGTGACCGACCGAGCGCCACCACAGCGTGGTGACCGGGGACTTCGGCGACTGCAGATCAACGTACAGGTTCGGCACGGCGTAGGCCATATCCGAGGACCCTTCGACCGAGGTCGCGTCCACGCCGTTCTTGACCATCACGGCTTCGAACGGGGTGCCCTCCATGAAGCTCTGCCCGACGATCTTCTGCCGCCACGCCACCAGCTTGCCCCCGGCGTCCAGGCCGGCCTTCACCTTGTGCAGGAACAGCGGGCGGTAGCGGCCGCCGCGGATGTCGTCCTCGCGCGTCCACACCAGATGGACCGGGGCCTTGCCATAGGCTTTGGCGATGGACACCGCCTCGGCGATGTAGTCGGCGTCGGTCGTGGCGCGCCGGCCGAAGCTGCCGCCCGCCCAGACGGTGTTGATCACCACCTGCTCCGGCTTGCAGCCCAGCATGGCGGCGACGACCTTCTGCTCGACCCCCTGGAACTGCGAGCCGGCCCAGATGGTGCAGCCACCGTCCGGGGTCAGCTCCACGGTCGCGTTCAGCGGCTCCATCGGGGCGTGGGCGAGGTAGGGGAAGACGAACTCCGCCTCCACCACCTTGGCGGCGCCGGCCAGCGCCTTCACCGCGTCGCCGGTGTCGGTGGCCACGTTGCCGGGCTGGTCGGCCAGCTTGCGGTAGTCGGCGAGCATCTCCTCGGTGCCGCGCATCTCCGCCTTGGCGTCGTCCCACTCCACCGTCAGCGCCTCGCGGCCCTTCATGGCGGCCCAGGTGTTCTTGGCGACGACCGCGACGCCCCTCGGCACGGTCAGCACCTCCAGGACGCCCGGCACCTGCTTCGCTGCGGCGGCGTCCACCGACTTCACCGTGCCGCCGAAGCGCGGGGAGCGGGCCATCACCGCCGTCACCTGGCCGGGGCGGCGGATGTCCATGGCGAAGATCGCCGTGCCGTCGGTCTTGGACACATGGTCCAGCCGGTGCAGCGACGGGTTGCCGATCAGTGTGTAGTCCTTGGCGTCCTTCAGCGCGACGTTCTGCGGGACGGGCAGCTTCGCCGCGTCCTCCGCCAGCTCGCCGAAGCGGGCGCTGCGGTTGGAGGCGGCGTGGCGGACGACGCCCTGCTCGACCGTGACGGACGAGGCCGGAACCGACCAGCGCGCCGCGGCGGTGGCGACCAGCATGGCGCGGGCGGCGGCGCCGGCCATGCGCAGCTCGTCCCAGCTGTTGGCGACGGCGGTGGAGCCGCCGGTGCCCTGGATGCCGAAGAAGTGGTTGGCGTAGAGCGCGCCGTCCGCCGGGGCGAAGGCGCCGCGCATCTGCGCCCAGTCGGCGTCAAGCTCCTCCGCGACGATGGTGGTCAGGCCGGTCATGATGCCCTGGCCCTTGTCCAGATGCTTGACCAGCACGGTGACCGTGTCGTCGGCGGCGATGCGGATGAAGGCCTGCGGGCGCGGGTCCGCCGGGCCGACCACCTTGGGGGCGGCGGCCTCGCTGGCGAATCCCGTCCGGGGCAGCATGGCGCCGAGAACCAGGGCGCCGCCGGCCCCCTTGAGGAAGCCGCGGCGCGAGGGCGCGGCGACGTCCGCCGCCGCCTGCTTGATGAGCTGGTTCAGCATGGCTCAGGCCCCCATCGCCTTGGCGGCGTCCTTGATGGCCGCGCGGATGCGCGGGTAGGTGGCACAGCGGCAGACGTTGCCGTCCATCGCCGCGTCGATGTCGTCGTCCGTGGGGTTGCGGTTGTCGGTCAGCAGCGCCACGGCGCTCATGATCTGGCCGGACTGACAGTAGCCGCACTGCACGACATCCAGCTTCTGCCAGGCGGCCTGGACAGCCTGGGCGACCGTGCCGGACACGCCCTCGATCGTGGTGATCTTCGTGCCAGTGGCGGATTCCGCCGGGGTCTGGCAGGCGCGGATCGGCGTGCCGTCCATATGGACGGTGCAGGCGCCGCACTGGGCGATGCCGCAGCCGAACTTGGTGCCGGTCAGGTTCAGTTCGTCCCGCAGGACCCACAGAAGCGGCATGTCGCCGGGCACGTCGACGTCCCGGTCCTGCCCGTTGATGTTCAAACGAATCATCGGATGATCCCTGTCTCTCGACTCTGCCTGTCGGGTATTATGGTGCGGGCCTTCGGCGGGCAATTCCTGCGTGAATCCCAGCTTCGAAAAGACCGTGTGCAGTGTGGTCCCGTTCGGCGGGCGTGGCAAACATCCCAGTGTGGGAGTTGGTCTTCGGTGGAAGCGTCCGACCTATCCGTTTGTTCGGCCCGCAAACGTGACCACGATCATCCTAACCGCTTCGCTGCGAGCCGAATAGCCGGTACAATCCGCTTGAGCTTATGAATTTGGTGCATGAATGAACCGGAACGACCTCAGCGATCTGGCGGCCTTCGCCGTCGTGGCGGAGGAGGGGAGCTTCACGCGGGCGGCGGCCCGGCTGGGCATGTCGCAATCCGCGCTCAGCCACGCCATGAAGGCGCTGGAGGACCGGCTGGGCCTGCGTTTGCTGGCCCGCACCACCCGCAGCGTGTCCACGACGGAGGCGGGGCAGCGGCTGCTCCGCACGCTGCGGCCGGCGCTGGACGACATCGCCGCCGGGCTGGCGGCGGTTGGGGAACTGCGCGAGAAGCCCGCCGGCACGCTGCGCATCACCACGGGCAAGCACGCCGCTGTCCGTGTGCTGTGGCCCGTGCTGTCGCGCTTCCTCGCCGACTATCCGGAGGTGCAGGTGGAGCTGTCCATCGACAGCAGCCTGACCGACATCGTGGCCAGCCGCTTCGACGCCGGGGTCCGGCTGGGCGAGCAGCTCGAAAAGGACATGATCGCGGTGCGCATCGGCCCCGACATCCGGGCGGCCATCGTCGGCGCGCCTTCCTACTTCGCGCAGCGTCCGGTGCCCTGCGCCCCGCAGGATCTGGCCGGGCACGACTGCATCAACTACCGCTTCACCACGTCCGGCGCCGTCTATGTCTGGGAGTTCGAGGAGGACGGCCACCCGGTGAACGTCCGGGTGTCGGGATCGCTGGTCTCCAACGACATGGACGTCATCATGGCCGCCGTCCTGGACGGGCGGGGGCTGGCCTACATCTTCGAGGACGAGGTAGCGGAGCATGTCGCCGCCGGGCGGCTGGTCCGCGTGCTGGACGATTGGTGCACCCCGTTTCCCGGCTATTACCTCTACTACCCCAGCCGCCGGCAGATCCCCCCGGCCCTGGCCGCCCTGGTCGACGCGCTGCGCTACCGACTGTAGCAACCGTGCAACGTATGCATGCCGATTCCGCGCTCCGGACGGATCCGAAAAAGGATTATTAACGTACCAAAAGATTAAGGTAATCGGATCAAGCGGCGTCGAGCCGCCGGAACGGGATGAACGCCGGATGATGCGTGTGTATGCCTGCATAACCCAGCAGCACGATCTGTGGCTCGTGCTGCTGGCGGGGGCGGTCTGTGGATTCGGTGCCTGGGTGTCCCTGAACCTTGCCCGCCGCGCCGCGGCGGCGGTGGGACGGGCGCGCTGGGGGTGGCTGGCCGGTGCCGCGACGGCGACCGGCGGCGGCGTGTGGGCGACCCATTTCATCGCCATGCTGGCCTTCCGGACGAGCCTGCCCACGGGCTACGACGTCGGCCTGACGGTCCTGTCGAGCCTGATCGCCATCGGCGGCGCCGCGGTGGGCATCCGCCGCGCCATCGGCGGCGGGCGGCTGGCCGCCCCGCTGGGCGGCGCCATCGCCGGAGCGGCGGCGACCGCCATGCATTTCACCGGCATGGCGGCGCTCCAGGTGCCGGCCAACCTGCATTACGACCCGGCCTACGTCGCGGTGGCGCTGGGGTTGGGCGTCCTGCTGGGCGGGGCGGGCTTCACCGCCGCCCTGCGGACCGGATCGCTGAAGGGGCTGGCGGCGGGGGCGGCCCTGCTGGCGCTGGGCATCTGCGGGCTGCATTTCACCGGCATGGCCGGCGTCACGCTGATCCCCGACCCGCTGCACGACATGTCCGACCAGATCATGGAGCCGGGCCTGCTGGCGGTCGCCATCGCGGTGACGGCCACAGTGGTCATGGCGCTGGGCCTCGCCGGGGCCATCATGGACCAGCGGCTGGCCGCGCGCACGGCGCACGAGGCGGCTCGGCTGCGCGCCAGCGAGGAACGGTTCCGCCAGCTTGCCGACGCCACGACGGAAGGCATCGTGATCCACCGCGACGGCGTGGTCCTCGACGTCAACCGCGCCATGGCGGAGCTGCTGGGCAAGCCGCAGGTCGATTTCATCGGGCAATCCATGCTGCGCTTCGTGGTGCAGAACCGCCGCTCCGACATCGAGCGCAAGCTGACCCATCCGACCTCCGAGCGGGTCGAACTGGACCTGCTGCATGACGACGGCACGCTGGTGATGGTCGAGGCGCACGGGCAGGACATCACGCACGAGGGCCGGCCCGCCCGCGTCGTCGCCGTCCGCGACATCCGCGAGCGCAAGCGGGCGGAGGAGCGCATCCGCCACATGGCGCACCACGACCTGCTGACCGGCCTGCCCAACCGCTCCCTGTTCCTCGACCGGCTGAACGGCGCGCTGACCAGCGCGGGGCGGGCGCGCACCGGGGTGGCGGTGCTCTATCTGGACCTCGACCGCTTCAAGGCGGTGAACGACCTGCTGGGCCACCCGGCGGGCGACCGGCTGCTGCAGGAGATGGCGCGCCGGATGCTGGAGGCGGTGCCCAGCCACGACACGGTGGCGCGGCTGAGCGGCGACGAGTTCGCCGTGCTGCACCGCATCGCCCAGCCGGGCGAGGCTCTGGCCCTGGCCGACCGGCTGGTCAAGACGCTGGGTATGCCCGCCGAACTGGACGGCCAGCGGATGGTGGTCGGGGCGAGCGTCGGCATCGCCCTGTTCCCCCAGGACGGCGGCGGGGCGGAAGCGCTGCTCCAGCACGCCGACACCGCCCTCTACCGCGCCAAGTCGGAAGGGCGGGGCACCTTCCGCTTCTTCGAGGCGGAGATGGACGAGCGTCTGCAGGCCCGCCGCGGCCTGGAGCGCGACCTGCGCCAAGCGCTGAGCGACGGCGCGCTCAGCGTCCATTACCAGCCGCTGGAGGATTGCCGGACGCACCGTGTCCTGGGATTCGAGGCTCTGGTGCGCTGGAAGCACCCGGAGCGCGGCATGATCCCGCCGTCGGAGTTCGTGCCGCTGGCCGAGGAGAGCGGGCTGGTCATGCAGCTCGGCGAGTTCGTGCTGCGCACCGCCTGCCGGGACGCCCGGGCCTGGCCCGCTCCGGTCAAGGTGGCGGTGAACCTGTCGCCGGTCCAGTTCCGCCATTCCGACCTGCCGGCCACCATCCTCGGCATCCTGGAGGAGGAGGGGATGGCGCCGCACCGGCTGGAGATCGAGGTGACCGAAGGGGTGATGATCGACGACACCGAGCGCGCCCTGGCGGCGCTGACCGCCCTGAAGGCCGCCGGGGTCCGCATTGCCCTGGACGATTTCGGCACCGGCTATTCCAGCCTCAGCTATCTCCAGAAATTCACCTTCGACAAGCTGAAGATCGACCGCTCCTTCGTCCAGCTGATGGCGGAGAACCGCGAATCCCTGTCGATCATCCGCACCATCCTGGCGCTTGCCAAGAGCCTGGACATCGCCGTCACGGCGGAGGGCGTGGAGACGGAGGAGCAGCGGATCCTGCTGAAGAACGAGTCCTGCAACCAGCTCCAGGGCTATCTGATCGGGCGTCCGGTCCCGGCGTCGGAGCTGGCGCGCTTCTACGAGCCGGCGTGAGGGCGGGCCGACCGCCTGACGGCACGGGGTGATGTGACGGAACCGTTGGACAAACGGACGAAGGCCGCCGCACCGTGGCGCCCGCCATGACCGGATTGCGTGCCTTCGCCGGGCGCCTTGTCGCCGCTTTTCTGCTGATTCCCTTCCTGCCGCCGGAGGTCGCGGCCGGGCGGGAGGCCCGCACCGCCGTCACGGTGCTGACGTCCTTTCCCGCCGGCTTCTACGAGCCGGTGCGGGAGGTGTTCGAGGCGGCGCACCCGGACCGGCGCCTGCGCGTCGTCAACACCAAGACCACCGCCGCGCTAAGCTGCGCACCATCAGCCGGGTGGTCGTGCCGCTGATGTCCGGCGGCATCCTGGCCGGCTTCGTCACCAGCTTCGCCACCGCGGCGGTGGAGCTGTCGGCGACCATCATGCTGGTCCATTCGCAGAGCGACGCGCCGCTGGCCTACGGCCTCTACGTCTACATGCAGTCGGCGGCCGGGCGCGGTCCGGGGGCGGCGCTGGGCGTCTTCGCCGTCGTCATCGTCGGGCTGGGCACCTACCTGTCGCACGTCATCATCGAGCGGGGCCGGCGCGAGCGCGGCCAGGACCATTGAGGGGAACCGCCACCATGAACCATCAATTCTCCCCCACTCAGCTTCCCCCCGCTGCCCTGTCCGCCGGAATGGAGAGCGTCGGCGTCCGCATCGACGGCGTGGACCTCTCCTACGGCAGCCACCGCGTGCTGAAGGACATCCATCTCGACATCAAGCCGGGCGAGTTCTTCGCCTTCCTCGGCCCGTCGGGCTGCGGCAAGACCACGCTGCTGCGGCTGATCGCCGGCTTCAACACGGCGCAGCGCGGGGCGGTGACGATCGGCGGGCGCGACATCTCGGGCCTGCCGGCGCACAAGCGCGACGTCGGCATAGTGTTCCAGAGCTACGCGCTGTGGCCGCACATGACGGTGCGCCGCAACGTCGCCTTCGGGCTGGAGGAGCGGCGCGTGCCGCGCGCGGAGATCGAGCGGCGGGTGGACGCGGCGCTCGACCTCGTCGGGCTGAAGCATCTGGCCGACCGCCGCCCGTCGCAGCTTTCGGGCGGCCAGCAGCAGCGCGTCGCGCTCGCCCGCACCATCGTGATCGAGCCGAAGGTGCTGCTGCTGGACGAGCCGCTGTCGAACCTCGACGCCAAGCTGCGCGTGCAGATGCGCCAGGAGCTGCTGAGCCTTCAGCGCAAGCTGGGGCTGACCACCATCTTCGTCACCCACGACCAGGAGGAGGCCAACACCATCTGCGACCGCATCGCGGTGATGGAGGATGGCATCGTCCAGCAGGTCGGCACCCCGCAGGAGCTGTACGACCACCCGGCCAACCTGTTTGTCGCCGGCTTCCTCGGCACCGCCAACGTGCTGGAAGGGCAGGTGCGCGCCGTGGACGGAGGGATAGCCTTCGTCATGGGCGGCGGCGTGCCGATCCCGCTGCCGCACGGCGTGGAGCCGGGGGCCGAGGGCAAGCTGATGTTCCGGCCGCAGAACCTGTCTATTCGTCAGGACGGAGGGCCTCCGCGTCATGGCCATGTCCGGCTGGTGGGCGTGGTGCGGCACCGCGAGTTCCTGGGCGCCTCGATCCGCTACGCGGTGGACATCGGGGGGCAGCAGGTGCAGGTTGACGCCCCGCACCAGGCCGGTGACGCGCTGCTGCCGACCGACACCCCGATCACCCTCGACCTTGCGGCCGACAAGGCCCGCTTCCTGCGCCGATAGGAGTCGCATTCCGGTGACCAGCCTTCCCAACCGCAAGTCCTTGCGTGCCGTCGCCTTCGATCTCGACGGCACGCTGGTGGACAGCGCCGCCGACCTGATGCACGCCTCCAACGCCCTGCTCGCCGAACTGGGCCGCCCGCCGGTCGATCTGCCGGCGGTGCGCTCCTTCATCGGCGACGGCGTGGCCAAGCTGGTGGAGCGGGTCCTCGCCGCCACCGGCGGCCTGCCCGGAGCGGAGGAGACGGCGGCTCACACCCGCCGCTTCCTCGCCATCTACGAGGCCGACCCCAGCGCCCACAGCGCGCTCTATCCCGGCGTCGCGGAGACGCTGACGGCGCTGTCGGCGGCCGGGCTGAAGCTGGGGGTGTGCACCAACAAGCCGATGGCGGCGACCCGGCGGCTGCTTGCCGACCTCGGCATCGCCGATCGATTCACGGCGGTGGTCGGCGGCGACAGCTTCCCCACCCGCAAGCCCTCGCCGGAACCGGTGCTCGGCCTGCTCGCCCTGATGGATGTCCGGCCCGAGGACACCGTCTTCGTCGGCGACAACGAGCATGACGTGGCCGCCGCCCGCGCCGCCGGGGTGGCGCGGGTTCTGGTGCTGCGCTACGGCTACGCGCGTGTGCCGCTCGACAGCCTTCCCCACGACGGCATCCTGGAGCGCTTCGGCGACCTGACGGGGGCGCTGTCGGCGGCCTCGGCATGTTGAACCGCCTCGTCTTCTGCCGACATGGCGAGACGGAGAGCAACGTCGGCGGCTGGCTGGCCGGATCGCGCGACGTGTCGCTGACCGAGCGCGGGCGGGCGCAGGCCCACGACGCCGCCGCGCTGGCCGCCCAGGGGGCTCCGGTCGCGGCCATCCATTCCAGCCCGCAACGCCGCGCGCGGGAAACCGCCGGCATCATCGGCGCGGCGCTGGGTCTTCCGGTGGTGGTGGTTCCCGGCCTGGAGGAGCGGCGCTGGGGTGATCTGGAAGGGGGCGCCGTCCCGGCGGACCTGCTGCGAGAGGAGGTTCCGGGCGGCGAAAGCCTCACCGCCTTCCAGTCCCGCGTCGCCGCGGCTCTGGACGGCTTGCCGGTTCCGGCGGACGGGCGGCCGCCGCTGGTGGTGGCGCACGCCGGCACGTGGCACGCCTTGTGCCGCTGGCTGGGCCTCACCCCGGACACGCTGTGGCCGCCCAACGCGATGCCCGTCACGCTGGAGCGCGCCGGGGTTTTTGAAAGCGTCGGGACGCCGGTCAGCGGATCTCGATGAGGTCCGTCAACTCGCGCACGACCAGTTCCAGGCTGTCGGCCACCGCCTCGCAGGACACCCGCTCCTCCGGGGTGGTGAAGTCGGCGGAGCGCAGGGTGGCGATCTGCTCCTTCAACCGGCCGATGTAGGCGATCAGCTTTTCTTCCATGCCCGAACCCCGTGGCGCGAGAGGCTTCCCACTACGATAACAGGCGAGCGGGGGCTTTGGCGCCGGGATTCTTGATCAGTGGGCGTCTCCCGGCTCCAGCCGGCCGATCATGATCACCGCGGCGAGGGTGACCGCTGTGCCGGTGAGTTGCACCGGTGACAGCGTCTCGCCCAGGAACAGGAAAGCGATGGCGAGGCCGAACACAGGGGTCAGGTTCAAAAAGCTGCCTGCGACATTGGCGCTGATCGCCCTAAGCGCCAGCATGTAGAGCGAGAAGGCCAGCGCGTATTGCAGGATTCCGGACGCCACGACGACCAGCCAGAGGCCCGCCGACCGGGGAAAGGCCGGCCCCTGCGGCGCCAGCAACCAATCGGCGGGCAGCAGGAGCAGAGCGAAGACCAGTGCGACGGTTTGCTGCCAGGCGACGATCATGATGGGGTCCGCCTGGGCTGCCACGCGGGACGACAGGACCACATAAACGGCGGCGGTCGCGGTCGCCGCGAAGATCAGGGTGACGCCGATGGGATCGTTACCGGCGGCATCCTCCGGCCGGAACAGGCCAAGGGCCAGCGTAAGCCCGGAAAATGCGACCAGTGACAGGCCGACGAAGCGCCCGCCCGGCCGGACGCGCAACAGGATGGCCGATGCGCAGACGATCATGATGGCTTCGGAGGACTGGATCAGCACCGCTCCACCCGCCTGCACACCGGCCAGCCCGATCAGGCCAAGCAGATAGGCGAGCCCCGGCTCCAGCAACCCCAACCATGCATAGCCCAGGATATCCCGCCGGCCATTGGACGGTGTGCGCCGGATGCCCACGACCGTCCACAGCAGGGCGACGCTGGCGGCCAGTTGCAGGACCAGAAGCGAGACCGGTGGTAGATCCTCCAGGGCGGTCTTCGACAGGACGGTTGCCGCCCCCCAGCACAACGCTGCCAGCGTCGCGGCGATGACGCCCCTCCGACGCTCCGGGCCTGTGGTCGCTCCGATCATTCCGCGTTCCCGCCGTTCTGTCCCCTTCACCATCATTGCATGGACATTGTCAGGGTTGCAAAAGTGCCGTGATATCTGATTTTGGGTTGATGATTGTGACGACGTATCCCCGAAGCGCTTGGCCGCATTTTCTGGCAACGAAGAGAGCCATTGAAAAACAGGTGATCCGCTTGCTTTCCATGCCTGAACTTTTGCGGCGTGAGAGCCTCCCGCACTGACAGCGGGCGAGGAGGGTTACGGCGCGTCGTGTGCGGTTTGCCGCTCGACTCGTTCCCGAAGCGCATCTGTGCATCCACCCGTCGCGTGAATGCCACCGATTCGTTGAACCGGCGCGTTTGCTCCGTGCGCGGTCAGCATCGCTTCGACATACCGCCGTTCGCGGGAAGCGTCGTCATACCGCTTTGCCAAATCATCCCACGCTGTTGCGTCAACGCCCCGCCTGATCGCGCGGGCGAGGAATGGCGTGCGCAGGTCGATCACTCCCCAGCCACAGATTTCATGAGTGGCCGCATCATTGGCAGCCATGTCTGCGGCATGCAGCCATCGCTGAAACGCGATAAAGGCGGCTCCGGGCTCTTCCGCTCGCGGTGTGTGCGGGCAGGCAAGGGGTATGGTGATGATTGAAGGAGCGGCGATGGAGCGGATGAGACGGCTGCGTGGCGGCATTTCCAAGCACTCCATTGTCGTATCGGCGATTTCATTATCGTCGGTTCGTACATGGACCGCAACGCCGCTCCGCGCAACACATGCGGCATGCAGGTGCTGACGACGAAACTCAGGGAACGGGCGCGGGAACTCGGGCTGACCGATGCGGAGGTCGCGCGCCGGGCTGGGCTGGCCGAGCCTCGGTACGGGCATTATGTCGCCGGAACCCGCCGGCCCGACTACGACACGCTTCTTCGCTTGTGCCGCGTGCTGGGAACCTCACCCAACGACCTGCTCGGTTTCGAATCGCGTCCGGACCAGACGGACGAACGTTCGCAGATGGAGAGTGAGTTGCTGGTGCACGCCCGCGTGCTGGTGGATGACGACCTGTCGCTGGCGATCAAGCAGGTGAAGCTGTTGATCGAGCATCGTCGGGTGAAGAGGACATCCGAGTAGACAACGGACACCCATACCGCGGTGGAGCGGTCATTCAAACCAAAGATATGTGGGGGAATTGAGTACGGCCTCTGGCTTCGGCCAGGGCAGTCGGCACACCATTTTCTCATGGCAAGACTTGAGAGAATGGTGCCCAGGGACGGAGTCGAACCGCCGACACGGGGATTTTCAGTCCCCTGCTCTACCAACTGAGCTACCTGGGCGCCGCTGCGTGCGGGGGCGTCTTATAGGAAGAACCGGAGCGCTTGTCCAGCGCAATTCGCCACCCGTTCGGAAGAGATTTTTCCGGTCCGGCCGGGCGGGTTGGGGGTGGCGCTACCCCGAAAGTGGTCATACCAGTTTTGACCTGGGTCATGGTCCCTCACCCATGCTCGGGGGATAGTTTCCCTGCCGCGCGGACAGGACCAAAGCGCCGCCCGGCCATGACCGATTTTCCGTGCGTGCCCTGGATGCCGTTGTCTGTGAAGGGCTTCAACCCGCCCGCATCCGCTGTCCAGGACCGGCCCGAAGGGGCCGGCGGCGCGCCAACCGCAGAGGCGACACGATATGCCCGTCACCACGCTTGCAGACCTCAACGACCTCGTCCTCCGCGTCCGGGAGGCGCAGAAACTCTACGCCGGCTTCACGCAGGAGACCGTGGACCGCATCTTCCGCAGCGCCGCCCTGGCCGCAGCCAACGCGCGCATCCCGCTGGCGAAGCTGGCGGTCGCCGAGACGCGCATGGGCGTGATGGAGGACAAGGTCGTCAAGAACCACTTCGCCTCCGAATACATCTACAACAAGTACAAGGACGAGAAGACCTGCGGCATCCTCGAGGAGGACCCGGAATACGGCATCATGACGATCGCCGAGCCGGTGGGCCTGATCTGCGCCATCGTGCCGACGACCAACCCGACCTCGACCGCCATCTTCAAGGCGCTGATCAGCCTGAAGACGCGCAACGGCATCGTCTTCTCACCGCACCCCCGCGCCCGCAAGGCGACCTGCGAGGCCGCGCGGATCGTGCTCCAGGCCGCGGTGGAGGCCGGCGCACCGCCGGACATCATCGGCTGGATCGACGAGCCCTCGGTGGAGCTGTCGAACGCGGTGATGCACCACCCCGACATCAACCTGATCCTGGCGACCGGCGGGCCGGGCATGGTCAAGGCGGCCTACTCCTCGGGCAAGCCGGCCATCGGCGTCGGCGCCGGCAACACCCCGGCGGTGATCGACGAGTTCGCCGACATCAAGCGGGCCGTCGCCTCCATCCTGATGTCCAAGACCTTCGACAACGGCGTGGTCTGCGCGTCGGAGCAGTCGGCCATCGTCGTGGACGCCGTCTATGACGCGGTGCGCGACCGCTTCGCCCACCATGGCGGCCACATCCTGTCGGCGGCGGACGCCGACGCGGTGCGCAAGGTGCTGCTGAAGAACGGCGCGCTCAACGCCGACATCGTCGGCCAGTCGGCCGGCGCCATCGCCGCCATGGCCGGGGTGAGCGTTCCCGCCCACACCAAGGTGCTGATCGCCGAGGTCGAGGCGGTGACCGAGGACGAGCCCTTCGCCCACGAGAAGCTGTCGCCGACCCTGGCGCTCTACCGCGCCCGCGACTTCGTGGACGCCTGCGACAAGGCGGCGGCGCTGGTCGCGCTGGGCGGCATCGGCCACACCTCCGCCCTCTACACCGACCAGGACCAGCAGCCGGAGCGCATCCGCCATTTCGGGCAGGCGATGAAGACGGCGCGCATCCTGATCAACACGCCCTCCTCGCAGGGCGGCATCGGCGACCTCTACAATTTCCGGCTGGCACCGTCACTGACGCTCGGCTGCGGTTCGTGGGGCGGCAACTCGATCTCCGAGAATGTCGGGCCGCAGCACCTCATCAACCGCAAGACCGTGGCGAAGCGGGCCGAGAACATGCTGTGGCACAAGCTGCCGAAATCCATCTACTTCCGCCGCGGCTGCCTGCCCTTCGCCCTGGAGGAACTGCGCGGCAAGAAGCGCTGCCTGATCGTCACCGACCGCTTCCTGTTCGAGAACGGCCACGTCGACGAGACCGTGCGCATCCTCAAGGGGCTGGGCCTCGCGGTGGAGACCTTCTTCGAGGTCGCCGCCGACCCCACCCTGGCGGTGGTGCGGCGTGGGCTGGCGCTCGCCAACGCCTTCCAGCCGGACGTCATCCTGGCGCTGGGCGGCGGCTCGCCGATGGACGCGGCGAAGATCATGTGGGTGATGTACGAGGCCCCGGACGTCGCCTTCGAGGATCTGGCCCTGCGCTTCATGGACATCCGCAAGCGCATCTACACTTTCCCCAGGCTGGGGGTGAAGGCGCAGTTCGTCGCCGTCCCGACCACCTCGGGCACCGGGTCGGAGGTCACGCCCTTCGCCGTGGTGACCGACGAGCGCACCGGCATCAAGTACCCGATCGCCGATTACGAACTGACACCGACCATGGCGATCATCGACGCCAATCTGGTGATGGACATGCCGAAGGGCCTGACCGCCGCCGGGGGCATCGACGCGGTGACCCACGCGCTGGAGGCCTACGTCTCCGTCCTGGCGAACGAGTACACCGACGGGCAGGCGCTGCAGGCGCTGAAGCTGCTGAAGGAGCATCTGCCCTCCGCCTACGCCAAAGGCGCCAAGGACCCCAAGGCGCGGGAGCAGGTGCACAGCGCCGCCACGCTGGCCGGCATCGCCTTCGCCAACGCCTTCCTCGGCGTCTGCCATTCGATGGCGCACAAGCTGGGGGCGGAGTTCCACCTGCCGCACGGCGTCGCCAACGCGCTGCTGATCGCCAACGTCATCCGCTACAACGCCGCCGACATCCCGACCAAGCAGACCGCCTTCAGCCAGTACGACCGGCCCAAGGGCGTCGCCCGCTACGCCGAGATCGCCCGGCATTTGGGTTTGGGCGGCAGCCGCGACCACGAGCGGGTGGAGACGCTGGTCGCCTGGGTGGAGGAGCTGAAGCGCACGCTGGACATTCCGGCCTCGATCCAGGCCGCCGGGGTTCCGGAGGCGGAGTTCCTGGCCCGGCTGGACGCCATCGCCGAGGCCGCCTTCGACGACCAGTGCACCGGCGCCAACCCGCGCTTCCCGCTGGTCGCGGAAATCCGGCAGCTCCTGCTGGACAGCTACTACGGCCGCGCCTACGCCGAGGGGACGGAGCGCGCGCCGGAGGCCGGGGCGGAGCGCAAGCCGGTGGCGCTGGTCCGTTCGCGGTGATCCCCTCACGTTGATTGAGGCCTGACGGGCCGCCCGGCGCCGGGGAACCGGAGGCCGGGCGGCCCCTTCTTTTGTCCGGAAAAAAAGCCGGTCTGCCGAAGACTTCACGCCCTGACACCATGAAACGTCGATTGGCTGTGAACCCATTGTCCGAAACGGCGGCAGGTGAATCCGGTCATGATTCGATCCTATCAATCCGATTACCGTCATCGCGGCCCCGCGATGCATGCATTCGTCTTCAAGGTCCGGCGCGCGCGGAAGACGCGGCACGGCTTTACCAAGGGGGCGGTGCGATGACTGTGTCGGTCTGCGGCTCGCTGGACGAGATCCTGCACCCGGCCTCCGCCGATTTCCGCAGTCTGCCGGACCTGATCGGCGGGCTGATGGGGCGGCTGGCCGACCGCGCGCCGCTGCGCGGCGGGGCGCTGTGGCTCCAGGACATGGGCACGCTGGTGCTCGCCCAGGACCGGGCGGGCGGCCGCCTCTGCTGGACGGCGGACGGCGATCCCAACGACGCCGCGGCCGACCCGGAGGCGGTGGTGGTGCCCATCACCTATGCCGACGCGCCGGTCGGCGAGATGCGGCTGGTCCTCGACCGCGCGCCGGACGGCGCCGCGCCCGAGGCGCCCATCCTGCAGGACGTCGCCCGTCAGTGCGGCTATCTGGCCAAGCGCTACGAGGTGCGGCGCTGGGCGGAGCGGCGGTTCGGGCGGCCCCTGTTGATGGTCGGCATGAGCCCGGCGCTGCGCGAGCTGGACGCCTTCCTGGAGCAGGCCGCCCACAGCGCGCTGCCCGTCCTGCTGACCGGGGAGTTCGGAACGGAGAAGGCGCAGCTCGCCGCGGCGATCCACGGCTCCGGGCCGCGGCGCGACGGTCCCTTCGTCCAGGTCAACGGGGCGGACCCGGCGGGCGCGCCCGCCGACTGGTTCGCGCGGGCCGCCGGGGGCACCCTGTTCCTCAGCGGCGTTGACGAGATGACGCCGGCCCTGCAAGGGCAGATCGTCCAGCACATGCCGTCCCAACTCGGCCAATGGCTCGACGCGCCGGGCGGCTGGGCGCTGGGCGCCAGCGGGGCGGCCAACGGGATTGGGGGCCCGCGGGTCATTGCCTCGACCACCGCCGACCTGCGGCGGCTGGCGGAGGAGAGGCGCTTCTCCCGCCCGCTGCTGGCCGAGCTGGATTTCCTATGCGCCACCGTGCCGCCGCTGCGCGACCGCCCGGCGGACATCGAGCCGCTGGTCCTCGCCGCCCTGGAGCGCCATGGCGGGCGCGCCGACGAGATGCGGACCGACGAGCTGATCGCTCTCTGCATGGCCTATTCCTGGCCGGAGAACCTGTTCGAGCTGGAGCGCGTGATCGCCCGGCTGGCGGTGATGACCGGCGGCAGACCGATCCGTCACGGCGATGTGCGCCGCCACGCCCCCTGGATGGTCGGCGGCGCCATGCCGGCGGACCCGGAGTCCGGCATTCATCCGGTGGGCCATCCGAACGGCCATCCGGAGCCCGCGTCCGTTGTCCCGCCGGCTCCCTCGCCCGTGGACCATTGGGTGCACTGTGCGCTGACCCGCGACCAGGATGCTCTCGCCCGGCTGCACGGCGGCCTGCGCAAGGCGCTGGTCTTCCTGGGCGAGCGCTTTGCCGACCCGATCACGCTGGACGCGTTGTCGCGGCAGGCCCATGTCAGCCCGTCCCACCTCAGCTACCTGTTCCGGACGGAGCTTCAAACCTCCTTCAAGGGTCTGCTCGGCCGCATCCGCATCCACAAGGCGCGCGAGCTTCTGGCCACCGACCGCCGGCTGCCCATCACCGAGGTGGCGATGAGCGTCGGCTACGGCGACCTCAGCCATTTCGAAAAGAGCTTCCGCCGCCTCGTCGGGGAAAGCCCGCGCGAGTATCGGCGCAACCTGACCGCCGCCACCGCGCGCGGGTGAGCCGGTCGGCCGGAGGGGGCGGCCGTCACGCCTCCCGCCAGCGAAACGTCCGAAACGTACCGGAATGCTCGTTGCCCTGCGTCCGCGCCTGCGGCCCGGCGCCCACCGGCGACGGCATTCCTTCGCTTTTCCCGGCCGGCTTCCAGGCCGGCATCACAGAACGGGTGGAATCATGGCGCTTTACAGTATTGGCTTTATTTCCGTCGTCAGCCAAAAGGCGGCTTTCCGGGCCGGCAACAAGGAACTCGATAAATTCTTCAGTTTCCAGGATGCCGAAGGAACCGATATGGCTGAGTTCCTTCGGTACTGCCAGGAAAATCTCGGGTATCAGGTCTCCGGGCTGTGGCGGATCTATAACTATCTTAAATTGACATCGCCCTGTGAAAGCGTTCTTCAGGGTATCGCCTCCATATACGCTGGCCATTTTGCAATATTTTCAGAAATGATCGATGGTGGAAACGTGCAAAGGTCGGTTGCCGGTTTCAATCCAGCATCGCTTTTATCCAGTTTCGTCAACACATCGACTCTGAAGGAGGGCGGGTCCATACCTGGAAAATGGTACAATGATGAGGTGATGTTTTTGGACAGCGCCCGGCGAGTTGTTTCGATACCTGTTTCAGAAGCCGCGTATGATCTGTTTAATGAGAAGATAACCGAACTAAAGCAAAACAAATCAAATCTGTTTGATGATCCTGTTGGTAAAATGATGTATGGATGGTATGATCTTGATGAAACGAAAAACAAATTCAACTGTGTCACCGCCGGCATTTCAGCAGTAAGGAAAATCATGGATATTTCAAGATCGAGCAATATGAACGATGGGGGCTTGGTTTGTTTCGCGGGCATGGTCGATAAAATGAATGAACTCATTACGCCTTTAGTCACGAATGGGAAGGGAACGTTGACGCCGGTGTTGGACGCCATACAGATCGGCCGGTTCCTGTGTTCCGAACCGCCGATGCCGAAACTCTGATACCGTCGAACGGACGCCCGGCGGTGTGATTTCGCGCCGGCAAGGCCGCACCGGAACGGTTTGGAACCGTTCCGGTGCGGCGGGCTTTCGTCCGAGGTTGGGAGGGCGCGCCGGCCCCATCCCACCGCCAGACCGGTCAGCCGCCCGTGCCGACCAGCTTGATTTCGCCGGTTTCACCATGGAACACGGCGAAGCGGGCCTGTCCCTGGGAGAGACCGGGGGCAAGGCCCAGAATGTTGGCCCACCGGCCGCCGAGGAGGTTCCAAAGGCACTCGGGTTCCGGACCGTACACCGGTTCCGGAGCGTACAAGGGCCAGCCAGCCAGCCACGCCGGGTCAAGGCCGATCCGGAATCGGCGATCGGACAGAACGGTTTCCACCCGCTGGCGCAAGACGGCGCGGAAGCGGTCCAAACTATCCGTCGTCAGTTCGCTGACGGAACGCGGGAAGGCGTCGAGCAGCGCCTGCTCCTCCACCGCGAAGTCGCTCCGGGGCAGCGGCGTCCCGCGCAGCGCCCGCAGCACCGCGTCGATGCGGTCCAGCGGCGTGTCCGGATCCTGCAGAACGTCGCCGATCGGCTTCAGGCAGCGCAGCACCGACAGCGCATCCCGTCCGTCGGGATGGCTGGCGAGATGCTCGTGGATCGCCGCGTCGGGCGCGGTCAGGACATCGTCCAGATGCAGGCGGCCAACCGCGGCCGCGGTCATGGCCGCGACGCGCGCCTCGATGGCGTCGCGGAGCGCCTCGGCGTCGCCCTGGGCCAGCACCGGCCGGACGGCGTCCCACAGCCCCCGGTCCATGATCGGCTCCAAGCTGTCGCCGAGCGTCATGACGATCCGACCCCCGCCGGCGCACAGCGGGGCGAACACCTCCAGCATCTGGGCCGAGAAGGGGAAATCCAGGACGATGGTCCTCGCCGTCCATCCGGACGCCTCCAGGGGCGCGACGACGCTGGCGGCCAGGGCCTTCGCCGTCCAGGTTCCGGGGGACAGCAGCGGCTCTCCGTCGGCGCTCCGTCCGCCGCTGCCCTGGTTCACGACGAGCAGATCCAGAGTCCGTTGGGTCTCCGCCCCGGTCGGGGAAGGGCCCAGCCGCCGCGCCGCGTCGACGGGGTTGTCGTCCAGGACGATACGGAAAGCGTCGTCGGGGTGGTAGCTCCGCGGGTAGTCGGCGGCGGAGCCCTGCGCCTGCTCCGCACTGCTCAGCATCAGATGGCGGCACAGGCCATGGCGCAGCGCCGTCACCGACGGGTCGGCGCCCTCCGGCGCCCCGGTGCGCAGGCTGAGGGCGGTCAGGGCGTTCAGCGTGGCGGCCAGCCGGCTGCGGACGGCGCCGTCGTCGGTCTGCGCCAGACTCTCGCGGACCGAGCGGATCGTATCGGACAGGGCGGCGACCGGCAGACCCCGGATCAGCGAAGGAGGCGCGCTGCCCGGCACGGCGCCCGTCACCGTGAGCGTGGCCCCGACCGGTGCGTAGCGCAGGATGCCGAGGTCGACCTCCTCGTGCCAGACGATGGCCAGCCGTCCGCCGTCTCGCGTCAGCGTGAAACCGCTGCGGTGGGTGGTCAGCCAATCCTCGATCAGCGAGGCGGCGGCGGTGAGGATCCTGTCCGGCGAGCGCCCTGACGTGCCGTCCTGAAGCAGGATGTCGACGGGGGCTGCCGCCGCGGCATTCCCTTGCCGTGGCAAGCCCTGCTCCAACTGCAGCGCCGCCGCCCAGGGACCCTGGATGACCGGCTGGACGTCCGGTCCGTCCAGCGCCGCCGCCAGGGAGGGCAGGGACGTCAGGCAGGTCAGCAGAGAGCCGGAGTCTTCGAAGCGATCGCGCAGGAAGGACGCGCGCCTCTCCAGATGGCTTTCCATGAATCCCGACACCCAAAGGCCGAATCCCACGGCGTTCGCGGTGGCTGCGGTCTCGTCGTTCCAGGCGCCCTTGTCCTTGGCCGCCTTTATGGCCGTCGACACCGCTTCGGGCAGGTCGGCCAGATCCGCATAGCCGGGCACCTTGGCGGCGAACCAGCCGTCGAAGGCTGCGGCCAGCGCCGTGTCGGCGGCGAGCCCGTAGCCTTGGCAGAACTGTTCCAGGATGACGACGAGCAAGCGTCGCGCCGCGGTGTCGCTCAGCCCGTCGATGGCCTTCAGGGACAGCGGGGCGACACCCTCCCGAAGGCGGGCGCGGATCGCCGCGATGCCGTCCGCCGTGGCCTGGTCCTGCTTGGCCAGCAGACCGTGCAGCCGGGAGATCAGCGCCGGAGCCGCGTTCCGGGGGGAAGGCGCGGACCGGCACAGGGTGTCGACCGCCCGCAGGGCCGAGGTGATGCGGTAGGCCGTTCCCGGACGCGGCAGCCCGTCCTCAAGACGCAGGTCGCCGGTGAAGCGCCGCCATTGCCGTTGAAGGGCCAGGGTGCCGTGGCGGGGGATGGTCACGTCGACCAGCACGGCGGCGCAGCCGTTGCGCCCGTACTCCGTGGCTCCCCGGCTTCCGCCGCCCACCGCACCGCCGCCCACCGAGCCGCCGTCTGCTGCCCCGCCGCCTGCCGCCTCGTCGGCGTCGTCGGCCACAGGGTTGTTCGCGGGCGCCGCGCCGGCCAGCCTGTGAAGCAGGCCGTACAGCTCCAGCTTCAGCGAGAAGAGGGCCATGACGAGGACGTTGTGCAGGCGCTGGAACAGCGCGAACCATGTCGGGGCCGGCAGGCCGGGGTTGACGAGAATCCGGACGGCCCACCCGCGGGCTCCCGTGCGTCCGTCCTCCAGCACGATGAAGCGGCTGTTTCCGGACGGATCACTCTCCGCCACCCGCCGGGCGAGCGCCCGCATGCGGCTGCACAGCCAGCCCGCCAGTTGCGGATAGCCGCCGTTGAGGAGGCGCGTCAGCGCCCGGTCGGCGTCGGCCAGACGGTCCGCGGAAAGCAGGCTGTCGGACGCGACCGTGAAGCGGACGGCGAGCCGGAGACGGCAGGCGGCTTCGGCGGTGTAGGAGAGATGGACGGCCCCGGCGGCCAGCGCCGCGTCGCCGAGCCTGTCGACGATCCGGGCGAGGCCCGCCATGATGGCTTCCACCGCGTCCCAGCTCTGCGCCGCCGCCATGTCCTGGTCGAGGCCGCGGAGCTGGCGCCGCTCCTCCAGGAAAGGGGCGGCGCCGCCCGTCTCGGCCGGTCCGGCACAAGCCTCGATCAGCGGCAGCACGAGGTCGCGGACGCTCCGAAGCCGGCGCGAGATGGCGTCGGACCCGATGGGCTGGCCGTCCTTCGCCTCGCCGACGATGCCCAGCGCCTGTTTCAGCAGGCGGCGGGCGGCGGTCAGCCGGTCATCGGGAAGGGGAAAGCGCTCACCTTCGTAGACCGCTCCGGGAGGCACGCCCAGGAGGGCCGGCGTCCCCTCTCCCGCGACGAACAGCCGCTCCATGGCGGCGGTCTCGACGGCGGCGCGCTCGCCGGGCGCTCCGATCCCGATGGAGGATCCACGGACCACCCGCAGCCAGGCGGATTGGGACGGCTGGAGCGGGTGGACGGCGGCCGCGGTCCAGCCGTGCGCGGTATCGCGCTGGGACGACGGCACGACCGGCAGGCCCACCGCCTGCGCAGCAGCGTCGGCCACCGCATCCAAGCTCGCCTCCACCGGAGTGGACGGCGGGGCGGAGGGTGGGGGTTCGGGCGCGACAACGATCAATCTCCGGCGCGTGCGGGACGGCATGCGGGATGTCCTTCAGCTCGGTTGGGCCCCGGATCGGTATCCAGGTTCGGAAACGGGCGGAAACAGCCCCGCCCCGCGCGGGCCGGAAGACCACGCAGCGTCGCGGTCGCTCCGGGGCGGCAGGTCGGTGGTGGCGGCTTCAGAGGGCCGGGTCGCCCTTGCTGTTCATCGCCCGGGCGATCTGGGCGCTGGCCGCGGCCATGGCCTGTTGCGCCGCCTCGTTGGCCGCGGTGACGGCCTTCTGCTGCTGCTCGCTGGCCTGCTGCATCGCCTGACCGCCGGCTCCGGCTCCGCTGGCGGCCTGGAGCGCCTGCGTCATCGCCTCGTTCGCCTGGGACATCGCGCCCTGTTCGTCGGCATCGCCGCCGGGGTGCGCGGTCAGGCCGGGAATCGCCTCCACGGCGTGGCCGGCGAGCTGGATGGCCTGTTCGACGGCGGCCAATGCCTGCTCGGCGGCGGCATTCACGCTTTTTACCGCGTGGTCGAGCAGCGCACTGGCGATTTCGGCGGGTGTCTTGGTGCCCGCCTCGAACGGCGACGTATCGGGCGCCGCATCGGACGGGGGCGCCGGCGCGTTCACCGCAGGCGTCGCCGGAGCCGACGTGTCCGGCGCCGTTGGAGCGGCCGCCGGTTCAGGGTTCGGGCTGCTGGGGGGCTGGGAAACGCCCATCCTTCGATCTCCTTCGTCCGGTTCGGTTTTGTGGTGCGCGTGTCGCCGGGAGTGTTTGCGTCTCCGCCGGCGCCGAAGCCTCCGCGGCTTTGGCGGTCGGTGTGGATGGCGCAGAGGGCGGCACAGCGGGCGGCACAGCGGGCGGCACAGAAAGCGGGGCACAGGGCGGTGCAGAAGGGACCGCCACGGTCACGGCCTGTCGAGGCGGGTCAAGCGGCGGCGGTGGCGGCCGTGGCGGCGGGGGGGTCGGGGCGAAAGCAGCGCAGCGAGATCACCCCCGCGGCCCCCATCTGGATTTCCGCCTGGATGCCCTTGCCGAAGATGGGGAAGAGACAGGACGCGCCGTCCTGGCCCATGATGCCGCGTTGCGGCGGCGTTGCCGACAGCAGGGCCTGTGCCCCGGACAGATAGCCGGCCACTAGCACCCGCACCGCGTCGCCGGTCTCGTCCCGGAAGGCCGTGTCGCGGACGATCTGCAGCGCCCCGTCCGACAGGCGGGCGAAGCCGACCGGCCGGCCGCGCTTCTGCCAGTTGGAAACGGCCTGCGCCACCTCCGCCGGGGCGGCCAGCGGCGGGACCTGCGGGCATTCCAGGAAGCCGAACAGCTGCGGCAGGATGGTGTCCAGCGCGCCGCCGGCCCGCTTCTTCCGGTCGTCCGGCGTCGCGGTCAGGGAACCCAGCCGGTTCACGTAGATCAGATAGAACTGATAATAATCCGCGAACTCCTGCACGGTGCGCGCCTGGTCCACCGCGAAGGCGGCCGCCTCCTTCTGCAGCTCGGGGTTCGCCGTCCCCTGGCTTTCCTTGCGGTAGAGCAGCTCCTGCACCGCCAGCTGTTCGTCGAAGCCCATGAACTGGAAGACCGGAGCCCCGGAGACTCCCAGCCCGGCGAGGAAGGACGCGCTGGCGGCGAAGTCGTCCTGCGTCAGGAGATTGTGGTCGGCGAGGATGCGCCTGACCTGGGCCGACACCGTGGCGCTGGTGTCGCCGGATTCGGCATCGGCCAGCGTGCGCAGGCTGTCCACACCCAGCGTCATCAGCTTCACCGGGCTGACCATCAGCTTCAGATTGGGCAGCAGGGCCAGCCGCGTGGCGTGAAGACCCTGCTGGACCTGCTCCACGAGCGTGCTCTCGTCCGGGAAATCGTAGCGCGGACCGGCGTTGCTGATGGCCCAGTCGAGCCACTCCGACCCGCCATCGATGAAGGCGAGCGCAAGCCGCCCCAGGTCGGTGAGCCCGGCGCGGTTCTGGATCATCTTGTTGGCGACAGAGACGGTCATGGTGGGGACACCTGCGTAAGGGTCAGCTCGACGGGAAGCTATTCAGGACCGTGGAGGCCGCGGTACCGATGCTGGTGAAGTCGTTGGCGGCGCTCGTCATCATTCCCTGCGCCTGGGTCAGGGCGGTGACGTATTTCGGATCACCGGTCGCCAGGAGCTGCGCCATCGCGACACCGATCGCCGTGGTGGCGATGGTCGAAACGTTGCGCAGCGTGTCCGTCGCGTCCTGCACGGCCATGGCCGTGGACTGGGCGACCGCCTGATAGGCTTTCCCGGCGCCGCTGGTGGTGACGACCTGCTGGCTCATGGTCGCCGCCTGCGTCTGGTTTATGACGTCAATGATCTGCGCATTGACCTTCGTGGGCTCCGACATGAAGGCTCCTTGCTCGTTGTGGCCTGGACGGCCGGCCGCTGGGGGATGGACGCGGGGTCAATCACGATCCGCCGCTGACGGTGCCGTTCCCGGTACCACCGGTGACGGTGCTGTTGCCGGTACCACCGCTGACGGTGCCGTTCCCGGTGCCACCGGTGACGGTGCTGTTGCCGGTACCGCCGGTGACGGTGCCGTTCCCGGTGCCGCCGGTGATGGTGCTGTTTCCAGAGCCGCCGGTGACCGTGGAGGGCAGGGTGGTGAGCGAGGTCGTCAGCAGTGGGGTCAGCGGCTGCAGCGGCGACGCGTTGCCGCCGGAGGTGGACGAGCCCGAGGGTGGCGGCGGGGGCGTGGTGGGGAAGGGCACGGACAGCATCTTGGCGCAGGCGGCGGTGACCGCGGCGGAATTGACCATGCCGGCGTTCTGCTGGCGGTGCACGGCGTTGTGCATCGCCATGCCGAGCGTCTCGACCATCACGGCGTCGAGCATGGCGAACGACTGCGCGGGGGACTGTCCCGTCAGAAGCGTGACGATGTCCGACGTCGCGTCGATCACCTGGGTGTTCACGGTGCCTTCGTCGCTCATGATTTTGCGGTTCCCTTGGTGATGATCAGCGTGAGGACCTGGGCGAGCGCGGCCTCGGTGATGACCTGGGCGCGCTGCTGGTTGGCGACGGCGTTCTGCATGGCCAGGCCGAGGCTGTCGGCCATGGCGACGTAGGTCATGTCCATCGCCAGGGATGGGGTCAGGCCAAGCGGTATCGCCGTGTTCGCCGCGACCGATCCGGCAAGACCGGCGGAGCTTCCGTCCGGCATTCACACACTCCTGCCTTCAGGCTTCCGCCACAGCCTCTGCGGACACGGGCTTATGCGCGACCGGGCGCTTCAACCTGCGGCGGAGGCCGCCCCCGGTGTCCCGAGGGCGGCCCGCCGGCTCTCCTTAGGAGAGGCCCAGGATCTGGGTGGTGACGACGCCGGTCGAGGCCGTGTCGACGGAGTACAGGGTCGAGAGGCCCTGCGTGGTCGCCGCCTGCATCACCACGTAGGACTGCTGCTGGTTGTTCGTGGCGTTGTGGGCCGCGTTCGACAGCGCCTGGCTGGTGGCGACGAACAGGTTGCCCATCGCGACGGCCGGGGCATCGCCCAAGACCTTGGTGTTGACCTGGGAGACCGAGTCCGTGATCTGGTTGTTCAGGGCGGTCGGGAAAGCCATCGTGTTCGCTCCTTACATCGGATGTTGCGTTGGTTTGAGGCCAAAGCGCCGGCGGCGGTGCGGCGGACGGCGGCGGGTGCCGCGTCCGCCGTCCGGTCAGCCGAGGAGCTTCGACGTGGCGGCGCCGGTGGTCGCGGTGTCGATGGAGTAGAGCATCGCGACGCCCGTCGTCGTGGCGGCCTGCGCCGTGACGTACATCTGCTGCTGCGCCAGGGTCGCGTTGTGGGCCGCGTTGGCCAGCGCCTGGGCGGTGGCCTGGTACAGGTTGCCCATGGCGATCGCCGGCGAGCTGCCAACGACCTGGACGTTGCTCTGGGCTACGGAATCGGTGATCTGGCTGTTGACTGCCGTCGGGAAAGCCATCTGACGTTATTCCTTGGCGAATGGTTCGGGGTGGATGGCCGGCGGCCCGTTCCGGATGCCCGCGGGCGCCCGGTCCTGGCCGGTCGGCTCATCAGCTCCCCAGGATCGACTTGGTGGCGACGCCGGTGGAGGCGGTGTCGATCGAGTAGAGCGTGGCGACGCCCATGGTCGTGGCGGCCTGCATGGTCACGTAGGACTGCTGCTGGTTGTTGGTGGCGTTGTGGGCCGCGTTGGCCAGCGCCTGGGCCGTGGCCTGGAACAGGTTGCCCATGGCGATCGCCGGAGCGTCGCCCAGGACCTTGGTGTTGGCCTGGGTGACGGAATCGGTGATCTGGTCGTTCACGGCGGTCGGGAAAGCCATTTGTTCGTCCTCTTCGGTTGCCTGCCGCCCGCCCGCCGTCCCTCATGGAAGGCGGGGTGGCGCAGGTGATTTGAAACGTCGACGGCGGCTTGGGTCCGGCTTACGAGCCGAGGCCCTTGACGCCGGTGCTGAGGATGCTCTTCGTCGCCACGCCGGTGGAGGCGGTGTCGATCGAGTAGAGCGTGGCCACGCCCTGGGTGGTGGCGGCCTGCGCGGTCACGTAGGACTGCTGCTGGGCGTTGGTGGCGTTGTGGGCCGCGTTGGCCAGCGCCTGGGCCGTGGCCTGGAACAGGTTGCCCATGGCGATCGCCGGAGCGTCGCCCAGGACCTTGGTGTTGGCCTGGGTGACGGAATCGGTGATCTGGTCGTTCACGGCGGTCGGAAATGCCATTGTCTTTCCTCACTGGTGGGGCCGGTTTCAAAGGCGGCCGCTGGTGGCGTCGCTCATTCGCGCAGCCTCATGCGACCATGGGATGCGTGAACAGCGGACGGTGCGACTGTAGCGATGTGGGATGCCGTCCGATTGGTCTATCCGGCGAAAGAATCCGGCAGACCGCGTGAGTTTTGTGCGCCTGGGTTGCGCTTCGGCGATCGATGCGGAGAAAGCGTGTGGTGTCGGCGCGACCGATTCTTGCGCAGCGGGCGCAACGATGGCCGCAAGGCCACGCAATTCCGCGTCCCACCGCCCGCGCCCCGGCCCGGAAAGCCGGCGCCATCCGGAGGAATCGACGGCGAGGGGAGGGGCGACGGGAACACGAAGCAGCGTTGCCCCACGGATTGCGGGGGAGGCGGACGAATTTACGCCGCTCTATTCTTGGTCTGGTCTTTGATGATACTGTCGATATGGAATGAAGTCTGGAAGGTGCCGAGCGTGCTCAAGAAAAGTGCAGTATCCGTGGCCCCAAACACTGCCGTTGCAACAAATGAAACCAAACGGGCGGCGCACAGCGCATTTGATAATGCGCAGGGGCAGCTGTTCGGCATCATCATGACCGCGTTCGGGATTTCCATACTGCATGCCGCCGGATTGATCACCGGGCAGGCGGCGGGGCTGTCCTTCGTCATCGCCTACGCCACGGGGTTGGATTTCGGCCCGGTGTTCTTCGTGGTGAACCTGCCCTTCTACGCGCTGGCGCTGGCGCGCATCGGCTGGCGCTTCACCGCCAAGTCGCTTCTGGCGGTGACGAGCATCTCGGTGCTGACCACGCTGGCGCCCCACGCGATCCGCTACGACGCGCTGCACCCCTATGTGGCGGCGGTCCTGGCGGGCTTCTGCATCGGCATCGGGGTCATCGGCCTGTTCCGCCACGGCTCCAGCGGCGGCGGGGTGGGGATTCTCGCCTTCTACATCCAGGAGAAGACGGGCTTCCGCGCCGGCTGGCTCCAGGCCATGTTCGACGTGGTGATCTTCTCCATGGCGGTCTTCGTCATCGACGGGAAGGCGGTGCTGGCCTCGATGCTGGGCGCGGCGGTGCTGAACGCCTTCGTCGCCTTCAACCACCGGACGGACTGGTACGTGGCCCGCTGAGGGCCGCTCCTCCGGCGGAGACCGGCGGGACTAATCCGAAGGGGCCTTTGCCGCGGCGGCGTTATCGGTTGGATGATGGCCTACCCGATCGAACGAATCCCCGGAGCCCTTCCGCCATGCCGACACCGCCGCAGGGAACGCCCGACCGTGGGCTGAAGCCGTTCATCCTCGCCATTCATCGCGAAGCGCTGACCACCGCCGCGGCCAAGGGGCTGACCGGCACCCTGGCGCAGGTCGCCGCCCTCCAGGACACCGCCAGCCTCGCCACCGCCAGGGCCGGACGCCCCGTCACGGAGGAGGAGGTGATGCGCCTGCTGCTGCGCGAGCGCCGCGCCCGCGGGATCCTCGAGGCGGCGGAGACGGTCACGGCCGCGCCGGTCCGCAAGCCGTCGGCCGCCCCCTCGCGGTTCCGTCTGGGGCGTTGGCGGACCGTGGCGCTGGGCATGGCCCGCGTGTCGTCCGCCGGGTTGGCGGGAAAGGCCCGCCTGTAGAAATCGGTCGGCGCGCGGTGCGCCGGTACCGAGTGACTACGCCCATTGCCCTGTTGAGTGAGTTGGGAGGCGCACTGAGGCTGTGGCTTCCCCGCCGTTCGGCACGAAACACAACATTGGGAGGTCTCATGTCCGTTCGCCTGGATCGCCGCCAACTGCTGCTGTCCGCCGGCGCCGCCGCGCTGGTGCTGGCTGCGGCGCCGCGCTTCGTTTGGGCTCAAACAGCAGGCCAGGCACCGGGCGGCAAGGGCTTCACGCTGCCGCCGCTGCCCTACGCGCCCGCCGCGCTGGAGCCGCACATCGACGCGATGACGATGAGCGTGCACCATGACAAGCACCATCAGGCCTATGTCGACAACCTCAACAAGGCCCTCGCCAACCATGGCGATCTCCAGGCGATGCCGCTGGCCGACCTGCTGAAGCGCGTGCCGGAACTGCCGGAGAGCATCCGCACCGCGGTGCGCAACAACGGCGGCGGGCACGCGAATCACAGCATGTTCTGGAGCATCATGGGGCCGAACGCCGGCGGTGCGCCGGACGGCGAGGTGGGGGCGGCCATCACGCGCGACTTCGGCGGCTTCGACGACTTCAAGACGCGCTTCAACACGGCGGGCGCCGGGCAGTTCGGCAGCGGCTGGGTCTTCGTCACCGCCGACCCGTCGTCGGGCAAGCTGGCCATCGCCGCGCGTCCGAACCAGGATTCGCCGGCCATGGAGGGCGTGCCGGTGCTGATGGGCAACGACGTGTGGGAGCACGCCTATTATCTGAAGTACCAGAACCGGCGCGCCGATTATCTGGCGGCTTGGTGGAACGTGGTCGACTGGGGCGCGGTGAACCGCCGCTACGCGGCGATCCGCAAAGGCGAACTGGTGATCTGAACGGAAAAGGGCGGCGGGGATGTCCCCGCCGCCCTTCCTTCGAACCGTCTGGTCCAGAGGGCCGGTCAGGCGCCCTGGTGCAGGCGGATGTTGAACAGCGGCCCCTGGCTCTGGCGGCGCAGCGCCTTGGCGACGGCCAGCACGGCGAGGTCGGCCAGCGGCTCGACGATGATGACGGTCATGTAGGCGGCGCCGAAGGAGGCGACTTCCGTCATGGTCTCGGCGGTGAAGCCGTGGCCGTAGAAGGCCCAGAAGGCCACCCAGGCGACGATGCCGCCCTGGTAGGCGGTGGAGAGGGCCAGCGCCTGCGAGTACTTCAGGTCGACATAGGGGGTGGCGTCGGGAACGATCCGCTTCGCCAGCAGGCTGATGCCCCACAGCGGGACCAGCAGCGTGGTGACGTTCATGCCGTACTGCGGCAGGTCGAACGGCGCGAAGAACAGGCCCTGGATCAGCAGGCCGGCGGCGAGGCCGATGGAGGCGGCACCGGCGCCGAACAGCAGGAGCAGCGTCGAACCGAGGATCAGGTGAACCTCCGACACGCCCACGGGGTGGTGCGGGAACACCTCGAAGAAGCTGAAGACCAGCGCGGTGGCGATCAGGCTGCGCAGCACCAGCGGCGCGATCCCGCCGTTGTTGCGGACGTCGTCGCGCGCCAGCTTTCCGGCCATCGCGAAGCCGCCGGCGGCCGTCGCGTAGCTGAGAGCGATCTTGGCGCCGTCCACGACGCCGGGTTCGATGTGCATGCTCTATGCCCTTTCCGAGTCTGCCATGCGTTGGGAGGGGCGTCGTTGCTGGCAGGCACCGGCATCGCAACCCCCTTGGTCCCCTGAATGGGCGCACCGGGGGGACGGCTTGCGGAAGACGGGCGGCCGTCGGGCCGGACATCGGCAAGCGACCACCGGGGCACCCCGCCCGAGGACGTACGTTCGGTTACGGCAGGTCTCCTGGCTCGCGGGTCAAGGCGGCATCGTCCGGCCTTCCCGGCGCCCGTTCCCGCAGGCGGCGCCAGTGACACGGAAAGGACGAGGCCGCTCACCGCTCACAGTTGCGGGGGCAGCGCCGGATTTGCCGTATCTCCCCGATCGGGGCGGCGCACCGGCTTCCCTCTTAGCCCCGCGACCGGAGGACGCGGGGAACCATAACCGCCGCCAGGGTAGGGGCGGGGTCCCCCGCCGTCAAGAGGGGGATGGCGCCCCATCGGGGGAGTCGCACGGCTTCCTTGACACCGCTCCCGCGGAACCGACAAGGTCCTGCGGACTGCGCGAGGACGGATCAACGGGCGAAGGACGGGGTTGCGGGCATGCTACCGGTTCATTTCCTGACCATCGTGCTGAACGGCGATCCCTTCATCCGCTATCACCTGGAGGTGTTCCGCCAGTTGCCCTTCCCCTGGCATTGGCACATCGTGGAGGGGGTGGCGGAGCAGGTCCGCGACTCCTCCTGGTGCGCGCAGCGGGGCGGGCGCGTCCCGCAGGACCTTCACCGCGACGGCCGCAGCAACGACGGGACCTCGGAGTATCTCGACCGCATCGCCGCGGAGGAGCCCGGGCGCGTGTCGGTCTACCGCAAGCCGCCCGGCGTGTTCTGGCAGGGCAAGGTGGAGATGGTGACCGCGCCGCTGGCCGCCATGACCGAGGACTGCCTGCTCTGGCAGGTCGACGCGGACGAGCTGTGGACGGCGGAGCAGATCGCCCGGGCGCGCCGGATGTTCCTCGATTCGCCGTCGCGCACGGCGGCTCTCTACCTCTGCCATTTCTTCGTCGGCCCGTCCCTGGTCCTCGACCGGCTGGACCAGTACGGCAATTACCGCGCCTACGAATGGTTGCGCACATGGCGGTACCGGCCGGGGGATTACTGGCACTCGCACGTCCCGCCCCGGCTGATGCGCCCACAGCCCGACGGGTCGGACCTCGAACTCGGCGCGGCCAACCCCTTCCTGCACGAGGAGACGGCGGCGGGCGGGCTGGTCTTCCAGCATTTCGCCTACGCGACGCGGGAGCAGGTCGCGTTCAAGGAAATTTATTACGGCTACGACGGCGCGGTCGGTCGGTGGGATGCCCTGCAGGCGGCGGGCCGAACGGTCGGCAACGGCACCCTCCCGCTGCGCGATTTCTTCCCTTGGGTGACCGACGCGGCGACCGTCTCGCGCGCCGAGCATGCCATGGTGGAGCCGCTGGCGCGCCCGGATGCCGACGGACGCTGGGGCTTCGTGCCGCCGGCGCGGGGCGCCTCGACCGCTCCGGCGATGGCGCTGCTGCGGAACTCCGGCCCCGCCGTCCGCCGCCGCACGCTCGTCCCCGGCGAACCGCAACCCTTCCCGACCGACCTGATCCGCAGCGTCGGCGTGTTCCTGCCGGACGGGATGGGGGCCGTGCTGCGGGCGTCCGGCGTCCTGCGGGAGCTGCGGCGGGCCTTGCCGCTGGCCCGGATCACCGTCTTCGCGACGCCGGACGCGGAGGCAGCGCTTGCCCTCTGCCCCTACGTCAACCAGCGCGTCACCCTGCCGCCGCTGAAGGGGCGGGCGCCCGACGACGCGCTGGTGAACGCGGTGCGCCAGGAAATCGGCCAGCAGTTCAGCGGCGCCTTCGACCTCACGATCAATCCCCACCGGGGTGAGGATGCCAGCTTCGCCAACCGCCTGATGCAGGATACGGGGGCGCCGCTCCGTCTTGGCTGCAGGGTCGGCCGGCCGGTGCGCGGCTATTACGCCGACGCCTTCCTGACCCACGTCGCTCCGACTCCCGCCGGCCTGCTGGGGGCGCTGACCGCCGGAGAGCCGGACCCCGCCACGGAGGTCTGGACCTCCCCCGCCGGCGAGCGCGCCGCCGCCGCGCTTCTCGCCGAGGGCGTTTCAGCGCGCTGGCGTTGCGCGGTCGGCCTCTCCGCGTCCGTCGGCACCGGCAGCCTGTCGGAGCTGTGCCGCCGGCTTGCCGCGCGGGGCGACACCGCCCTGGTCCTGGTCGGTGAGGAGGCCGCCAGGGGCGCCGCGGCGCGCATCGCCGAGGAGGCGGGGGCAGCCTGCCTGAACGCGGTAGGGCGGTTGGGTTTCGACGGGCTGTGCGCCCTGCTGCGGCGCTGCGACCTGTTTGTCGGGACCGGTACCCCGGCGGAGGACATCGCTGCGGCGGCCCGTCTTCCCATGGTGGGAACCGGCCCGGCGCACGGCGATCCGACCGCCGAGGCGATGGAGAACGCCATCGCGGCTTGGCTGGCCGACCGCAGCTATTGACGGGCGTTTCCACCCGGCCTGTGAGATCCGCGAGGGGAAGCGTGGAAAATCGGAGGGACGGGCGCGCAAGGCGCTTGTGTTGGCGCGTTTGCGCCGCAATGATCCGCCCCCACCGAATCCCGGACGGCCGCAAGCGGCGCGCCGCAGCGGGGCAAAACCATGGATTGAATCCGGCGGCCCGGTAAGCACACGATGCGCAGAGCAGTCATGAAACCCCGTGCGGATTGGCGTCCGGGGCTCCGCAAATACCCTTTCGGCGTCCGCGCCATGAACGCCGGCGCCTTCTGGCGCGAGGACGTGCGGTACGAGTTCTCCGCCCATCAGATCGACCTGATCGAAAGCGTCGCCGACGAGCTGCACACCATGCTGCGCGAGACGCTGCGCGCGACGGTGGACGGGCGGGCGCTGGCCCGGCTCGGGGTGCGCGGCGGCGTGGCGCGTCTGCTCGAAGCCTCCTGGAACGACTATTGGGCGGCCGGCCGCCTGAACGAGCGCGCCGGCGCGCTGATCGGGCGGCTGACGCTGGCCTATGACGGGCGCGATTCGGTCAAGCTGCTGGCCTGCAACTACGACACGCCGGAGGGGCTGTTCGCCGCCTCGATCATCCAGCGCAACTGGCGCGAGGCCCTGATGGCCGACGCCAACCAGTTCAACGGCCTGCATGAAGGGCTGGTGGAGCGCTGGGAGGAGCTGGCGGCGGGCATGCCGGGCCGCGGCCTCCTCCATCTGGCCTGCGCCACCCCCGACCCGATGCGCGAGAGCGAGCTGGTCTATCTGGCCGCCACCGCGGCGGAGGCCGGCATCGCCACGCATCTGCTGCCGCTGCAGAGCCTGGGCTGGGACGGCCAGCGCTTCATCGACGACGAGGGGCGGGCGGCCTCCTGGCTGGCGAAGATCTACCCGTGGCAGGGTCTGGCCGACGACGCCTTCCTGCAGAAGCTGCGGATGGGCGGCATGAGCATGCTGTCGCCGCTGTGGTGCTGGCCGATGTCGAACCACGGGCTGCTGGCGACGCTCTGGTCGCTCTACCCGCGCCACCCGAACCTGTGCCGCGCCGCGCTCGACCCCGAGGAACTGGCCGGCTGCGACGCGGTGACCGAGCGCAGCCTGTTCGGGCTGGACGACGCGGCCCAGCGCATGACCGCGCATGGCAGCGCCGTTTCGGACAGCGGCGGCGGCGAGTATCCGGGGGGGCGGGTCTGGCTGGAAACCCCGCCGATCTTCGAGGAGGAGGGCGTCCGCGCGCTCCTGCACTGCTGGATCATCGGGGACAAGTGCCTGGGCATGTCGGTGCGTGAATCGGCGGATCCGCGGGTCGGCTCCGACGCGGCGATGGTGCCGCACATCTTCCGCGGCTGACGCGCCTTCTCAAGACGGAAGGCGCCCGCCCTGTCCCAACGGGGTGCAGAACGGGCGCCTCGGTGGCGATCAGCTTACAGAAATCAGCGACCGCGGCCCGGAGCGAAGGGATTCGGCAAGGGCGAGCCGAACGCCGCCCGACGGGCGTCCCGCCACGCGACGTCGTTGCCGACACCGCTGTGGGTGGCGGACACCGACACCACCTGACTCTGGTGGCGCAGCCAGCCGCGCAGCTTTTCCTCGAAACGGTGGGCGTCCTGGGTGTCTGCAACCTCCAGTTCCATCGACATCTGCAGCTCGGTCTTCATGGCGTTCCTCCTCTGGACCGTTCCATTGAACAAACAGCCGGGCGTGCCGCTGGTGCCGAAAAAAACAGAAAAGGGCGGGGAACTTTCCCCGCCCTGCACCGCAATGCGTGTCGATGCGATGGCCGACCGTGCGATGGTTCTGACCGTTCACTTCCCTTCGGGCTTCGCCGGGCGTGCCGGCTTGGCGATGCTGGCGATCTGCTTTTGCAGGTCGTCGATCTGCTTCTGAAGCTCCTCATAGGTGTGGCTGGCCGCCGCGGCCGCGCCGTTGGGCGGAGCGGCGGACGGGGCGGGAGCCGCCGGGCGGGGCGGGGCGGCGGGATGTTCGCCGGGCTGCCCGTCCTCGGCGCCGCCGAAGGGCGAGAACATGCGCATGGCCCGCTCGAACATCGCCATGTTCTGCTTGCCGACCTCCTCCAGCCGGCCGAAGGGGAACATGCCGCCCAGCGTGTTCTGGAAATAGTCGCGCATCTGCTCCTGGTTGCGCGAGAAGGACTGCATCGAATATTCGAGGTAGCGCGGCACCATCCACTGCATGTTGTCGCCGTAGAAGCCGATGAGCTGGCGCAGGAAGCTGATCGGCAGCAGGTTCTGGCCCTTGCTCTCCTCCTCCACGATGATCTGCGTCAGCACCGAGCGGGTAATGTCCTCTCCGGTCTTCGCGTCATAGACCACAAAGTCGAGCCCGTCCTTGACCATCTGACAGAGATGGTCGAGCGTCACGTAGCTGCTGGTCGCCGTGTTGTAGAGCCGCCGGTTGGCGTACTTCTTGATCGTGATCGTCGCGGACTTCTGGTCTTCCTTGTCGGCCATCGCTGTTTCTTTCAAGAAGGGTCGTGCGGCGAGAATGTTCCAGATATAAGGACTACTCGAAGGAATGCACCCTGTCCAGTGCTGTGCCGCAGCGCTGCGACCCCGGATGCGCGCCGCCCCGATAATTCGGGATTTGCGGCATTTTCGATCGGTCCTTCGCGGCTCTGGTCAAGGGCACCGCCTCCCTCATATACTCCCGACCATGGCCGAATCGTCCGAATCCGACACCCCGTCCCTGGAAACGCTCGCGCAACGGTACCTCGACCTGTGGCAGGAACAATGGGCGGCCTGCGCCGCCGATCCCGAGATGGCCGATGCCGCCGCCCGCCTGTTCCAGATGATGGCGCAGGGTGCCGCGGCGATGGCGCCCTTCGTCCTGGGGCCGGGCGGTTTCGCCTACACCAGCCCGCCGGGCACCGGCTGGAATCCAACGCCGGCCCCATCTCACCCGTCCTCCGAAGGAGAGCCGCGTGACCGGGGACAACGCCACGATCCCCCCGCACCCCACCACCGCACGGCTTGGGCCGCGGCCCCTGGCGCTGCATCTGGCGACGGTGGCGGCGACACTGCTCAGCTCCTCCGCCGCATTGCCGCACTTGAGGAACGGCTCGCTGCCATGGAAGCCGCATCTGCGGGAGCGGGCGGAGGACCTCCGCCGGCGGGTGGCCGCAACCGACGCGGACGCGTTCGCCCAGGCGGTTGACCGGGAGGTCCGCCGCCAGCTCGGCCTCGCCTTGACGGGGATCGAGCGCTACCGCCACCACCCCTACCGACGCGACCTTCCCGACCCGCCCGTGCCGTGGACGGAAGGGGCGTCCCGGCTGCTCGACTACGGCGCCCTCGGCCCGGCGACCGGCGCGCCGGTGCTGTTCGTGCCGTCGCTGGTCAACCGCCACTACATCCTCGACCTGTCGGCGCGCAAAAGCCTGATGCGCTGGCTGGCCGCGCAGGGGCTGCGCCCCTTCCTGATCGACTGGGGCACGCCCGGCCCGCTGGAGCGGCGCTACAGCCTGACCGACTACATCGCCGGGCGGCTGGAGCGCGCGCTCGCCGCGGTGGTGGAGGCGGTGGGCCGGCCGGTTCCGGTGGTCGGCTATTGCATGGGCGGGCTGCTCGCCACCGCGCTGGCGCAGCGCCGCCCCAAGGAGGTCGCGGCGCTCGGCCTGCTCGCCACGCCCTGGGACTTCCACGCCGAGGACGCGGGCATGGCCCGCCGCGCCGCGAGCTTTTTCCAGCCCTTCGGCCCGCTGCTCGACGCCTGGGGGGAACTGCCGGTCGACGCGCTGCAGGGTCTGTTCGCCCAGCTCGACCCGCTGCTGGCGCTGAAGAAGTTCTCGCAGTTCGCCCGCATGGATCCGGACAGCCGCGCCGCGCTCGCCTTCGTGTCGCTGGAGGACTGGCTGAACGACGGGGTGCCGCTGGTCGCCGGGGTGGCCCGCGACACGCTGGCCGGCTGGTACGGGCGCAACGACACCGCGCGCGGCGCGTGGCTGGTCGCCGGCCAGCCGGTGGAGCCGGCGCGGCTGCGCATGCCGGTCCTGGCGCTGATCCCGGAGCGCGACCGCATCGTTCCGCCGTCTTCCGCGGTGGCCTTGGCAAGATCAATCGGCAGCGCGCAAATGATCAGGCCGCCGCTCGGTCATATTGGCATGGTGGTCAGCGCCGGAGCTGAAACAGGCGTTTGGCGCCCCCTGGCCGAATGGCTTAGTGCGGCAGGATAACCGCAGCCAGTCAGGTGTCTTGCATTGTGGGAAATCCGCGCATAAGGTTTTTCCCACTCCGTGCGGCCCACTGACACGATAATAAAACTGACAAAATCTGAGGAGCGTCAACATGACCGAGGTTGTGATCGCCAGCGCAGCGCGTACTCCCATCGGAAGCTTCAACGGGGCGCTCAGCACCGTGCCGGCCCATTACCTGGGTGAGATCGCCATCCGCGAGGCGCTGAGCCGCGCCAAGACCGACGCCGCGGAGGTGACCGAGGTCATCCTGGGCCAGATCCTGACCGCCGGTCAGGGCCAGAACCCGGCCCGCCAGGCCGCCGTCAACGCCGGCATCCCGGCCTCCGCCACCGCCTTCGGCATCAACCAGCTCTGCGGTTCGGGCCTGCGCTCGGTGGCGCTCGGCTATCAGGCGATCCGCAACGGCGACGCCGAGGTCATGGTCGTCGGCGGCCAGGAGAGCATGAGCCAGGCCCCGCACGTCATGCATCTGCGCAACGGCGTGAAGATGGGCGCCGCCGAGATGCTCGACACCATGCTGAAGGACGGCCTGATGGACGCCTTCAAGGGCTACCACATGGGCACGACGGCCGAGAACGTCGCCCAGAAGTGGCAGCTGACCCGCGACGAGCAGGACGCCTTCGCCGCCGCCTCGCAGCAGAAGGCCGAGGCTGCCCAGAAGTCCGGCCGCTTCAAGGACGAGATCATCCCGGTCACCATCAAGGGCCGCAAGGGTGACATCATCGTCGCCGACGACGAGTATCCGAAGCACGGCACCACCGCGGAATCGCTGGCCAAGCTGCGCCCGGCCTTCTCCAAGGAGGGCACGGTGACCGCCGGCAACGCGTCGGGCATCAACGACGGCGCCGCGGCGCTGGTCCTGATGACCGCCGAGAATGCGGCCAAGCGCGGCCTGACCCCGCTGGCCCGCATCGTGTCCTGGGCGACCGCCGGCGTCGATCCGGCGATCATGGGCACCGGCCCGATCCCGGCCTCCCGCCTCGCGCTGGAGAAGGCCGGCTGGAAGCATGAGGATCTGGACCTGATCGAGGCGAACGAGGCCTTCGCCGCGCAGGCCCTGGCCGTCAACAAGGACCTTGGCTGGGACACCTCCAAGGTCAACGTCAACGGCGGCGCCATCGCGCTCGGCCACCCGGTCGGCGCGTCCGGCGCCCGCGTCCTGACCACCCTGCTCTATGAGATGCAGAAGCGCGACGCCAAGAAGGGCCTCGCCACCTTGTGCATCGGCGGCGGCATGGGCATCGCCCTCACCGTCGAGCGGGGCTGATGAGAAGCGGGCCGTTCCCTCCGGGGTGCGGCCCGTTTCGTATGTGCGCCTACAGAAACCGATAAAGAATCCAACATCAAGCTTTGGGGGAGGAGCCAATGGCTCGAGTTGCAGTCGTCACGGGCGGAACGCGCGGTATCGGCGAAGCCATCTCCGTCGCGTTGAAGAACGCCGGCTATGTCGTCGCCGCCAACTACGCCGGCAACGATGAGAAGGCGAAGGAATTCTCGGCCCGCACGGGCATCGCGGTCTACAAGTTCGACGTGTCGGACTTCGACGCCGTGAAGGATGGCATCGCGAAGATCACCGCCGAACTCGGGCCGGTGGACGTGGTGGTGAACAACGCGGGCATCACCCGCGACGGCGTGATCCACCGCATGACCCCGCAGCAGTGGAACGACGTCATCGCGACGAACCTCACCTCCTGCTTCAACCTCTGCCGCAACGTCATCGACGGCATGCGCGAGCGCGGCTTCGGCCGCATCGTCAACATCGGCTCGGTGAACGGCCAGGCCGGCCAGTACGGTCAGGTGAACTACGCCGCCGCCAAGTCGGGCATCCACGGCTTCACCAAGGCGCTGGCCCAGGAGGGCGCGGCCAAGGGCGTTACCGTCAACGCCATCGCGCCGGGCTACATCGACACCGACATGGTGCGCGCGGTGCCGCCCAACGTGCTGGAGAAGATCGTCGCCCGCATCCCGGTCGGCCGTCTCGGCAAGGCCGAGGAGATCGCCCGCGGCGTGCTGTTCCTGGTCGGCGACGACGCCGGCTTCATCACCGGCTCGACCCTGTCGATCAACGGCGGCCAGCACATGTACTGACCGGCCGGTGCATTGCCTCCCAGGCCCTCGGGCCTGTTTGAAGCGACACGACGCCTTCACCCCTCTCCCGCACCCGCGGGGGAGGGGTTTTTCTTTGGGCGGTCAAGAAGACGGATCGTCGAGAACATGGCGCGCGGCGTGGAAGGCCGAAAAAGCGAAACCCCCGCGCGGGGGGCGGGGGTTTCAGCGGTTGTGCCAGGACATCCGCAATGGTTGAGCCGTCTCAACGGCAATGTTCAGAAATGTGTGGCCGAACAGGTCGGCTTCCTCAAGTAAGCGCAGGTGGACTCATGACAATCACACCCTCCTGGCTACGGGAACATTTGCTGTGATGAGAAGCCGGCTTTTGGGCCAACTTGATGCGGTGTCCACCGCGTCTTCACCTCAACCAGTGTTGCTCTGAGAGGTAGCCTGCTCTTCCTTGCGGGGGTTGTCAATAGCCGAACTGCGGTCCCGTTACCGCTTGATGACGGGTTTGTGACGTCACTTGAACTGGAAGCCGACCGGCCTCTTGTCGTCCAGCGAGACCACCGCGCAGCCGCCCAGCGCCGGGCCGACCGACAGCTCGCCGTAGGCGGTGACCGCCCCCTCTTCCTTCAGGCGTCCCACGAAGCCGCTGCCGTCGCTGCGGGCGACCCAGGCGAAGGGAATCCAGGTCTGGCGCACCGGCTGGCCACCGGCGCGGACCACCGCGGTGAAGGCCTCGGCGGTCGGGGTGCCCGGCGGGAAGATGGCGAGCACCGTGCCGCCGTCTTCCTCGTTGAGCGCCGCCTGAGTCAGCGCCACCCCCGTCACCATCGCCCAGACGACCAGCGCCAGCGCGCCGAGCGCCAGCGCGAAGCCGTGGCCGAAGCCGGGAGAGGAGGCGGGCGCCGGGTCCGTCATGACCGTCAGGCCTTGGCTTCCGCCGCCAGGGCGGGGGCGGGCTTCTCGGCGATCGGCCAGTTGACCACCGCGGCGGCAAAGGCCAGGGCCACGCTGGCCCACCACACCACGTCGTAGGAGCCGATGCGCTCGTACAGCACGCCGCCCAGCCACACGCCGAGGAAGCCGCCCACCTGATGGCTGAGGAAGGCGAAGCCGTAGAGCATGCCGAGATAGCGTGTTCCGAACATCAGAACGACGAGGCCGGAGGTCGGCGGCACGGTGGACAGCCACAGCAGGCCCATCGCCGCGGCGTAGAGGATCACCGAAACCGGGGTGACCGGCAGCAGGATGAAGAGCGCCGTGCACAGGCCGCGCAGCGTGTAGTTGGCGCAGAGCAGCAGGCGCTTGCTCATCTTGCCGCCCAGCACGCCCGACATGTAGGAGCCGACCACGTTGAACAGCCCGATCAGCGCCATCGCCCAGGAGGCGAGGCCGGGGCTGATCCCGGCGGCGGTCAGGTAGGGCGGCAGGTGCGTGGTGATGAAGGCGAGCTGGAAGCCGCAGACGAAGAAGCCGGTGACCAGCAGGACGTAGCTGCGGTGCTTGAAGGCCTGCCGGATCGTCGCGGCGAAGCCGATGTCGGCCCCGGTGACGGCCTGCGCGCTCTTCGACCCGGCCGCCCCGGCGAAGGAGGAGGCGAGCACCGGGATCATCAGCATCGAGGCGCCGAACAGGATCAGCGCCGTCTGCCAGCCATAGGCGGCGATGAAGGCCTGGCCGGTGGGGGCGAACAGGAACTGGCCCATCGAGCCGGCGGCGGTGGCGACACCCATCGACCAGCTCCGCTTCTCCGGCGGGACGATGCGGCTGAAGCCGGCGATGACGATGCCGAAGGACGCCCCGGCCAGACCCAGACCGATCAGCAGGCCGGAGCTGAGATGCAGCATCAGCGGCGTGTCGGCGTAGGGCATCAGCGCCAGCCCCAGCGCGTAGAGAACGCCGCTGATCCCCAGCACCAGCGCCGGGCCGTAGCGGTCGCAGAGCGCCCCGGCGAAGGGGGTGCCGATGCCCCAGACCAGATTCTGGATGGCGATCGACAGGGCGAAGACGTCGCGGCCCCAGCCGTGCGCCTCCGACAGCGGTGCGGTGAACAGGCCCATGCTGGACCGCGGGCCGAACGCCAGCATGGCGATCAGGCAGCCGCAGGCGATGACGAATCCCGGCGTCCGCCAGGAGCGGGGCGAAGGCGCCCCGCCCGCCCGGTTGCTGGTGTCCAAGTTATCCTCCCTCGGCGCGGGCTGTGGCCGGTGCGGCAACGCTGGCCCGCGTCTCATCAGGGTCACACGATAAGCGTGCGCCGGGCGTGCATCAAATTCACAATGGGAAAGAAGGTTATTCGGCCGCGGAATGGCAGGGCAGGGGCAAAGGCGCCTCGTCAGCCGGGGGCAGCAGGTCCAGCAGGCTGTCCTCCAGCACGTCGAAGACGGGGCCGATGCGCCCGGTGAAGCGGCCGCGCAGCAGCCACACCGCGACGGTCAGCGCGAAGTCGGGGGTCTCCAGCGGCCGCACCTGGGCGGCGTGCAGGGTTGGGGCGATCAGCCGCAGCGGGGCCAACCCGAATCCGACGCCGCGGGCGACCAGCGACAGCAGAAGCGACTGGTCGAACCCCTCCACCGTGACGTTCAGCGCCGGGCCGTGCTGCGCCATCGCCCGGCCCATGGCGGTCCGGTACTGGCAGCCGTCGGGCTGAAGCACCCAGCCCACGGCGTTCATCGCCGGCAGCGTCCAGTCCCGCTGCCCGGCCAGCTCGGCGGAGGCTACGACCCGCACCGGCTCGCGCGAGATGCAGACGGCGTCCAGGTCGTCGGGCGGCGTCTGGGCGTCGTGGGTCAGCACCAGCGCGCCGTCCAGCGTGCCGTTGCGCACCTGCTCGACCAGCGGCGTGCTCCAGTCCGAATGCAGGCGGACGGTCAGGCCGGGGAAGGCGGCGCGCAGCCGGTCCAGCGGATGGTGCGCGGCGATGGCGGTCAGCACATGGGCCACCCCCAGCCGCAGCAGCCCCTGGGGCTGGGCGGCCCCGGCGAAGGCGTCCGACAGCTCGTCCGTCGCCTTCAGCACCCGGTGCGCGTGGGCCAGCGCCATCTCGCCGTCGCGGGTCAGGGCCAGCGGCTTGGTCTGGCGGTCGAACAGGGACACGCCAAGCTCCGCCTCCAGCCGCTGGATCAGGCGCGAGACGGCGGACTGGGTCAGCCCCAGCCGGTGCGCGGCCTCCTGCACCGACTGGGCTTCGGCCACGGCGACGAAGGTGCGGATCTCGTTGAGCTTCATGGCGGCGTCCGGGGCGGCGGTTCGTTCGGCCTCTTGGCCACTGGTATCCGACTGTCCCCCTGGGTTAGCGTCGGGTCAAGCGCAACGAGGAGCCGCCATGTCCAGCACACCCCCCGCCGACCGTTCCGGCCGCGAATACCCCGACCGTCCCTGGGTGGGGGTGGGTGCCGTGGTGTGGCGCGGCGACCGGGTTCTGCTGATCCGCCGGGGCCGCCCGCCGCGGATGGGGCAGTGGAGCCTGCCCGGCGGCGCCCAGTCTGTGGGCGAGACGGTGTTCGAAACGGCGGTGCGCGAGGTGCTGGAGGAAACCGGCCTGCACGTCGTGCCGACGGAGGTGGTCACGGTGGTGGACGCCATGACGCTCGACGACGCCGGGGCCGTCCAATACCACTACACCATCGTCGAGGTGGCGGCGGAGAGCCCGGACGGCGAGGCGATCTGCGCCGACGATGCCCTGGAGGCCCGCTGGGCCACCATCGACGAGGCTGCGGAACTGACCGAATGGGACGAGACGGAGCGGGTCATCCGCCTGTCGGCGTCGCGGCGAGCCGCCGGATGAAGTCTGGAACCTGCGCCGTGTCCAGGGGCTTGGCCAGCAGATAGCCCTGGATGCGGTCGCAGCGGTAGGCGCGCAGGTAGAGAAGCTCCTCGTTGGTCTCCACCCCCTCGGCGATCGCCTGCATCCCCAGCGCGTGGGCGAGGTCGATGATGGCGCGCACGATGGCGGCGGCGTCGCGGTCCTGCACCATCGCCTGGGTGAAGTGCTTGTCGATCTTCAGCGCCTCGACCGGCACGCGGCGCAGCAGGGACAGCGAGGAATAGCCCGTCCCGAAATCGTCCAACACCAGCCGCACCCCGGCGCCGCGCAACTGCGTCAGCACCTCGCGCGAGGACTCGCTGTGCTCGAACAGGGCGGTTTCGGTGAGTTCCAGCTTCAGGTTGGCGGCGGGCAGGCCGGTTTCGGCGAGGATGCCCAGAACGGTGCGGGCGAAGCCGGCGTCTTCCAGCTGCCGCGCCGACAGGTTCACCGCCACCGGCACGTCGGCGATGCCGTCCTGCATCCAGCCCGCGGCGGTCTCGCAGGCGCGGCGCACCGTCCACTCGCCCAGGATGTGGATGGCGTCGCTGGTTTCCGCCATCGGGATGAAGACGTCAGGGGGGATCACTGTGCCGTCGTCGAGCCGCCAGCGTGACAGCGCCTCGAACCCGGTCAGCCGCCCGCTGTGGGTGTCGGCCTGCGGCTGGAAGGCCAAGCGCAACTCGCCGTGTCGGATGGCGTCGCGCACGCGGTCGGAGAAGGTGCCGGCACCCGGCGCGATGGCACCCGGCGCGATGGTCGCGTTCTGGTTCACCGCCATATCCCCTCCGGTCCGGCCCTCGGTTGTCGCCCATTCCAGTGGACTTAACAGCCGAAGTGAGGCTTGTTAACCATATCTCAGGGGTATTTAAGCGGTTTTTCTAGATTTACGAAAGAGTTAACGGATTTCTCGGCGGTGATAAGATTGGGAGGCGTTAACCCTTCTCCCCCGGAGAGGAGAAGGGTTTCGCGGCTGCCCAATCAAACGTTGAAGCGGAAATGGAAGATGTCGCCATCGTTGACGACGTACTCCTTGCCTTCCTGCCGCATCTTGCCGTTGTCCTTGGCGCCCTGCTCGCCGCCCAGCGTGACGTAGCTGTCGAAGTCGATGGTCTCGGCCCGGATGAAGCCGCGCTCGAAATCGGTGTGGATGACGCCCGCCGCTTCCGGGGCCTTGGCGCCGCGGCGCACGGTCCAGGCGCGGGCCTCCTTCGGGCCGACGGTGAAGAAGGTGATGAGGTCGAGCAGCTGGAAGCCGGCGCGGATCAGCTTGTTGAGGCCGGTCTCCTCCAGCCCGAGGGATTCCAGGAACTCCTGCTTCTCGGCGGCGTCGGAGAGCTGGGCGACCTCCGCCTCGATGGCGGCGGAGATGACGACCATGCCGGCGTTCTCGGCCTTGGCCTTCTCGGCGACCTTGGCGGTCAGGCTGTTGCCGGTGGCCGCGGAAGCCTCCTCGACGTTGCAGACGTAGAGGACCGGCTTGGCGGTCAGCAGCATGAACTGCTTGAAGACCGGCTTCTCCTCCTCGCTGATCTCGACGACGCGGGCCGGCTTGCCGTCCTGGAGGACCTTCAGCGCACGCTCCATCAGATCGGCCTTGATCTTGGAGTCCTTGTCGCCGCCCTTGGCCTTCTTCTGGAGGCTGGTGAGCTGGCGCTCCAGGCTCTCCATGTCGGCGAGCATCAGCTCCGTCTCGACCACCTCGGCGTCGCGCAGGGGATCGACGTTGCCTTCCACATGGGTGACGTCGTCGTCCTCGAAGCAGCGCAGGACGTGGACGATGGCGTCCACCTCGCGGATGTTGGCGAGGAACTGGTTGCCCAGCCCTTCACCCTTCGAGGCGCCGCGGATCAGGCCGGCGATGTCGACGAATTCGAGCTGGGTCGGGATGATCTTCTGCGACTTGGCGATGGCCGCCAGCTTGTCCAGCCGCGGGTCGGGCACGCCGACGCGGCCGACGTTCGGCTCCTTGGTGCAGAAGGGGAAGTTCGCCGCCTCGGCCGCCTGGGTGGCGGTCAGCGCGTTGAACAGGGTCGACTTGCCGACGTTCGGCAGGCCGACGATGCCGCAATTGAAGCCCATGGGGGTGCTCGCCGTCGGAAATCTCGGGAATTGGGGCGCTTTATCCTACGTGGAGCCGCAAAGCGCAAACGGGAAGTGGGGGTGGGCAGGGTTGAGCGCCGCTTCCGGTGCGCCGGATTCACCGCGGGCGGAACAGGAAGGGCACGGAGAAGACGCGGTCCTCCGCCGTCAGGCTGGGCGGCGGGGCGGGGAAGGGAGACGCCCTGCGCACCGCGGCCAGGGCGGCGCGGTCCAGCGCCGCGTCGCCGCTCGACGCCAGGATGGAGGCGTCGAGCACCTCGCCCGCCGTGCCGAGGGTCAGCTTGACGGTGGCCTGCCCACCGCCAACCACCTTCTCCGGCTTGTGCCGCCCGATCCAGGCCCAGACCTGTGCTCCGTAATCCACCACCGCGCCCCGGCTGGCCGAGACCGCCTCGACCGCCGCCGCGTTGCGACCAGTTCCGGTTCCAGTTTCGGCGGATGGCGTCGGTGATGGGCTTGGAACGGGTGCGGCCTGCGGTTTCGGCGCCGCCTTGACGGGCGGCTTCGGCTTCGGCAGTGGCTTGGGCGGCGGGGGAGGGGGCGGTTCCGGTGCGGGTTCCGGGGTCGGCTCCGTCGGCTCCAGTGCCGGGGGCACCGGTTCCGGCGCTACCTCCGGCTCGGGTTCCGAGACCGGTTCCGGAGCGGGGTCCTGCTGCGGCTCGCTTTCGGGTTCGGGCTCCGCTGCCGGCGGCGGGCCGCTGTCCGCCTCGGAGGCCACCAGCATCACCTCGATCACCGGGGTGATGGTGTTGTTCAGGCTGACGGCGCCGGTCTCCTCCGCGACCGTGCCGGGGGCCGCTCCGGCGGCGGACAGGAGGACGGCCAGGACGCCGGCGTGCAACGTCCCGGACAGGGCGAGCGCCCCCAGCGGCCGGCGGGCCGGCTGGGGACGCTCATGCAGGCGGATCGCGCGCAAGGCGGGGCGCCTCGTCAGCCGGCCTCCATCAGAAGGCCATGGTCAGGCCGAGGTTGAAGGACCGCCCCATGCCGGCCAGCGCGCCGATCGGCTGGCGGTTGCCGCTGGCGCGGAAATCGCCGTAATCGACGCCGCCCAGTGGCAGTTCATAGTGGGCGTCGAACAGGTTCTCGATTCCGACGTCCGCGCGCAGGTTGCTCCAGACATAGCTGGTGCGCAGGTTGACCAGGGCGTAGCTGGGGGTTTCCGGCTCGTTCCGCCCGGAATCGACCAGGACCTTGCGCCCGACCATCTGGAACTCCAGGACGCTGCTCCAGTCGCCCAGCCGGTGGCCGAGGTCGATCGTCCCGTTCAGCGGCATGATGTGATAGAGGTCGCGCCCGGTGTCGAGGTTGCGGCCGCGGACGTAGCTGACCACGGCGCCCACCGTGAACTCGCCCAGCCGCTCGTCCTGGTGGACGATGCTGCGGCCCTCGGCGTTGATGCCGTACAGCTCGGCGGTGTGGTTGGCGAAGCGCAGCTGGACGAAGCCGTTCGACAGGGTGCCGATGCGGTCGGCGTCGATGAAGTTCTCGACGTGCGAATAATAGGGCGTGACCTTGACCGACCAGCGCTTGGCCTCGGCGTCCTGCCAGGCGGCGGTGGCGCCGACCGTGTAGGCGGTTTCCGGCTTCAGGTCCGGGTTGCCGACATAGCCGTTGGCGTCGCCGTACCAGCCGATCATCGTGGAGGACATGCCCCCGGTGCCCCAGGCGAACCGCTCGTACAGATTGGGCGAGCGGGTCTTGCGGGCGAAGCCCAGCTCGTAGCGTTCCGACGCGGACGGCGCGAAGCGGAGCAGCGCCGTGGCGTCGACGTTCACGTCCGTCTTGGAGCGGTCACCCCGGTTGAAGGCGGTGGCCGCAGCGGCGTCCGGGTTCGCCATGCCCATCATGCCCATGCCGATCGTGTTGGCCCAGGAGTAGGGCTGGACCGGCCCGTTCTCCATCCACACCACGTCGTTGCGCACGCCGAGCAGCGAGGTCCAGGCCGGGGTCCAGCGCTTTTCCCATTCCGCGAAGGTGCCCAGCCGGTCGCGCCGCGCGTCGTTCAGGTTCACGAAGGTCAGCGGCGACATCATCGCCGCCCCGGCGACCGGCGGCCACCAGTCGTCGATGCGGTAGCGGACCAGCTCGTTGCCGACGCGCAGCGTGTCCTGCGCTGACAGCGGCACTTCCGCCGAGACGGCGTAGCCCATCTCGTGCGAGTCCGTGTTCATCGGCATGCCGCCGCGGTCGGCGCCGCCCTTGTCGTGCAGGAAGTTCATGGCGTGGACGGTGCGCTGCCAAAAGGCCCGGCCGTCCAGCGTGCCCCAGTCGAATTCGCCCTTGTAATGGCCGTTCAGGGTGGTGCCGCGGTTCAGCGTCATGTCCATGCGCTGGTTCGCGAAGCCGGAATAGGGCGAATACTGGTAGCCGCCGGACAGGGTGATCTCGTGCCCGTCCTTGCGCGCGCTGGCCGACAGGGCGTGGTTCTGCACGTTGTAGAGGGTGGAGCGGACCTTGTCCCCGTTGCCGTCCTCATAGTCGTCCGCGCGGCTCCAGGCACCGGTGTAGCGCAGGCTGAACCGCTCGGTCGCCGCGGTGGTGGTGCCGGACAGGGTGGTGCCGTTGCCGTTCGACCGGTAGACGGTGGACAGGCTGCCCTCGCCGTGGATCGGCTCGCCGGGCTGGGCGTAGACGGCGGGTTTGCTGGTCACCGAGATGGTGCCGGCGATGCTGTCACCGCCTTTGCTGACCGGGGTGACGCCGGCGATCGCCTCAATGGCGCCGATGACGGCGGAGTCGGCGTAGGACAGCGGCGCGTTCATGTGGTTGGCGCAGGCGGCGGTCATCGGCATGCCGTCAACCTGGACGCGCACGCGGTCGTCGGCTAGGCCGTTCAGCGCCGGCAGGCTGGAGAAGCCGCCCGCGCTGTAGAGCGACACGCCCGGCAGGCTGCGCAGCAGCGCCGCGGCGTCCGGGCTGGCGAGCTTGCGGCTGGCGATCCCGGCGGCGTCGAGCGTGCCGGCGCCGAGCGGCTGGGACAGCCCCTTCTCCGGCGCCGTGGCGGCGGGTGCGGTCTCCGTCTCGACCGGGACGGCGGGCAGGGCCTGCGGGGTCTGGGCTGCGGCCGGCGCGCCGAGAGCGGCGAGGACCGCCGTCAGAAGGGCGGTGGAGGCGAGGAGGCGGTTGGACAAGCGGGGGGCGTTCGCCGCGGCGGCGGCGGTGGTCAGGCGAATCATGGGGCGCTCGTTCTCGAATCGGACGAGGGAAGATCGGCGCAGCCGTGCCGTCCCGCCCGGCCGCCGATCCGCGCGACAATCGGCGCAAGGGATCGGGACCGGCGGGTTGCGGTGCGGAGGCTGGCGTGAGGAATGGTGTGGGCACGGCCGGGAGGGCCGCGCCGCCGGGCTCAACAGCCGGGCGCGGCGATCACAGGGCGCGTGCCGAGGGTGGTCAGACGAGGGCCGGGGGCGCCCGGGCCTTCAGCCGCGACAGGAACCAGCCGGCGGCGATGTGCTGGCCGGGCAGCCCGATGGAACTGTGGGCGACGACGGAGACCGGCAGCACCACCGTCAGAAGCGGCGGCGGCGCGGTGAGGCTGGCGACCAGCCCGCAGACCGGGCAGTCCTCGCCCATGGACAGCGTGGGTTTGCCGTCCGGAAGCAGGGACTCAGGGGGTGGGGCGTCGGGGAGGGCGATGGAGGCCATGCCCTGCGGCGTGCAGATCATGACCGTTTCGCCGGTCGCGGCGTTGGCCACCGGAATCAGGAAGGCCCAGCCGAGAAGCTGCAGAAGCAAAGCGACCCCGCCCGCCATCACGGCGGCGCGGCCCAGCCTGCGTCCGATGTTTCCGAGCAAAGCCGGCATGTCCCGGGCGAACCCCAAATCCGAGTGAGGGGCTACGCTAATCAGGCTAGGCCGAAGGAACAAGGGACGATTGGTCGCAGCCCCCGTGTCGGCGCGCCACCGTCAGGAGGACAGGATCAGGAGGGCAAAACCTCACCCAGCGCCCCGGCCAGATCCGCGGGCAGCACCGGCTTGTGCAGCAGGCGGCAGCCGAGCGACATGGCCTCGCGCAACCGCTCCGGGGCGGTGTCGCCGGTAATGATGATGCCCGGCACCGGCCAGCGCTGGCGCACCAGTTCGACCACCGAGCGTCCGGAGTCGCCGCCCGGCAGGCGGTAGTCGGTCAGCACCACATGGGGGCGCCGCAGGCTGGGCAGCGTCGCGGCCAGTTCCCCCGCCGAGGACACGGCGACCACCCGCAGGCCCCAGCGTTTCAGCATCATGGTCATGCTGCGGCGGACCTGCTCGTCGTCCTCCACCAGCAGCACCGTGCGCCCTTTCAGCCGCGGCTCCCGGTTGGCGACCGGGACCGCCACGGCGCCGGCCTCCGGCTTGCGGGCGTAGGGCACCGTCACCGAGAAGACCGAGCCCGAGCCGACCCACGAGCGCAGCGTCACCTCCGTTCCCAGCAGGCGGGCGATGCGCGACACGATGGACAGGCCCAGCCCGAAGCCCTGGGTGGCGTTGCGCTCCGGGTTTTTGAGCTGGCGGAACTCCTCGAAGATGGCCTCGCGGGCGTCCTCGGGGATGCCCGGCCCATTGTCCCACACCTGGAACTCCACCCCGTCCGCCCGGCGGCGGCAGCCCACCAGCACGCGCCCCTTGGCGCCCGTTTCCTTGGAGTGGCCGTGCGCGATGGCGTTGGACAGCAGGTTGCGCAGAAGCCGTTCCAGCAGATGCGGGTCGGTGCACACCGCCAAGCGGCTGGGCCGGCAGCGCAGCTCGATGGACGAGGCCTCGGCCACGCCGCGGAACTCCTCGGCCAGACGGGTCATCAGGGCCGTGGGCGAGAAGTCGCTGACCGACACCTCGATGACGCCGGCCTCCAGCCGGGACAGGTCGAGCAGGCCGCTCAGCATGCCGTTCAGGCTGTCGATGGAGGCCTTCAGCCGGTTGAGCGATTCCTGGGCGATCGGGTCGGCGCCGACCGACCCGAGCAGGACATGGGCGTAGAGGGCCGCCGCCTGGATCGGCTGGCGCAGGTCGTGGCTGGCCGCGGCGAGGAACTTGGTCTTGGCCCGGTTCGCAGCCTCCGCCGTCTCCTTCGCTTGCTTGAGCTGCTCCTGCGTCCGCTTGCGCTCGGTCACGTCGCGGAAGATTACGGCAATGCGGCGCTGTTCGGGGTCACCGACCTTGAAGACGTAGAAGTTGATCCATTTCTCCAGCGGCCCGGCGTACAGCTCCGTCCGCGTCGATTCCCCGTCCCGCGCCGCGCGGCCGAACACCTCGTACCAGTGGTCCTCGAAGGCCGGGCTGATCTCGCGCAGCCGCCGCCCCACGAAATCCTCCCCGGTCATGCGCCGCGCCGCGGGATTCATCTCAAGATAGAGGACGTCCACCGGCCGGTCGCCGTCGAACAGGACATCGGCCAGGAGGAATCCCTCGTCCATCGCCTCGAACAGGGTGCGGAACCGCCGCTCGCTCTCGGTGAGCTGGGCCGTGCGCTCCTCGACCCGCTGTTCCAGATCGGCGTTGGCCTCCTCCAACTCCTCGGTGAGGACCTGAAGCTCCTCGTAGGAGGTCTGGAGTTCTTCCGACAGATGGCTTTCGTCCCGGCGGAGCGTGTTCAAGCGCTGGTCGGAATCGGCCAGGGCGTCGAGCAGTTCCGCCCGGCGGGTTTCCGACGCGATGAGGCGTTCGCGCAACGCGGCGATCTCATGCCGCTGCGCGGTCATCTCCTCTTCGATCTGAATCCGGTCGGCCGCGAGAAGGCGGGATTCCTCCTGCGCGTCCTCCGCGGTCACCAGGGCCTGTTCCAGGCTCCGGTCCAGCTCTGCGATGCGCTGGAGCAACACGTCGCGCTCGGACTCGCGCTTCTCGTCCCCCGCGCGGATGGATGCTGATCTGTCCAAGCTTCCCCCTCGCTGGGAAAGAATGATTGCACAGACCGCACAACACGGCGCGCATGAAAAAGTTATAGGACCAAAGCCGGAATTTCTCGGCCAACACGCTGTTGTCACAACGCATGCAAAAACTGTTGTTCCCTAATCATGGATAAGAGGGACATCCTGGCCATCGGGGCCTCTGCCGGCGGTATCACCGCCTTGCGGAGGCTGTTCGCGGCGATGCCGCGCGACGTGACGGCCACGGTCTTCGTCGTTCAGCACATCGGCGCGACGCACAGCGTGCTGCCGGTCCTGCTGTCGCGCGCCGGCTGGCTTCCCGCCTTCCATCCCGAGGATGGGGAGCCGGTGCGGGAGGGCTGGATCCACGTCGCCCCGCCCGATCACCATCTGCTCGTCAGGAACGGCTGCGCGCTGGTGCGCCGCGGCGCGCGGGAGAACCGCTGCCGGCCGTCCATCGATCCGCTGTTCCGGTCGGTGGCGGTCGCCTACGGCGTGCGGGCGGTGGGGCTGATCCTGACCGGCACTCTGGACGACGGGACCGCCGGGCTGCGCGCCGTGAAGCGCTGCGGCGGGCTGGCGATGGTCCAGGACCCGGACGACGCCGAATGGCCGGGGATGCCGCGCAACGCCCTGCGGCACGTTTCCGTGGACGCCTGCGCCCCGCTGTCCGACCTGTCGGCGCTGCTGGGCCGCCGGCTGACCGAACCGTCCGGCCCACCGGTGCCGGTTCCCGACGACATCGCGATGGAGGCGCGCGTCCCGGAGAACGAGTTCGACGCGGTGCCGGAACTCACCGCCGCCGTCGGCAAGCCGAGCACGCTGAGCTGCCCCGATTGCGGCGGCAATCTGGTGGAGGTCGAGGATGGGCCACTGCTGCGCTTCCGCTGCAAGGTCGGGCACGCCTACGGTCCCGCGACGCTGGCGGAGTCGCATCGGGAGTCGATTGAGCAGGCCATTTGGGTCGCCCTGCGCACCCATCAGGACCGCGCCATCATGTTCCAGCGCTTGGCCGAGCGGGCTCGCGAGCATGGCCACCCCACCGTCGAGGCCAACTGGACCCGGTCGGCGCAGGAGGCCGAGCGGACCGTGGCGATGCTGAAGGAGGTGCTGTCGAAACAGGGCCAGGAATTGGCGGGCAGCCTGGCCGAGGAAGGAGAGGATTGATGGGACGAACTCCAGCCGATGCGGAACGGGCAAAGGCTGGGACCCCATGACGGATGGCCCCCTGATCGTGATCGGCGCGTCGGCGGGCGGGTTGGAGGCGCTGGAAGCTTTGGTCCGGGACCTGCCGCCCGACCTGCCGGCGGCGGTGTGCATCGTCCTGCACATCGGCGACCGGCCGAGCGCGGCGCCGTCGATCCTCGACCGGGCCGGGCCGCTTCCGGCCAGCCACGCCCGCGACCGGGAGCCGCTTCGCGCCGGCCGCATCCATGTGGCGCCGCCGGGTTGCCATCTGGTGGTGGAACCGCCCCGTTGCCTGCGCCTGTCGCGCGGGCCGCGCGAGCACGGCACCCGCCCCGCCGTCGATCCGCTGTTCCGGTCCGCCGCGCGGGCTTGCGGACCGGCGGTCATCGGCGTGGTTCTGTCGGGGTCGTTGAACGACGGCACGGCGGGCCTTGCCGAGATCAAGCGTCGGGGCGGCATCGCCGTGGTGCAGGACCCCGCGGACGCGCGGCACCCCGGCATGCCGCGCAGCGCGCTCGACCACGTCGCGGTCGATCACTGCGTGCCGGCGGCGGCCATGGGTGCGCTGCTCGCCCGGTTGGCCGCGGAACGCGATGCGGAAGCCGCACCGCCCGCGGCATCCAAGGAGGCACCTATGGAAGGCATGTATGATTTGAACAGGCCGGCCGCCCTGACCTGCCCGGATTGTGGAGGGGCGCTCCGGGAGACCAAGGTGGACACACTGCCCTATTTCACCTGCCACATCGGCCACCGCTATGGCGCCGACAGCATGGAGGAGGCGCAACTCCACAGGATGGAGCAGGCGTTCGAGGTGGCGTTGCGGGCTTTGAACGAACGCGCCGACCTGTGCCGGCGCCTTGCCGAGACGGCGCAGGGCATGGGGCAGGCGCTGTCGGCCAAGCGGTGGGACGAGGCCGGGCGCGAGGCGCGCGAGCGCGCGGAGGTGCTGATCCGCTTCCTGGGCGAGGAGTGGATTCGCCCCTCCATCCACCTCGGAAGCGGCGGCGCGCCCGACCGGTTCTGACCGCTCCTTACTCCACCTGCGCCTTCTCGCCGCCCTCGGCGCCGAGATGCTGGCGTTCGGTGGTGTCGTGCACGATGGCGACGAGGATCGGCGGCTGTTCCCCGCCGAAATGCTGAAGGCAGACCTCGACCGGATGGGGGCCGCGCTGGCTGCCCTGCATCACCGTTTCGAAGACCACCTCCTGCTTGTCGCCCGAGAGTAGCGGGGCCACGAGCGCCCGGAACCGCTCCGCCGGCACTTCGGGCATCAGGTCGTGGACGGCCAGCTGCTTCAGATGCTCCAGCTTGTAGCCCAGCTTGGTCTCGGCGCCGCGGTTCACCAGCAGGAAATGGAAGCTGGACGGGTCCAGGAAATAGACCTCGTTCAGGGATTCGCCGATGACCCGCCCGAGATAGCCGGCGAAGGCTTCGGTCCGGGTCTGTTCGGTGACGTCCTCAATGATCAGGACGACGCCGCGGGCTTCCCGCGCCTCGTACAGCAGCGGGGAGAGCCGGACCCGGCAGGTCACCGCGCGGCCGCGCCGGTCCACGGCGTTGAGCATGACGGGCGTCTGCGGCGCCTCGCTGTGCAGGACCCTCTCCAGATCGAGGCGGAGCCGGTGCACCGGCAGGCCGATGTCGAGGTCGAGGAACTCCTCGTCCTGCACCTCCTCGGCGCGCAGGCCCCACATGTTCTCGCCCCAGCGGTTCCAGGAGCGCACGCGCAAATCCTGGTCCAGAACGATGATGCCCACGTCCATGCTGCGCAGGACCGATTCCGAGTAGCGGCGGAACTCCCCGGACTCCTCGCCCTGGCGGCGCAGCTCCTCGTTGGCGACCTCCAACTCCTCGTTCGCGGAGCGCAGCTCCTCGTTCATGGTCTCCAGCTCCTCGTTGGTGGACTGGAGTTCCTCGTTGGTGGTTTCCAACTCCTCGTTGGTGGACTGGAGTTCCTCGTTGGTCGTCTCCAGCTCCTCGTTGGAGCTTTGCAGCTCCTCGATCGTCGTCTCCAGGCTCTCCTGGGCGGCCTCCAGCTCCTGCTGCACCTGGAAATGCCGGCTGGTGTCGGTGAAGCCGAGCAGCGTGGCGAAGGGCTTGCCGTCGCGCCCGTAGAGCAGGGAGATTTCAATGGTCAGGCGCATCGGCTCGCCCGGCGGGCGGGCGAACTCCTGATGCTCGATGCGCACCACGCGCCCGGTCTTCTGCACCTCCTCGATGCGCGAGCGCAGCTCTGCCGGGCGGTAGGAGATCGACAGGTCCTGGAACGGGCGGCCGATGTCGATCTCGCCCACGTCGAGAAGGCGCCGGGCCATGGCGTTGGCGAAGACGAGGATGCCGTCGCCGTTGACCGACAGATAGGCGGTGGCGCTGCTGTCCACGATGCCTTCCATCAGCCGGCTCTGGAAGCTCTGCCGGTGGTTGTTGTGCTCCGGCGCGATGGTCAGGCTGCCGCCCAGGCTGCGCCGCCATTCCTGCGGCACCTTGCGGAAGATGCGGCTTTTCAGGTTCACCGGCTCGAACATCTTGGAGCGGGCGAGCTGGGTCTCGGCCTTGCCCAGGAACAGGACGCCGTCGTTGGTCAGCGCGTAGTGGAGGCGCGGCAGAACGATGTTCTGGGTGTCGCTTTCCAGATAAATCAGCAGGTTGCGGCAGACCAGCAGGTCGATGCGCGAGATCGGGGCGTCGGTCACCAGATTGTGCCGCCCGAAGATCACGCATTTGCGCAGGTCGCGCTGGAAGACGTAGTGGTTGTTGGTGCGCTCGAAATACCGGTCCAGAAACGCCGACGGCACGCTTTCCACGTCGCGCGGCGAGTAGATTGCGTGCCGGGCGGTGTTCAGCGCCGCGTCGTCCAGATCGGTGGCGTAGATCTTCACCCGGTTGATGAAGGCGTCCTTGCCCAGCGCCTCGGCGAGCAGCATGGCGAGGGAATAGGGCTCCTCTCCCGAGGCGCAGCCGGCGCTCCAGATGCGGATGGGATCGCGGTCGGAACGCTGCGCCAGGATCTGCGGGACGACGTCCTTCCGCAGCACGTCCCAGGAGTCGGTGTCGCGGAAGAAGGAGGTCACGTTGATCAGCACGGTGTTCAGAAGATGGATGAATTCCTGCGGGTCGGCTTCCAGCAGGCCGTGATAGGCGGCGAAATCCTCGCAGCCGGCCTCCTCCATCCGGCGGCGGATGCGCCGCTGCAGGCTGGTGCGCTTGTAGCCGCGGAAATCGAGGCCGCGGCTCTCCTGGATGTAACGGATCAGCGCCTCGAATTCGGGGTCGGCGGGTTCCTTGGCGCTGGTTTCCTTGCCGGACATCTCAATGCGCCTCGTCCCAATTGCCGCCGATCCCGGCCTCCGCCACCAGCGGCACGCCAAGCGTCGCGGCGCCCTCCATGACCGAGCGCACCAGGGCGGCGGCGCGTTCGGCCTGATCCTCCGGCGCCTCGAACAGCAGTTCGTCGTGCACCTGGAGCAGCATGCGGACCTCGTCGAAGCCGGCGTCCTTCAGGGCGCCGGGCACGCGGGCCATGGCGCGCTTCATGATGTCGGCGGCGGTGCCCTGGATCGGCGCGTTGATCGCCTGCCGTTCCGCGAAGGCGCGGCGGGCGGCGTTCTTGTCGTGGATGCCGGGGATGTAGCAGCGCCGCCCGAACAGGGTCACCACATGGCCGTTCTGGCGGGCGAAGGCCTTGGTCGCCTCCATCCACACCTTCAGCTCGTGGAAGCGCTCGAAATAGGCCTTGATGAAGGCGTTGGCCTCGCCCGGCGCGATGCCGAGCTGGCGGCCCAGCCCGAAGCCGGAAATGCCGTAGATGATGCCGAAGTTGATCGCCTTGGCCTTGCGCCGGATCTCCGAGGTCATCTGGTCCAGCGGCACGCCGAAGACTTGGCTGGCGGTGGCCGCGTGAATGTCGATGCCGTCCTGGAAGGCCTGTTTCAGCGCGGCGATGTCGGCCATCTCGGCGACCAGCCGCAGCTCGATCTGCGAATAGTCGACGGAGATCAGCTTGTGGCCCGGTGCCGCGACGAAGGCGCGGCGGATCTTGCGGCCTTCCTCGGTGCGGACAGGGATGTTCTGCAGGTTCGGGTCGGTCGAGGACAGGCGGCCGGTGTTGGTCGCCGCCATGGCGAAGGCGGTGTGCACCCGCTCCGTCCCCTCGACGATCTGGGCCTGGAGCGCGTCGGTGTAGGTGTTCTTCAGCTTGGCGAGCTGCCGCCAGTCGAGCACGCGCTGGGCGATGACGTGGCCCTGCTCCGCCAGCTCCTCCAGCACGCTGGAGTCGGTGGAGTAGGCACCGGTCTTGCCCTTCTTGCCGGTGCCGAGCTTCATCTCGTCGAACAGGATCTCGCCGAGCTGCTTGGGCGAGCCGATGTTGAAGCTGCGCCCGGCGTGCCCATGCACCTCCTTCTCGATCTCCGCCATGCGGACGGCGAGATCCTGCGAGAGGCGGGCAAGCGCCGCCCGGTCCACGCGGATGCCGCAGGATTCCATGTCGGCGATCACCGGAACCAGCGGGCGTTCCAGAGTCTCGTAGACGGTGACCATCCGCTCGTCGACCAGCCGCGGCTTCAGCACCCGCCACAGCCGCAGCGTGATGTCGGCGTCCTCCGCGGCGTAGGCCAGCGCCTTGTCCAGCGGCACGCGGTCGAAGGTGATCTGGTTCTTCCCGGTGCCGCAGACCTCCTTGTAGGGGATGGTCGTGTGGGCGAGGTGCAGCTCCGCCAGCTCGTCCATGCCGTGGCCGTGGGCGCCGCCCTCCAGCACGTAGGAGATCAGCATGCTGTCGTCGACCGGCGACACGCGCACGCCGTGGCGGGCGAACAGCTGGTGATCGAACTTGAAATTGTGCCCGATCTTGAGGATCGCCGGGTCCTCCAGCACCTCCTTCAGGGCCTTCAGCGCGTCCTCCGCCGGAATCTGCTTCGGCGCTTCCGGCGTCTCGAAGGACAGCTCCCCGCTGGCCGCGGCGTTGGGGGCCTGATGCGCCAGGGGGATGTAGCAGGCCAGCCCCGGTTCCGTCGCCAGCGAGATGCCGACCAGCGTCGCCGTGGCGGGGGTCAGCGAGTTGGTCTCGGTGTCCACGGCCAGGACGCCGGTGGTGCGGGCGCGCTCCAGCCAGACGGCCAGCGCGTCGAGGTCCTGCACCAGCTCGTAGCGCTGCTCGACGTCGGTCGGCGGGGCGGGGCGGCTGCGCGGCGCGGCGGCCTCCGCCGCCGGGGCGGGGGAGGGGGTTACCGTCCTGGCCGGGCCGGCGGACGGCGTGGCGGAGGAGGGGACCGCGCCGTCGGCGATGGTGCCGTCCTTGCGCATCTCCGCCTCGACGCGGCTGACGATGGTGCGGAAGCCCTGGGCGCGCAGGAAGTCGATCAGCTTCTGGTGGTCGGGCTCGCGGACGCGCAGCTCCTCCAGCGGCTTCGGCGGCGGGGCGTGGTCGTCCAGCAGGACGAGGCGGCGGGAGATCCGCGCCTGCTCCGCGAAGTCGATCAGCTTCTGGCGGCGGGCCGGCTGCTTGATCTCGCCGGCGCGGGCCAGCAGCGATTCCAGGTCGCCGTATTCGGTGATGAGCTGGGCGGCGGTCTTCACGCCGATGCCCGGCACGCCCGGCACGTTGTCGACGCTGTCGCCGGCCAAGGCCTGCACGTCCACCACCCGGTCGGGGGCGACGCCGAACTTCTCGAACACCTCGTCGGGGCCGATGGGCTTGTTCTTCAGCGGGTCGAGCATCCGCACGCCGGGGCGGACGAGCTGCATCATGTCCTTGTCGGACGACACGATGGTGACCTCGCGCCCGGCCTCGTTCGCCAAGCGCGCGTAGGTGGCGATCAGGTCGTCGGCCTCGTAGCCCTCCAGTTCCAGGCAGGGCAGGCAGAAGGCCTCCGTCGCCTCGCGGATCAGGGCGAACTGGGGCTTCAGCTCCTCCGGCGGCTCGGGGCGGTGGGCCTTGTATTCGGGATAGAACTCGTTGCGGAAGTTCAGCCGCTTCGAATCGAAGACCACCGCCACGGCGGAGGCCTTGAGGTCGGCCAGCAGCTTGAGCAGCATGTTGGAGAAGCCCAGCACCGCGTTCACCGGCGTGCCGTCCGGGCGGTTCAGCATCGGCAGGGCGTGGAAGGCCCGGAAGATGAAGCCCGACCCGTCCACCAGATACAGGCCGCTGCCGTCCCCAACGGGCGCGGGGGCTTCGGTGACGGTCTGGAGCGTGTCGGTGGTCTTTTCGTCGGACATGATGCGGCCTCTTCCCTTTGGGGCGTTACCATGGCCGAAGGCGGCCCGAGAGTCGAGCGTGGCCCGACGCCGCCGAAGGCCGGTCGTGAAGGGCCGGGCGGTCAGTCGCCGGTTTGGCGGTTGGGGGCGGCGACAGGCTTGGATTCGGGGGAGCCGCGCTCGCGCAGATAGATGCCGAGCACGACCAGAACCCCCATGGACAGGAACTCGCTCTGCCAGTTCTGGAAGCTCTCGTACCAGAATTCCGGATCGACGAGGGTTTCACCCATGGTCCGGATGGGCTGGTGATGCCACGCCGCCTCTTCGTTCGAGCGCCGCGTGCTGCCCGCCAGATGCAGGACGAAGGACATCACGAACAGCGTCACCAGCGCGATGCTGAGCGAGTGGGAGTAGAGCCGCAGCAGCAGCCCGCCCCGGTGCACCGGCCAGGGTGCGTCGGGGTCGCCGCGCCGCCGCTCGGGCGCCTCGTCCTCCGGGTTGGCCTCTCCCGGCTTCTTGGATTCCGAGGAGCCCTTCTGGACCAGGATGGCGGTCAGCAGCACATAGACCGACATCTGGAGGAACTCGCTCTCCCAGTTCTCGAAGGTCGCCGACAGGAAATGGCCGGTGGTCAAATAGTCGAGGAAGCCGACGTGCGGTTGGGCGTGCAGGCGAAGCTCCTCCGCCAGGGCCCGCCATCCGGCCAGCACCTGCCCGACGATCGAGACGAGGAACAGCCCGAACAAGGCGACCGATAACCCGTTGTCCCGCAGGAAGCGATGCATGTGCTGCACCTTGATTCCGATGCCACGCCCTGGTCCGTCAACGCTCGGCGGCGCCAGAGGTTTCGCCGGCACCCGTGCCAGGAACCTCGAAAGGCCCGGTCCTGTTGATCGATGGTCCCACACAACAACCTTTGGTCCAGTCACCATGAACCGATATGCCGCCGGAGCCATCGCCGGACTGGCCGGCACCGTCGCCATGACGGCGGCCATGCGCGCGATGTTCCGCGCCCTGCCGGAGAAGGACCGTTACCCCTTGCCGCCGCGCCTCATCACGGACCGCGTCGTCGGCCCGACCGGGCTGATGGACGCGCTGGACGAACCGGAACGCCGCGACCTGACGCTCGCCCTGCATTACGGCTATGGCGCCGCCGCCGGAGCGCTGTATCCGGCGGTCGCGCAGCGGATCGGCGGACCAACGGCAGTGACGGGGATCGGCTACGGCCTCGCGGTCTGGGGTGCCAGCTATCTGGGGTGGATTCCGGCGATGCGCATCCTGACTCCCGCGACGCGCCATCCTCGCGCGCGCAACAGTCTGATGCTGGCCGCGCATGTGGTGTGGGGAGGGGTAACGGGGGTCACGGCCGCGTATCTGGTGGGTGGGGGAAATCAGAGCCGAGCCGGTGCGGAGCCGATGGCGGGCGCTCGCGGCCATGCCCCCGCTGTTCGGGAGCTGGCATAGCGCTCCCACAGCGATACGGGGATGCAAACGGGCATGTGAATAAAAAAAGGCCTAGCCCGCATTGCGGCTAAGCCTTTGAAATCGCTGGCGGACCCGAATGGATTCGAACCATCGGCCTCTGCCTTCGGAGGGCAGCGCTCTATCCAGCTGAGCTACGGGTCCATCATCAGCGGAGGCGCACCATAGCGAAAAGCCTGACCGAGTGCAAACACTCCTTTCGACATTTTTACACCCCGCCGGGGCGGCCCATTCATGCCTACTTCGCGGCCAGGAGGCTGCGGTTGCGGTCGGCGCCGCTCGCCAGGGGCTGCTTGGGATTCTCGATCCAGGCGGCGATGTCGTTGACCACCACCTGCCCCTTCAGGTCGCGCAGCAGCATGTGCCAGCCGTCGGGATACACCGCCACCACATGCCGCCCGCCGGTCTCGAACTCCTGGACCGCGCGGTTGACCGGGGTCTTCGGCAGCACCTCCTCGTGGGCGCCGTAGAGCACCAGGGACGGCACCGACAGATGGCCGCAGGCGGCCAGGGCCGTGCCCATCAGGTCGGTCAGCCCCTCCAGCGCATCGACGCGGGAGCCTTTGATGACCAGCGGGTCGCGGCCCAGGGCGCGCAGCATCTCGATGTTGTCGGACGCCTGGATCTTCAGTTCCTTCGGCGGGTGCACCACCATCCCCGGCACCATGGTGTAGCTGAGCCAGAGCAGAGCCCGCGGGAAGAAACCCATCGCGTCGCGGCCCCAGACGGCGGGCGCGACCAGGATCGTGCCGTTCACATTGGGCGGATTCGGGCCGGTCATCGCGGTCAGCACCACAGCACCGCCCATGCTCTCGCCCATCAGATAGACCGGCAGGCCGGGGTGGCGGGTGTGGATCTGGGACACCGCCGTCTTCAGGTCGGCCACCAGCGTGTCCGTTCCTGGCCAGATGCCGGTGTTCCGCGTGGCGCCGAACCCACGCTGGTCGTAGGCGTAGACGGCGATCCCCCGCATGGCGAGGCTGCGCCCGGCCCCTTCGAAGGCGTTGGAATAGTCGTTGTAGCCGTGCAGGGCCAGCACCACCGCGCGCGGCGCTCCGCCTTCGGGCAGCCAGCGCCGCAGCGGCAGTTCGAAGCCGTCGGCGGCGGTCAGGGCGTTGTCGGTCAGGGCCGGCTCGGCTACGGGAAGGCCCATCGGCTGATAGGCCGCGGTGCAGCCGGACAGCAGAAGGCCGATCCCGACGATCAGTTTCGCCATCCGGCCTACCGCCCTACGCCGCATTGTGCGCGATCTCCTTGCGGGCGTGCGCGCCGCCGGTCAGTTGCAGGAAGATGTCCTCCAGGTCCGATTCCTCGGTGCTGAGATCGACGACTCCCAGCCCGGCCTCAATCAGCGCGGCGAGGATGCCGTCCACCCGCTGGCGGCTCGGCTGGTAACGGACGATCAGGCGCCGCGGCTCGGCCAGTTCGGCGGTGAAGGCGGACAGCTCCGCCGGCACGGCGTCCAGGTCACGGTCGACCAGCACGGTCAGCGCCTTGGCGTCCACCCGGCGGAGCAGCGTGGCGGTCGGCTCGCAGGCCACCACCGTGCCGTGGTTGATGATGGCGATGGAGTCGCACAGCTCCTGCGCCTCCTCCAGATAGTGGGTGGTCAGCAGCACCGTCGAGCCCTCGCGGTTCAGCTTGCGCACATGCTCCCACAACTGGATGCGCAGTTCCACGTCCACGCCGGCGGTCGGCTCGTCCAACACCAGGACGGGCGGGGTGTGGACCATCGCCTTCGCCACCATCAGCCGCCGCTTCATGCCGCCCGACAGCGACCGGGCGTAGGCGTCGGCCTTGTCGCGCAGACCCACGGCTTCCAGCAGTTCCTCGGTCCGCCGCTCGGCCTTGGGGACGCCGTAGAGGCCGGCCTGAAGCTCCAGCATTTCCCGAGGGGTGAAAAAAGGGTCCATGTTCAGTTCCTGGGGGACCACGCCGATCGACGCCCGCGCTTGCCGCGGATGGGCGTCGATGTCGGTTCCCCAGATCGACACCGTGCCGCCGGTCTTGTTGACCAGTCCGGCCATGATGTTGATGAGCGTGGACTTGCCCGCCCCGTTCGGTCCCAGCAGCCCGAACACCGCCCCGCGCGGAATCGCCAGATCGATGCCCTTCAGGGCCTGCTTCGGACCGGACTTGCCGGCGGCCTGATAGGTCTTGGTGAGGCCGCGCACCTCCACGGCGTAGGCGGGGACGGTGTGGGCGGGCAGGGCGGCGTCGTTCAGCGGGGCGTTCGCAACCATGGAATCGAAAGGGCCTTTCCAGTCGTGCCCCGAGTCCGAACCCCCGGGGTCGATCACTGTCCAATCACTTGATCCGTCCGGCGCGTTGGGTATGATCCGACCCCGCGCGCGTGCCTCATTCGGTGGGCATCTTAACGATGGCGTTAACGCGCGCGTGTGTCAAAGCGGAGGATGTCTGCCATGCAGCCAATTGAAACGATCGAAGTCGAGACTCTGACCGTCGGATGCGACGGTGGTGGTGGCGCGCTCGGCCACCCGCTGGTCTATCTGACGCTGAGCGCCGAGGGGAAAGTCGAATGCCCCTACTGCTCGCGCCACTTCGTCCTGAAGGAAGGCGCCAAGACGGGCACGCACGGTCACTGAACCCGGCGGCGCCTCTTACAGGGCGGAAATCCCGCGCGCAGCAAGGGCCGGAGCGATCCGGCCCTTTTCGTTTGCCAATGACCCGAACCGATGATCAGGGCCGATTCTGTGGCCTTTCCGCCACCCGACGCTGCGGCGATGCAACGTCCGGGCGGGATGGGTCATATGCCGCTTTTATTGCAATTGTGAAAAATATAAAACGAACCGCCTTGACGCGCGTCGCGATCCGCCTTCTACTTTTTTGCGGCGCAAAAGAGGCGTCCATCGCAATTGCCCGCTCAGGTCCTTCGCATGCTTTTTCCTGAGGCCAACGCTCTCGCGCCAGATGAGGCCCGGTCCATGAGCCAAGAGACGGAAGAGCAATACAGAAGTATTTTCGAGAACGCGGTCGAAGGCATTTACCAGACCACGGTGGACGGGCGTTATCTGCGGGTCAACCCGGCGCTGGCAAGGATCTACGGCTACCGGTCGCCGGCCGACCTGATCGACAACCTTACGGACATCGCCGGCCAGCTCTACGTCGATCCCGGCAAGCGCGAGGCCTTCGCCCGCCTGATGGCCGAGCGCGACGTGGTGCAGAGCTTCGAGGCGCGCGTCTTCCGCAGCGACGGCTCGATCATCTGGATTTCGGAGAACGCGCGCTGCGTGCGCGACCCGCAGGGCCGCATCCGCTATTACGAAGGCACCGTCCAGGACATCACCGAGCGCAAACAGCACGAGGAGAAGATCCGGCTGCTCGCCACCGTCTTCGACAGCGTGGCCGACGGCATCCTGATCGTGGACCCCGACCTGTCGGTGCAGGCGGTCAACCCGGCCTACGAGGTGATGACCGATTTCCAGCGGGAGGCGCTTCTCCACCGTCCGCTGGTGATCTTCGCCCCCGGCTCGCACGAGCGCGCCTTCATCGACGACATCTGGCGCACGGCCCGCACGGAGGGGCGTTGGCAGGGCGAGGTGACCAGCTTCCGCCATTCCGGCGACGCCTTCGCGGCCTCGCTGTCGGTCACGGCGGTGCGCGCGCCGGGCGGGGCGCTGGAACACTATGTGCTGACGCTCGCCGACATCAGCCAGCGCAAGGACCAGGAACACCAGATCCGCTATCAGGCCAGCTTCGACCGGCTGACCGACCTGCCGAACCGCTGGCTGGTCTGCGAACGGCTGGAGGAGGCCATCGCGCGCGCCCAGCGCATGCGCACCAAGGTTGCCGTGGCCTTCCTCGACCTCAACCGCTTCAAGCAGGTGAACGACACGCTGGGCCACCATGCCGGCGACGATCTGCTGAAGCTGGTGGCCAAGCGGCTGCGCAACTGCACCCGCGTGTCCGACACGGTGGGCCGGCTGGGCGGCGACGAGTTCCTGATCGTGGCGCCCGATGCGGTGGACCGCGCCGCCGGCGCCCGGCTGGTCGAGAAGGTGCTCTATTCGATGGGCGAGCCCTTCGCCGTCCACAACCAGGAACTCTTCTGCGGCGCTTCGATCGGCGTCGCCTTCTTCCCCGACGACGGCGAGACGGCGGACCAGCTCCTGCGCAACGCCGACCTCGCCATGTACCACGCCAAGCGCAACCCGGAATGCAAGTTCGTCTTCTACGAGGCGGGCATGCGGGAGCGCACCGGCTTCACGCTGGGGCTGGAAAGCGACCTGCGCCGCGCCGCCGCGACCGGCGAGGAGTTCGCGCTGCATTTCCAGCCCAAGGTGGACATGCCGCAGCGCGGCTTCCACCGGGTGATCGGGGCGGAGGCGCTGATCCGCTGGCACCACCCGGTGCGCGGCCTCGTCAGCCCGGCGGAGTTCATCCCGCTGGCCGAGGAGACCGGCCTGATCTGGGAAATCGGCGCCTGGACCCTGAGGGAGGCCTGCGGCCGGCTGGCCGGCTGGCTGGCCGCAGGGCTGGACATCGCGTCGGTGTCGGTCAACCTGTCGCCGCGCCAGTTCCAGGACGCGCGTCTGGTGAACTTCGTCCGCGATGTCGTGGACCGCAGCGGCGTGCCGCCCGAACGGCTGGAGCTGGAGTTGACCGAGGGCGCCATGATCGGCGACATCGAGAAGGCGGTGACCATCCTGCACGGGCTGAAGGGGATCGGCATCCGCCTGTCCATCGACGATTTCGGGACCGGCTACTCCTCCCTGGCCTATCTGAAGCGCTTTCCGATCAACACGCTGAAGATCGACCGCAGCTTCGTCCGTGACATCGTGCAGTCGGCCACCGACCCGGCCATCGTCAACACCATCGTGAATCTGGCCGACAGCCTGGGCTTCGACACCATCGCCGAAGGGGTGGAGACGGAGGAGCAGGCGGACATGCTGCGCCGCCAACGCTGCACGCGCATCCAGGGGTTCCTGATCAGCCGCCCGCTGGACGTGGACGCCTTCGAGCGCTTCCTGGCGGAGAACGTCGGGTAGCCGGCTCCCGCGATTCAGCCTCCATCGCCGGAATCTCCTTCCGACAGCGCGCCGTCCCACCGACTGCAGCGGCGGGACGGCCATGTCATCGGCACGCAAATCGGCACGCAAGGGGATGGGGTTCGTCGTCCCTCACGCCTCCGCAACCCTCGCGGGACATTCCCCTCCATTCCAAGTCCGCTCGTGAAACAGTTCGCTGAGCGAACATAATCGCTTGCGGGCTAGTGGTATCTGGTATACCGTATCACCAATCCAAGCCGCTTCCCTTCTCCGGGGCAACGAAACCGCGGCCCAAACCCCTTCAGCCGGGGGCCCTCCCACGCGAGGGGAAAGAAGAGTCAGGGACGGGAACAGCCATGCAGACGATGAGTTTCTCGGTCGCGCCACTGGATCAGGGGATGAGCTTCAAGGCCAAGGCCTACCAAGCGTTGCGCCAAGCCATCACCCAGATGGACATCTACGGCGGGCCGAGCGAGATCCGCCTCGACGAGCGCCAGCTCTGCGAGGCGCTGGGCGTCAGCCGCACCCCGGTGCGCGAGGCCATGGCGCTGCTGGAGCAGGAGGGCTTCATCCGCTCCATGCCCCGGCGCGGCATCTTCGTGGTGCGCAAGACCAAGGCGGAGATCATCGAGATGATCACCGTCTGCGCGGCGCTGGAGGGCATGGCCGCCCGCCTCTTCGTCGAGCGCGCCGACGAGCGCGGCATGGCCGACCTGCACGCCACCTTCGACCGCTTCGCCGAAGGCGAGCTGGCCGACCACGTGCTGGAGTATTCCGACGCCAACGTCGCCTTCCACCAGTCGATCATCCAGGCCTCGGGCT
>NZ_JBHSLC010000030.1:0-10039 GCF_042657465.1 Azospirillum himalayense | reverse complement strand
GCGCGCCGGCGTCTCCATCGTCTATGAGCGCGCCGACGGCTCGCGCGTGGTCGCTGACGGTCACCAGCGCCGCGGGTTGGCCGTGCGCATTCTGGAGCAGGGTGACGGGCAGGAACCGCGCCTGAACTCGGTTATCTACCGGGAGGCGGACGGCTGGGCGCCGGAACAGGTCCGCGCCCTGGCTGCCGCCAAGAACATCGCGGAGGGCACTGGCTCGCCGCTCGACGCCGCGAAGGTGCTGCGCGACGGCGATCCGTCCATCGTCCGGTCCCTCCCGCCGACCTCCTCCCTGGTGCGGGATGCGAAGGGGCTGGCCCAGCTCGAAGGCGAACCCTTTGGGATGGTGGTCAACGGGGTGGTGCCCGAGCAGTACGGCGCCATCGTCGGGCGGTTGGTCACGGACGGCCCGATGCAGCGCGACGTGATGGGCCTGCTGGCAAGGCTGCAGCCTGCCAACCGGACGGAAGCGGAAGCGATCGTGCGGCAGGCAATGGAGGCTGGCGCCGCCGAGCGCGCGGCGTCCTCGCAGGGCAACCTGTTCGGGGACGAGATGGTGCAGGAGAGCCTGTTCCTGGAGCGTGCCCGCGTCCTCGACCGCGCCTTGAAGGTGCTGCGCCGGGACCGGACCGTCTTCGGCACGCTAACGGCAGAGGCAGACAGGATCACCGGCGCCGGCAACATCTTGGACAGCGCCGCCAACCTCGCGCGGGCGGACGCCGACGGTGCGGCGATCCAGACCCTGACCACGCTGGCGAACCGGAAGGGCGCCCTGTCGGATGCCCTGTCCACATCGGCCCGGCGGGCTCGCGAGGATGGGCGGTACGATGCGGCGGTGCGCGACTTCGTTGACGCAGCTCGACGCGAGGCTTCTGGCGCGTCCTCACCCCCGCCCATGACCGTGCGGGAGGAGGGGCGCGACTTTACCGTCGTGCGCCGGGCCACCCCGGACGAGCTGCGCAACAGGGGGCCGGTCGCGATCACCGAGGCGTCGGCGCAATGGGCCGAACTGCCGTGGAAGGACGCACGCGCCGCGGCTCGTCAGTGGGCGCGGGAGAACCTTCGGGACGCACCGCTGACCAACGCCGATACTGGCTGGGGCGACATCTCCGTCTCCCGCAAGGGCATCGAAAAGAGCATCGCATCGGCCAAGATGCCTGCGGACCTGGAGGTGTTGCCGAACCTGCGCGACCTGATGGACCGAGCCGTCTTCGTGGAGAGCAACAAGGGCGGGGCCGATTCGCCGGATGTGGTGGCGTTCCACCGCTTCTACGCGCCGTTCCGTCTGGCGGACACCCTGTACCGGGCCAAGCTCACGGTGAAGGAGACGACGGACGGTCGCCTGTTCTACGAACCAGTGCTGACGGAAATCGAGAGGCCCGGCGTCACAACAAAGCCAGCGTCCCCGCTGCGCGACGGCACCAGCTTACGCCCGCCGGACCTCTCTGCCATTGATATGGACGGGCTTCTGGAAGGCGTCAAGTTCCGTGGTGGTGAGCCCGTCCTGCCACCCCGCGAGGACGCCGGCCTGTTCGGCTCCTTGGCCCCCGCGGCGCGTCCGGCGGAGGAGGTGGCCGCCGCTCCGGAGGTGGAGCCTGCGCTGTTCCAGCAGGTGAACCGTCTGCTGGCCAGTCGGGAAATCGACGTGCCCACGGAAGAGATCGTGGACGAGGCCGGAAAGGTTGTGGCGCTGAAGCGCTCTGCCATGGACCTGATGGACGAGGCGGATCGGGCAATCAACGACGCCGCGACGGTTGCGGCCTGTGCCTTCGGCGAGGTGACGAAGTGAAGGATCTTGACATCAAGAAGTGCCTCGACGGTCGGGTCGAGGCTGGACTGTTGTCGCGTGACGCCGCGGAGAAGGCGCTGCGGACCATCCGCGATCTGGAGAGTCAATACGCGGCAGAGATGGCCCCGGACAAGGCCCTGTCCGCCGCGGTCGCGGAGACCGCCCGCATCATGAAGGAGGCGGCGGAGCGGGAGAAGGCGCGCACAGCCCGGCAAATCCTGACCGTGGCTCGCGTGATGGACGACGTGCAGGCCCATCCGGACGGCGCTGTCGCCGGCGCCATGGCCGTACTGGTCCGTGACATGCGGGGAAAGGCGACCTATTCCAACGTCGAGGCCCGGCAGGAAGTGGTGCTGGGCCAAATCATGCGCCGGATGGCGTACGGGCTGAACGCCTACCGGAGCAAGGCCGCCGGGCTGGTCCAGAACACCGCGGGCATGCGGAACGTGATCCGCGAACTGCACGGCACGTCGACCAACGACGCGGAGGCGGCGTCGTTCGCCAAGAGCTGGCGCGAGGCCAGCGAGTTCGCCGCAGACCGCTACATCGGGGCCGGTGGTGATCTGGTGAAGCGCGACGATTGGCGGCACCCGCAGGTCACCGATGCCCGGCGCGTGCGCCAGATCGGGCGGGAGGCGTGGACCGAACACCTGATCCAGGCGGCGGAACGCGGCGACCTGCAGGTGATCGATTTCGACACGGGTGCGCCGGCCAACGGGCTGAAGCTGGCGACGATCATCAAGACCGCCGGAGACAACATCCTGTCCGAACTGCCGCCCCCGCCGGGCAAGGGTGGGTCCTATGGCCGGCATAACGAGCGGCGCGTCTTCCAGTGGCAGAACGCGGACGCCTTCCTGGCCTACAACGACAAGTTCGGCGTGGGCAACGACCTGTTCGGCCTGCTGGTCGGGCACATGCAGGGCATGGCCCGTGACATCGCCCTGACAGAGGTGCTGGGGCCGAAGCACGGCGCGACGGCACGGCTCCTTCACGAGATGGCGATAAAGGCGAAGGCTGAAGGCGCCAAGACCTTCGGCGCTTTGGAAAATCCTGCGGCAGTGGCCCGCACCTACGATGTGCTGGCCGGGCGGCTGGGCGGGGAACTGGAGGGGTTCTGGATGGGCCTGCTCGGAGGCATCCGCAACATGCAGATCCCGGCTCGCCTGGGATCTGCCGTGGTTTCCGCGGTCCCGTCCGACATGGTGTCGCTGACCTGGGCGGCGAAAGCGAACGGGATACCTGCCGTCAAGATGATGCACACCGTACTGAAGCAGATCAACCCTGCGAACGAGGCAGACCGGGTCTTTGCCATGCGGATGGGTATCGTCTCGCACGCGATCATGGACCGCGCCATCGGCACCAAGCGTTTCGCTGACCAGATTGCCGGCGACGGGATCACCGCGCGCTTGGGCTCTCTCGTGATCCGGGCGCAGGGACTTTCCGCCTGGACGCAGGCCGGAAAGACGGGGCACCAACTGGAGTTCATGGGGTTGGTCGCCGACAATGTTGGACGGGCCTTCGGTGAGGTGGACGCGCCGCTCCGGAAGAGGCTGGAGCGCTACGGCTTCAGCGCGGCGGATTGGGACGTGATCCGGGCCGCGCCGCTGGTCGAGCATGAGGGGGCAAAATTCTTCGACGCGGCCAACGTGTCCGACCGGGCTCTTGGGGAGCGGCTGTTGGAAATCATGGTCGAGGAGCGCGCCTTCGCGATCTTGGAGCCGGACGCTCGGGTCCGCCAGATCACCACCGCTGGCCTACCTGCCAACACCGTGATGGGGCAAGTCGCCCGGTCCCTGTCGCTGTTCAAGTCGTTCACGCTGACCATGCTGACCACGCACATGGCGCGGGCCTTTATTGACGCCACCCCTTCGAAGGTCGCGAAGTATGCCGCCTTTACGGGGCTGCTGACCCTGGCCGGCGCCGTATCGATCCAGGCCCGGCAGATCCTTACCGGAAAAGACCCGCGCGACATGACCGACCCGAAATTCTGGCTGGCTGCCGGGTTGCAAGGCGGCGGCGCTGGCGTGTTCGGTGACTTCCTGAACAGCGCCTTGGACCGGGGCGGGAAGGACTTTGGCGCGGCGGCCATCGGCCCGGTGTTCAGTTTGGCCCTCAATGACGTTCCGCGCCTCTTCTCTTCGTCTGCGGCGGCCTTCTGGGAGGGCGAACCGGCAACCGTGGGCTCTCAGGTGGCCCGCTTCGTGCGCCAGAACACCCCCGGCGCGAACCTCTGGTACAGCCGCCTTGTGACAGACCGGGCCGTCATGGACACGATCCAGTCCCTGGCGGACCCCGAATACCGGCAGTCCTTCCGGCGCATGGAGGAGCGGGCGCGCAAGGATTACGGACAACGGTTCTGGTGGAGGCCGGGGCAGGCGCCCGACCGCGCTCCGGACCTGGGGGCCGCGCTGCCCTGGTGATTGTCGCCGTTCTGCCAGTGCCAAGGCCGTCCCTCACCGGACGGCCTTTTCGTTTGTGGGTGCGTTGGCCCTGATTCGCCCCCGCCCCGATCCTGCCGCCGAACAGGAGGATAGGGCATGGCGGACATCATCGTTGGAGACCAGCAGCCGCGGCGGGTCTATCAGGTCGGCAACACGCCGGAGAGCGTCTTCACGGTGCCGTTTCCCTTCCTGGCGGACGGGGACGTGCATGTCGTGGTGAACGCCGGGCAAGCGGATCAGCAGCTGGACCTCGGGGCGGACTACACGGTGAGCGGTGCGGGCAACCAGAGCGGCACCGTCACGCTCGCTGCGCCCGTCACGAACTGCACCGTCACCGTCTACCGCGAACTGAAGCTGGAGCGCAGCACGGCGTTCCCAGCCGCTGGAACGTTGAAAATCCCGCCTCTGAACCGTGAATTCGACCGATTGGTGATGATCGACCAGCAGCAGCAGGATGCGCTGGGCCGCTCGGTGAAGTTGGCGGCGTCGGACGATCTGGACACCAACGCCACGCTCCCCCCTGCGCCGCAGCGTGCAGGGCGCTTCTTCACCTTCGATGCGGGCGGGCGCCCGGTCATGTCGGACGCGACCGTGGCCCAGGTCGAGGGCGCGACGGTGGCCGCCTGGCTGGACGGCCACAGCGTGGGCGATGTGACCGGCTACGTGGGTGACGGCGTGCGCGTGCGCTTCCCGACCGGGCACAACCTCGTGTCCAAGTCGTCGGTCCTGGTCACCATCGGCGGCGTGAAGCAAAAGCCGGCCTCGTACTCCATCGACGGCCAGGATGTGGTGCTGGCCGCGCCGGCTCCGGACGGCGTTCCGGTGGACATCCGCGTCAACGGCGTGCCGGTGGCGGTGAGCGATGCCAGCGGGGCGCTTGTTGCGGCGACAGGAAGTGATGCGGCGGCATCCCTGGCTGACCGCTTCCAGCGCGTGGATTCCATAGCTGCGCTGCGCACGATCCCGGCCGCCAAGGCCCGTGCCCTCGGCTCGATTTCGGTGACCGGCTACCACTCGGCCGGCGATCGCGGCGGCGGGCTGTTCGTCTGGGACAACGTCAGCACCGTGGCCGACGATGGCGGCTTGGTCATCAGGCCGGATGGGGCTGTGACGGTGGGGCGGTGGCGCCGGGTCAGCACGACCGGCGGTGTGAACGTCCAGTGGTATGGCGCCAAGGGTGATGGCGTCACGGACGACATTGCGGCCCTGGATAGGGCCGCGGCGGCGATGAGCGGGGAAGGCTGGCTGCGGTATTTGTACGCCCCGCGCGGCAGCTATCGAGTTTCGCGCACGTGGGTGTTGGACGCCGACCGGGCGCGCGTCGTTGGCGACTACAACGCGATGTCAGAAATTCGGCTCGACAACGCCGACCCGACCATGCCGGCCATCCGGTTTGGTAACGGCGTGACGCAGATCAACGGTCACGGCTTGCGCGACATCACCGTTTCCCGTGTGCAAGCGGGGGCGTCGTCCATTGCGATCGATTGCGAGCGCACAGGCGCCGGACATTTCGAGCGGATTCGCGTCTATGGTGACAACAAGTTCGGGTCGGGCATGTTGTTCATGTCCGGCTCAAGCAACAAGCTCGTCAATTGCTCCATGGAGAAGTGCACGGCGAACGGCTACGCGTTGCGCGGCGCGTCGTCGGCGGGTGGGGATAAGCTGATCGACACGTTCTTCTTCGGCTGTAAGGCGTCGGGGTGTGCTGTCGGCTTTGACCTGGGCGACTACGTGGAAGGTGTGTTCTTCGACATCCTGTATTCATTCAACGCGTCCATGTACGCGATGCGCGCGGAGGGATCGACCATCGCCGCAGGACCGACCGTCATCAAAGGCTCTTTGCTGGAACTCGACACGGCGCCCATCGGCCTGTACGTGCACAACGCCGGTAACATCCAGGTGGGCGACGCGTGGGTGTCGAACATCAACGACACCGGCTTCAAGTTTGGCCGCGCGGACGGGGTGCATCTGCGCATCGGCATCGGCTACGCCAACGCCGGCGCAACCCTGGTCGACATCGGCAACGGCGTGGACCCCGTGAACAACATCACCCTGCCGTCCGTGTACGGCGCGGGCGGGGCGCTTGGCGTTCGCATTCGCGCGAACGCGGACGGCGTGAACATTGGCCCGCACCGCCTCCGCGGTTACACGACGGCGGCAATCCAGATCGATGCCGGCCCGACCGCGCCGACGAACGTCAGCATCTCGCCTGGGGTCTACAGCGGAAACGCGGCCAACATCACGGGCATCGGCAACGCGACCGGCAGCCTGATCCTGGATTATTCCGGAGGCGGGCTGCGGGTGAATGGGGGGGCGGCGTTCGCGACCAGTGGGAACGCGGCTCACATCAAGTTCGGCTCTGATGTGCTGGTTCAGGTGTACCGTGGCTCCGGTGTTGCGAACGACGGCAGCGTCGCACTCCGCGCCGAAAATGGCGGCGGTCGAGTACAAGCGCTCGCGGCGGGCGCCGACGGATTCTTGCAACTGTTCGGGCAGGGGGCTGGGCAAGTCACTGTTGGCAGCACCTTGAACAAGGTTGGCTTCTACGGTGCCGCCGGTGCGCTGAAACAGGCCGTATCTGGTTCCCGCGGAGGTAACGCGGCGCTCGCGTCTCTGATCACGACGCTTGCGTCTCTTGGCCTCATCACCGACAGCACCTCTGCATAAGGACCGTCATCATGGCTCTTTCCATCGAGCATGACACCGACATTGGCGCCCCGGCGGTCTATCACCGGATTATCACCGCCAATGTCTACTACGCGGACGGCTGTGTTGACGCGGTGGTTCACGGCTACGTCTCGGAAGACGCCCGGCGGGCCGGCAAGGCGGCGATCACGGCGACCACCGTCCGCATCCCCCTCTCCGCGGAGGGGAGCGTCGATCGGGCCACACTTTACGCCGCGGTGAAGGCCGATCCGGCGTTTGCCGACGCTATCGACTGCTGACGGAGCCTCCCCATGGGCCTGACCCTCCTCGATCCCAAGATGCTCGCCCCGATCCCGGCGGCCGGCATCGTCTACACCCCCGTCGCGCCGACGGCTCCCGAGCGCCCCCTGTCCGCCAAGCTCCAGGAGACGGTGAGTCTGCAGGCGGACTTCGGCGCCTCGCTGGACGGCACCACCGACGACCTCCCGGCCTGGAACCGCTTCGTCGCCTGGGCGAATGACCGCGGCGGCGGGGTATCGGTCAACGTCCCGGCTGGCCGCTCCAAGCTGTCCGCGCCCGTGGATCCGATCATCGCCCCCGACGTCTACGTGATGGGGGCCGGAGCCTCAGCCACCAAGCTCCTCCCGGCCGGCGGCGCGGCCCTGACGTGGGGGAGCGACGCCGCCGCCCAGGTTGTCGGCGGTGGCATCGAGGGGCTGGGGTTCGAATACAGCGCGCCCCCGTCCACCTCTCTGTGTCTGCACCTGAAGAACTGCACGCGCCTGTGGTTCGATGACATTGAATTCACGCGCGCCCGCTGCATCGCGTCCATCGGCACCGCGACCAAGCCGGCGGCGCTGGTGAGCTTCTCCAACCTCCGGGGCAGTCTCGCCAACGTGGACGCGCCGGCTCTCGACCTCATCAACGGTGCAGGCCTGTTCGTGGACGACCAAACGTCGCTCTATGTCGATGGCGTCGGCATGCCGGTGCACCCGGCGCCGATGACTACGACCCCCGGCCGGGACTTCTTGCGGGCGGTGGCGGGCAATTGGGACACCATCAGCATCGGTGGATCGCTGTTCGAGCGGTTCGACCGTGGGGTTGTGTTGGCGCCGGTCTCCGGCGGGGCGGTGGTCAATAACGTCTGGCTGGACGGGACCAAGTTCGACTACTGCCGCAGCTACGGTTTGCGGTCGGCTCCCGGCGCCGGCTGCACAGTGTTCGGCGTGCACGCTGTCGGCGGCGCGTGGTTCATGGCCTGGGAAGGCAACGCGGTCAGTTTTGACGGCACCGGCACGAACTGGAGCCACGTCATCAATGGTGCTCGCCTGTTCCTGTCCGGCGACGCCGCGTTGGTGATCGGCACGGCGGCCCGCCATATCAAGGTGACCGGGTGCGACATCTACGCCGCGAACCGGAAGGGCCTCGGCGCCTCGTCGGTGGTGCTGTCTGGCGAAGACTGCACGCTGGTCGGCAACGAGATCGGCTATGACACGAGCGCGGTTGGCCTTCCCTATCAGGGGACCTACGGAGTCGCCATCGCTGCGGATCTGGCCACCTACACCGTGGCCGGGAACTCGGTGCGCGGCTCGCTCGGGGCATTCCAGATCGGCGACAACGCGGCGCCGTCGATCCATCGCCGGGTAGCGTCCAACAGCGGGGACAACTACGTCGGTCCGGCGGCCGGCGGCCTCTTCACGACGCCAGACAGCGGCACAGCCTGGATCAACACCACGCCGCACCGGGTGGAGGTGCACGTCTACGGCGGCACCGTCACGGGGTGGTCGAAGAACGGCACCAACATCGCCGGCAAGACCTCCGGCACGCTCACGCTCGATCCCGGCGAGCAGCTCGTCCTGACCTACTCGTCCGCCCCGAGCGTCACGTTCTTCCGGCTCGGGTGATGGCTCGGGTGATGTGCGTTGGCTGGCGCGGCGGCGGGCGGGCACCGTCGCTGCAACGCCGCCAGTGCCTAGGACCCACGATGCCCGATCTGCCGCTGACCCTCGACAACCTGAAGGCCATTGCCGCCATCGTGCTGGGGTGCCTCACGCTGGGCGCGACCGTGGGGGGTATCCTTTCAAAGGCCATCTCCGCCCTCCGCCGGGAACTGTCCGGCCAGATCAAGGAGACGCGCACCGAATCGGCAGAGGGTCGGAAGCGCGTGCACGAGCGGATCGACGGCCTGCGCGACCACATCGACGCGAATTTCGTGCGCCGGGACACCTACGACGCCGACCAGCGCGCCGTGCAGCACGCCCTCACCGAGACCAACCAGATCATCGCCGCCGTCGCTGCCGGGCGCCCGGCGAGCACCAGCGCGAACTGAGGATCCCACCATGCCCAGCACCTTCGACATGGCCTTGGCCTTCGTGCTTACGCGCGAGGGCGGCTACACCAACGACCCGCGGGACCCCGGCGGGGAGACCAGCTTCGGCATCAGCAAGGCCGCCTATCCGGGCATCGACATCAAGGGCCTGACCCGTGATGGCGCCGCAGCGATCTACCGGCGGGACTACTGGGATCGGGCCGGCTGCGGCAACCTGCCGGCGGGCGTCGCCCTGTTCCACTTCGACACCGCCGTCAACCAGGGGCCAGGCACTGCGGCGAAGTTCCTCCAACTCGCCGCGGGCGTCGAGGCCGACGGCAAGATCGGGCCGAAGACGCTCGCCGCCGTGCAACGCGCCAAGCCGACCGACCTGCTGACCGAATACGCCGCCCGGCGGGCCGACCACTACGCCCGCCTGCCTCACTTTCCGACCTACGGCCTGGGCTGGATGCGGCGCCTTTGCGCCTGCCTCGTCCTGGCCATCGCCACCTGACGCCCGAAGGAGGGCCGTATCATGAAGCTGCCCCTGAAGCTGCCGACCACCAAGAAGCTCACCGCTGTGGCCGGGTTCGTCGCGCTTGTCGCCGCCGCCGCCGCCGTGGACAAGTTCGCTGGAACCAATCTGCTCCCGTGGGTCCTGGCGTTCGGTGGGGGGTGATCAAGAACAAAGAGGCCGCCCAGCAGAGCGGCCTCTTTGGTTTGCAGGACCCTTGGGAAATGGCAGTTTTGCGTTGGGGTATAAATCCAGAATTCTGCAAACCGTCGTTGATTGCACATTATTTGCAGACACCTTTTAATCATGTGGCCGTGGGTTCGAATCCCACCCGGATCACCATT
>NZ_JBHSLC010000029.1:0-10502 GCF_042657465.1 Azospirillum himalayense | reverse complement strand
AAGGCCATCCTCGACCTCCGCGAACACTTCAAGGGCCGCCGCCACAGAGCGATGCGGTGATTGCCCAACCCAAACCGAAGGGTGCGCTCGCGACGCTTACTGATGACAATCGGTCTGGATTTGGCGAAGAATGTTCTCCAGGTTCATGGCATCGACGGCGACGGGAGGGTTCCGGTCCGGCCGGCAGCTCGCCGCACGGCTCGGCCTGACGCCGAAGGCGCACAGCAGCGGCGGCAAGGATCGCCAGGTCGGCATCAGCAAGCAGGGCGACGGCTACCTCCGTCGCCTGCTGGTCGTCGGCGCCACGGTGGTCATGCGGTTGGCGCGCCAAGACAACGCGGCTCGATGCTGGGCGGCGAAGCTGCTGGAGCGCAAGCCGGCCAAACTCGCTGCCGTCGCCCTGGCCAACAAGACCGCGCGCATCGCCTTGGCCGTGCTGACGCGCGGCGGGACCTACACGGCGCCCGCCGCCGCATGGACGACGTTCGCCTCGGCAGCAGACCAAGGCGCTGCCGAGGCGGAAGGTGCAAGGGGGGTGAGACGGGATGACGAACCGGGTCAGACCGGGGATCGACTAAACCCACGGGGACCAAGCGCAAAGAGCGCGCTGAGATGATTTGGGCGTTGATCCGCGGACCTCATCAAGGCCAGCGGCCAGAGGTCGCGACAACAGGCTGGACACATGGATGCACCCGACCAACCGTCAACACGAATTCTCCTCTTGCGCCGAGAGGGCCGTCTACACAGGGTTTCTTCGACGGTCAACGCGGATCACCGGCATTTGGTAAAAGGCCCGTCCACCACATCATCTCATTCGGCTGCGGCGCCAGCGTGTTGTGGTCTGTGACACGCAGCACCCGCAATCCGTGCCAGCCGGCATGGTCAAGCACAAGCACCACCCGGTCTTCCGGACCGAAACTCCGGAAAAAGCCGTCCAAAAACAGGCTCAGGGCAACAGTAGAGAGTAGAGACGATTGGCATCACCAACGCGAAGTCAGCGCCGCTGTGCATGAAGCCAAAACCCCTAATAAATGTCCGGATTAATCAATATGGAAGTCTTTCATCAAGAAAGCCATTCACATAGTATGGACATGCCCAATCGCAGAACGGCATGATTTTTGCCCAAGTGCTGCCATGCAGTCGGTCGCAATGACCGGAGTGCCTGCCTGTGTACGGGAGCCGTCAAGTCGGTCATCAGCATGGGCGTGTTACGCGACGCCTTGGGCCTCGTGGATCGAAGTGCCTTCAAAATGGCTGCCCTAATTTGCGGTAGACAATCGAATCCCCCAAACTCGAAAGTCATGCCTACATGAAACTATGGGCTTGGAAATCTGCAAAAACAATACTCGCGCTAATCATCGTGGGCGCTATTGTTCTTCTGCTTGTGCGCGCTTATGATTCGCAGCGCGGCCTTCCGCTCGAGAGCTGGCATACATTTGTGCCGAAGGAGCTTCATTATAAAGAATTGGATAATATCGGCTGGAACGAATACTTTAATAATGAAGCTGTCATATTTGAAAGCGTGCGATCAGAGGTGACCCAGAAGCTGCCTGCGGAAGAGCGCATTCCGGTTAACCGGTATTTCGATGGAAGCCCGATCTATCCCGGGCAGTTCTCCAGGGACTGGAATCGTTCCTATGTGCTTGAACCCGACGGTCCTGTCAAAGGAGCGGTGCTGTTCCTTCACGGTTTGACCGACTCACCCTACAGCCTTCGTCACATCGCCCGCCTTTATCAAACCTACGGTTTCGTCGCCATCGCCATTCGGTTGCCCGGACACGGCACGGTCCCCGCAGGCCTGACGGACATCGAATGGGAGGATTGGTTGGCGGCCACCCGGCTGGCTGCGCGCGAAGCGCAGCGGCGCATCGCTCCGGACCAACCGTTGCATGTGGTCGGGTTCTCGAATGGTGGCGCGCTCGCTCTGATGTATGCGCTCGATGCCCTCGATGATACCCGGCTGAAGCGTCCTGACCGCATCGTGCTGATTTCGCCGATGATCGGAATCACCGCATTCGCCCGGTTCGCTGGTCTGGCCGGGTTGCCCGCGATCTTCCCCGCGTTCGCGAAAGCCGCCTGGCTCAGCGTTATGCCGGAATTCAACCCCTTCAAGTACAACTCTTTTCCAGTCAACGGCGCACGGCAGTCGCATCTGCTGACCTCGGCTCTTCAGAGCAGAATCGCACGCCGCGCGGGCGGTGGGCTGGACGGGCTGGCCCCAATCCTCACCTTTCAATCGGTGATGGATTTCACCGTCAGCACTCGGGCGATCCTGTCCGGATTGTACGCCCACCTGCCCGCCAACGGCAGCGAACTCGTGCTGTTCGACGTGAACCGCAACACCAAGTTCGGCCCGCTCCTGAGTTCGGCGTCCGACACCATGCTGGCGCGCATCCTGCCCGACCCTCCCCGCCGGTTCAGGACCACGATCATCACCAACGCCGATGCGGAGCGCACCGACGTGGTCGCGCGAACGATGGACTTCGGCACGGAGACGGAACAGGTGCAGGAATTGGGGCTGGTTTATCCCTTCGACGTCTATTCGCTGTCGCATGTCGCCCTTCCGTTCCCGACGACCGATTCCCTTTACGGTCTGCACCCCGACCCCAACGAGGATTTCGGCATCCATCTGGGCGCGGTGGCCGCGCGGGGAGAGCGTGGAGCGCTGATCGTCAGCATGGATGCCCTGCTCCGCATGTCGTCCAACCCCTTCTTCCCGTACCTGCTGGAGCGGATCGAGCAAACCCTGCAAGGGGAAGTGTCGAGCCGCCTGTCACCCAACGGCCGATCCCCCTAGATGCACAGGAAGGCGGTGAAGACATGCCCATCAAGAGGGTTGCAATCGCTTGCCAAGGGGGAGGAACGCACGCGGCGTTCACCTGGGGCGTCCTGAGGACCATCCTGATGACGAAGCAGAGCTGGGACGAGAACCCGCAGGACGGCGACACCTTCGACATCGTCGCGATCAGCGGCACATCGGCGGGCGCGCTGTGCGCGCTGGCCGCGTGGTACGGCCTCGCCCCGAACACCGTCGACACGGCGTGCGGCACCATCGGCAAGGCGATCGAGCGCCTGGACTTTCTCTGGACGACCTTTGCCGCGACCACCCCGGTCGAGACCGCCCACAACCGTCTGGTCGCCGGCTTGCTGGAATGGAAATCGCAGGGATTGCCGCTGCCGGCGTCCAACCCCTACTCCAGCACCGGCAGGTTCGGGCTGGCCGGTCTCAACATGATGGGAGCCCGCTGGCAGTATCTTGGATTTACGGAGTTGCTGAAGGACCTGTGTCCGGATTTTGAGGCGATCGATTGGCCGCGGGTGGCCGAAGCCGACACCCGGATTCTCGCCGGCGCCATCGAAGTGCTCAGCGGCAATTTCGAGGTTTTCGATTCCAACAAGACCCTCGAACAGATGGGCCTGCGGCCGGACGGCCGGGAGATCAACCAGTACGACATCACCCGCTGGCGCATGCGCCGGGCGATCTCGCTGGAAGGCGTGGCGGCGTCGGGGACGCTTCCGGAGGTTCTGCCCGCGCAGGTCATCCCCGGCATGGTGTTCCCGACCTGCGTGCCGGGCCGGACCGTCACCCGCAACGGGTACTATTGGGATGGCCTGTATTCGCGCAATCCGCCGGTGCGCGACCTTCTCGACGCCAGGGCGAAGGACGAAAAGCCGGACGAGGTCTGGATCGTGCGCATCAACCCCCAGGAGTTCCATCCTGCGTCACCGAACATCGGCCTCGAGGACATCCGGGATCGCGAGAACGATCTGGCCGGCAACCTGTCGCTCAACCAGGAACTGGACGCCATCATGACGATCAACCAATGGATCGAGCGGTACGGAAACGGGCGTCCGCCGCTGGACAACCATAAGATCGTCGCGGTCCGGACCATCAAGATGACCCGCGACACCGCCTGGGGGCTCAAGCACACCTCGAAGTTCAACCGCTGCCCGGACTACTTCGCGACGCTTCGCGAGGAAGGGCGAACCGTCACCGAACGGTGGCTGGCGGATTGGCGGAGGCTCGGCGAGGACTTTCCCCGCTATCCGTACGACGCGCGCTACCCCGAGCCGACCCAACCTCCATCGCATGGAGCGTCCTGAGAAGGTCCCTACGGAGCCACCGCCATGATCGATCTCGCCTCCGTCCTCGCCGCGCTCGCGCTGCTCATCGTCCTGGCCTACCGAGGCGTGACTCTGCTGATCGCGGCTCCGGCGGCCGCGTTGCTCGCGGCTCTGCTGACCGGCGGCCTGCCGATCCTTGGCGCCTACACCCAGATCTTCATGACCAACACCGGCTCCTTCATCGTCTCCTTCTTTCCCCTGTTCATGCTCGGGGCGATCTTCGGCAAGCTGATGGACGACACCGGGTCGGCGCGATCCCTCGCCCGGCTGGTCAGCGCCCGGCTGGGGCCGGAGCGCGCGGTCGTCTCGGTGGTGCTGTGCTGCGCCATCCTGACCTACGGCGGCGTGTCGGCCTTCGCCGCGCCGGGCCTCGGGATCGTCACCGGGCTCGTGATGTTCGTTCTGGGTGTCCTGTGGCTGAACCGCCGTGCCGCCGCCGCGCGGGCCTCCGGCGAGGGGTACGGCGACCATGTCGACGGCTCTCCGGTGCTGGACCGCGCGACGCGCGAACGCGCGCAGTGCGAGGGATTCGACATCGCCGAACTCTCCGCCGAACCCACCCCGCGAAAACGCACCGACACGGAAACCTTGCCTCCCGCGGCGCTGGCGGTGCTGCCGGTCGTCGTTGTCATCGCCAGCAATTTCCTGTTCATCCAGGTCATCGCCCCCCGGATGGACACCGCCTTCCTCGCCGACCCCCGGTTCGGAGCCACGACCATCGAGGCCGTGCGTGGTGTCTGGGCGGTCATCGTGGCGCTGTTCCTCGCCATCCTTCTGCTCATCGCCGGCAACTGGAACCGCTTGGATGATCTGCGCACGAGCCTGGACCAGGGCGCCGACGCTTCGGTCCTGCCGATCTTCAGCACGGCGAGCCTTGTCGGATTCGGCGCGGTGGTCGCGGCCCTGCCGGTCTTCGAGGCGATCAGCCAAGCCATCCTGGCCATCGGCGGGGGCAACCCCCTGGTGTCGGTCGCGGCATCCGTGACGGTTCTTTCCGCGATCACCGGCTCGGCGTCCGGCGGCATGAGCATCGCCCTCGACACGCTTGGCCCGACCTTCGTGGGCATGGCGCAGGCGTCCGGCTTCTCGCTCGACGTGATGCATCGGGTGACGGCGGTCGCTTCGGGCGCGCTCGACGCGTTGCCGCACAACGGCGCCGTCATCACGCTGCTCACCGTCTGCAGGCTCAACCACCGTGACTCCTATGGCGACGTCTTCGTCGTCGCCGCCGCCATACCGATGCTCGCTCTGGTCGTCCTGATCGTTCTGGCCAGCCTGTTCAAGCGCCTCGGAATCTAGGGCGAACGCCACATCGGGATCGTCGGACGCCAAAAAATGGGGGGCCCCGTGAACCACAATCGAACCGAACGCGCACGCTGCCGATGGGCCCTGCTCGCCGTCGCGCCGTCGATCCTGCTCGCGGCATGCGGTTCCGGCGAGGAGCCCGTCGCGGAGCCGATCCGCCCCGTGCGGGTTGTGACGGTCGCAAGGCACGAGGGCGGCGAGACCCTGTCGTTGTCCGGCCAGATCCAGGCGCAGGACGAGGTCAGCCTCTCGTTCCGCATCGACGGGCGGATGATCGAACGCTTGGTGAATGTCGGCGATGCGGTCGAAGCGGGGCAAGTGATCGCGCGTCTGGACCCGGAACCCGCCCGCAACGCCCTGAGAACGGCGCAAGCGAACCTGAGCGCCGCCATGGGGCAGCAGACGCTGGCACGCAATGATTACGAACGGCAGGAAACCCTTCTGGGCCAGGGCTGGACCACCCGCGCGCGCTACGACGCGGCGGCGCAGGCCCTGAAGGCCGCCGCGGCGCAAGTCGATTCGGCGCAGGCGCAGTTCGACACCGCGCAGGACCGCCTGGGCTACACGGAACTGCTGGCCGACGGCCCCGGCACGGTCATCGCCCGCGGCGCCGAGCCGGGCGAGGTGGTGGCGGCTGGCCGCATGATCGTGCATCTGGCCCGCCGGGACGGGCGCGACGCCGTTTTCGACGTACCGGCGTCGGTGATCCGCACCGCACCCGCCAACCCCGTCGTCACGGTCGCGCTGACCTCCGACCCCACCGTGCAGGCCATCGGCCGCGTGCGCGAGGTGGCACCGCAGGCCGACCCGGTGACCCGCACCTTCACGGTTCGGATCGGCCTCCAGAACCCGCCCGACGCCATGCGCCTCGGATCGACGGTCAACGGGGCGATCCAGGCCGGCGGCGTTGGCGGCGTCGAGATCCCTGCAACGGCCCTGACACAGGCGAACCGGCAGCCCGCGGTCTGGATCGTCGATCAGGCAACGAACACCGTCGCGTTGCGCAACATCGACCTTGAACGCTACGACCTTGCCCGGGTCATCGTCGCGCGCGGCCTCGAAGCCGACGAGATCGTGGTCACCGCAGGAGTGCAGGCGCTGCGGCCGGGGCAGAAGGTCCGCATGCTCGGGACCGGACCATGAGCGACTTCAATCTCTCCGCGTGGGCGATCCGGAACCGGTCCCTGGTCCTCTTTCTGATGATCGGGGTCGTCCTGGCCGGAACCGTGGCGTTCCTGAAACTCGGCCGGGCCGAAGACCCGGCCTTCACCATTCGCACCATGGTGGTGCAGGCTCAATGGCCGGGCGCCACTCTGGACGAAACGCTCCAGCAGGTGACCGAGCGGCTCGAACGGACGCTGCAGGAGGTGCCGAACCTCGACACGCTGCGCAGCTACACGGTTCCCGGAACGACCGTGATCTTCGTCGATCTTGTCGGAAGCACCCATGGCCGCGCGGTGAGCGACACCTGGTACGAAGTGCGCAAGACGGTCGGCGACATGCGGCACACGCTCCCACCGGGGGTTCTCGGTCCCGGCTTCAACGACGACTTCGGCGACACCTTCGGCATCATCTATGGCTTCACCGCCGACGGGTTCACGCACCGCGAATTGCGCGACACCGTGGAGGACGTCCGCTCGCGCCTGCTCCTCGTCCCGGACGTTTCGAAGATCGAGCTTCTGGGCGAGCAGGACGAGCGCGTCTACGTGGATTTCTCGCTGGAGACGCTGGCGGGGCTGGGGGTCGAGCCCGGTGCCCTGATCGCCGCGCTGCAGGCGCAGAACGCGGTGCGCCCGGCTGGCGTGCTGCGCACCGGCAAGGAGGCGTTGTCCCTGCAGGTCTCGGGCGCCTTCGCATCGGAGCAGGACATCCTCGACGTCAATTTCGTTGCCGGGGGGCGCATGTTGCGCCTGCGCGATCTGGCCGAGGTGCGCCGTGATCTGGCCGATCCGCCCCAGCCGTTGTTCCGGGTGAACGGCAAGCCGGCGATCGGGCTCGCCATCGCGATGCGTCCGGGCGGCGACATCCTCGCCCTCGGCCGGAACGTCTCGGCGGCGATGGCGCGCATCGGCGCCGGCCTGCCGATGGGGATCGAGGCGCATCTGGTGGCCGATCAGGCGCGCACCGTGGACGAGGCGATCTCCGACTTCATCACGTCGCTGTGGCAGGCCGTCGTGATCGTGCTGATCGTCAGCTTCATCGCGCTCGGCCTGCGCGCGGGCACCGTCGTCGCGATCACGATTCCCTTGACGCTGGCCATCGTCTTCGCCGTGATGGATCTGCTCGGCATCGACCTGCAGCGCATCTCGCTGGGCGCGCTGATCATCGCGCTTGCGCTGCTGGTGGACGATGCCATGACCACCGTTGACGCGATGACCCGGCGGCTTGCCGCCGGCGACCGGAAGGAGGCCGCCGCCGTCTACGCCTACAAGGCCCTGGCCATGGCGATGCTGTCCGGCACCCTGGTGACCATTTCCGGCTTCGTGCCCATCGGCTTCGCGCAGAGTTCCGCCGGCGAGTACACCTTCTCCATCTTCGCCGTCGTGGGCATCGCCCTGATCGCATCGTGGCTCGTCGCGACCGTCTTCGCGCCCGTCCTGGGCATGCTGCTGCTGCGGCCGCCCAAGCCGGGGCAAGGTGGGGAACCCGGCGTCGTGCTGCGGCTGTACCGCCGCGTGCTGGGCGCGGCGATCCAGGCCCGCGGGTTGACGATCGCGACGACGCTCGGCCTGTTCGTCGCCGCGATCCTGGCGCTGGGTCTCGTTCCACGGCAGTTCTTTCCGCCGTCAGACCGCGTCGAGCTTCTGATCGATCTCCGCCTGCCGCAGAACGCCTCGATTCACGCCACGCGCGAGGCGGTCGAGCGGTTCGACGCGCTGCTGGCCAGGGAGACGGGGGTTGCGCGCTGGAGCAGCTATGCCGGGCGCGGAGCGATCCGCTTCTACCTGCCGCTGAACGTCCAGCTTGCCAACCCCTTCATCGGCCAGACAGTGGTGGTGACCACGGACATCGCGGCGCGCGAACGGCTGCAATCCCACCTGGAAACCCTGTTGGCCGAGGAGTTTCCGGACATCGTCGCCCGCGTGTACCCGCTGGAACTCGGGCCGCCCGTGGGGTGGCCGCTGCAGTACCGCGTCGTCGGGCCGGACCCGAGCGAAGTGCGCGAAATCGCTCTGAAGCTCGCGCAGGTCGTCGGGACCTTTCCCGAGACGCGGCGGATCAACTTTGACTGGATGGAGACCGCCCGCAAACTGCGGGTGCGGATCGACCAGGACGAGGCGCGGCGCCTTGGCTTGAGTTCGGCGGCCGTCGCCGGGATGCTGAACGCCGCCGTCTCGGGAAGCGCCGTCACGCCCATCCGCGACGGGATCTACCTGATCGACGTTCTGGCACGGGATGCTCGCGGGCAGACCCTGTCGGTGGAAACGCTGCGCAGCCTGCCGGTGTCCTTGCCGAACGGACGAAGCGTTCCGCTGAACCAGTTGGCGTCCTTCGGCTACGCCCAGGATCTTCCGCTGGTCTGGCGGCGCGGGCGGCAGCCCACCCTGACGCTGCAGGCGGACGTGGCGCCAGGAACCCTACCGGAGTCCGCCATCGAAGCTCTGGCGCCCCGGATCGCCGACCTCTCGACCACCCTGCCGCCGGAATACCGCATCGAGGTCGGCGGAATCGCTGAGGAGAGCGCCAAAAGCCGCGCCTCGGTCTTCGCCGTCATTCCGTTGATGCTGCTCCTCGTGCTGACCGTGCTGATGGTCCAGCTCCGCAGCTTCCAGCGCTTGGCGATCGTGCTGAGCGTGGTGCCGCTCGGTCTGATCGGCGTCGTTCTGGCGTTGCTGGCGTCCGGCCAGCCGCTCGGCTTCGTCGCCATCCTCGGAGTCCTCGCGCTCGTTGGCATGATTGCGAAGAACGCGGTGATCCTGATTGAGCAGATCGAGGCGGAGCGGGCCGCCGGACGAGCCATCCCGGACGCCGTGATCGAAGCCTGCGGTTCCCGGTTCCGCCCGATCATGCTGACCGCCGCCTCCACCGTGCTCGGTCTCATCCCGATTGCCTTCACGGTGTTCTGGGGTGCGATGGCCTTCGCGATCATGGGCGGTCTACTCGTCGCGTCGCTGCTGACGCTCGTCTTCCTTCCGACGCTCTACGTGGCGTGGTTCGGCAGCCGTGAAACGATGCGCAGGCCAGCTCCGATTCCGCCTTCGGCGATGGGGCCACCCCGGGATGTTCGGTCTTGAACGCGGAGATGACAATGCAGGTCGAAAAGACGAGCGATGTCATCGACGTCAGGCTCAGCCACCTGTCGCAACTGTTCGAATGCGTTGATCCGTCGCCGTTCCGCGAAGGCCGTCTGACGGCGGGCGCCGAGGAGTATTTCCTGAGGCGCGTGAAGGCACAGCCCAGGAACCGACCGATTCGCATCGTCATTCGTCTTCCAGCCAAAGAAATGACGCGGTCTCCGCCTTTCGACGTCGCCACCGCACTGACTGGTCATTTCGCCACCAGTGCTGATGGCGAGTCGAAAAGGATTCGCGAGTCGATCCGGACGTGGCGCCAAGCAGCCTTGATCGGTTTCGTGGTGCTGTCAGTCTGCCTTTTCCTTGCTTGGCAGATTTCCAATAATCTTCCGGCTCGCCCCATGACCCGGATTTTGCAGGAGAGCTTTGTCATTCTTGGTTGGGTCTCGGTTTGGAAGCCCATCGAGACCTTCCTTTACGAGCTTTTGCCGCCGGAAAAGCGCCGTCGTCAGCACCTGTTGCGCCGTCTTTCATCTGCCGAAGTTGTTGTGGGCAATTGATTTCAGCGATGTCGCTGAACAATCATGCCGCAACTCGCTGTGAGCAGCCCTGGCGGAAAACAAGATGATAGAGCGGATGCGCCATTTAAAGCGGATTTCAATCCGCTTTGGACCGCGACTGCGGTCCCGGCCGCAAGTGCGGCCGAAGCCCGGCCGGCAAATGAGGCCGTATGAATCTAAGAGCGCCTAACAGAACCATTTCTGGACGAAGCGCCAGCAGATGAGGCTGGCGGCGATGTGATGGAAGGCGGTGAAGATGTCGGCGCGCCGCTCGTAA
>NZ_JBHSLC010000028.1:0-74819 GCF_042657465.1 Azospirillum himalayense | reverse complement strand
GACAGCGACCCTGAATTGGGACGATCTGCGGATCTTCCTGGAGCTTGCCCGCACCGGCAGCCTGTCGGCGGCGGCGCGCGCGCTTCGGATCAGCCACGCGACGGTCGGGCGCCGGGTCGCCGCACTGGAGGAGGGGCTGGGCCGCTGTCTGGTGGATCGGCGGGCCGACGGTTACAGCCTGACTGCCGACGGCGAGGCGGTCTTGGCGCTGGCCGACGGGATGGACGAGCGGGCGCTGGCCATCCTGCGCCAGGTGTCGAGCCAGGGCGGGCGGGAGGCCGGGCTGACCGGCACCGTCCGGCTGACCACCACCCCGGCGTTGGCCGACCGTTTCCTGATGCCGCGGCTGGGGCCGTTCCGTGCCCGCCATCCGGGAATCGACCTGGAGGTGACGGTGGACAACCGCTCGCTCAGTCTCGCGCGGCGGGAGGCCGACATCGCCATCCGGCTCGCCCGGCCGCAGCGCGGCGACCTGATCGCGCGGCGGCTCGCCACCATGGGCTACGGCCTGTTCGCCGCCGCCGGGGCGCCCGACGCGGTGGTCGGCTACGACGAGGCGCTGGCCGAGCTGCCGGAGGCGGTCTGGCTGGCCCGTTACATGGCCGGGCGCCGCGTCGCCTTCCGCTCCAACAGCCTGCAGACCCAGCTCGCGGCGGCGAAGGCGGGATTCGGGGTGGCGCTGCTGCCCCTGTGGCTGGCGGCGGGGGAACCAGACCTGCTGCCGGTGCCCTGCGATGCCCCGCCGCTGGAGCGTGAAGCGTGGCTGGTTCTGCACCCGGACCTGCGCGACGTGCCGCGGGTGCGGGCGGTGATCGAGCATCTGGTCGCGCTGTTCACGGCGGAGTTCGCCACCGACCCGGTGCCGGCACGCTGACCTGCCGGCGACGCAAGGGGCGGTGGCTGAGGTGCGGCGCGCGGAGGCAGACGACGGAACCGGCGTTGTGCATGCTTGGCCTTCTCTTCGCACTCCGGCCGCGTTGATCAAACACTGGTGAGCGACGGAGCCGTGTCCTGTTCCGAGCCGCCTGTCGGAAAATGCGACATATTGTTGCGTTGTGACAACCTTTCACAATGTTTGACGGCGACACTCTGTCGATTGAACAAGCAATATGCCTTCTGATAGATAGAAGTTTGTAGGCAATCTATCTATTGTATAACAACCTCAACGAGAATGCGATAGGCCGGTTGCCCTAAGCGATGGAAACAGCAAGGGCGCAAACATGGACACGACCAACCTCTTCGCTTCCACCGTCACCCGGTCGATTCTGCATCCTGCCGATCCCACCGCCGACGGCGGGCGCAAGGAGGCCGTGTTCATCGATACCGGCCTTGCCGACTGGCAGACGCTCGCGGCGGGCGTGGCAGCCGGGATCGAGGTCGTGCTCCTGGACGGCTCGGTGGACGGGCTGGCCCAGATGGCGGCTTGGGCGGCGGGGCGGTCGGGTTATGACGCCATCCATGTGCTGAGCCACGGCGCCGCTGGGCAGGTCCGGCTGGGCGCGCTCCTGCTCGACACCGCCGCCGTGGCGGACCGCTCCGCCGAACTGGCCGCGCTCGGCGGCGCGCTGGCGGACGAGGGCGACCTTCTGTTCTACGGCTGCGATGTGGCGAGCGGAGACGGCACGTCCTTCATCGCCGCCTTGGCCGAAGCGACCGGAGCCGATGTCGCCGCCTCCACCGATCGGACGGGCAGCTTCGCCATCGGGGCGAACTGGACCCTGGAAGCCGGAATCGGAAGCCTGGAAGCCTCGCCCCTGGCGTTTCAAAGCTATGCCTATGCACTGGACACCCTCACCGGCGGCGCCAACAACGACACGCTGACCGGCACCGCCGGCAACGACGTGATCAACGGCAACGACGGCAACGACAGCCTTCTCGGCGGCGACGGCGCCGACACCATCAACGGCGGTAACGGCAACGACACCATCATCGGCGGCGACGGCAACGACAGCCTGATGGGTGGCAATGGGAACGACAGCCTGGACGGTGGCGCGGGCGACGACAAGTTGTACGGCGAGGTCGGCGACGACACCGTGAACGGAGGTGACGGCAACGACAGCATCGTGGGCGGCGCCGGCAACGACGTGCTCAACGGCGAAGCCGGCAACGACACGATCCAGGGCGGTGACGGCGATGACACAATCCAGGGCGGCGATGGAAACGACACCATCGTCGGCGGAGCTGGAAACGATTCCATCGTCGGCGGAGCCGGGAACGACATCATCGGCTACACCAGCGGCTCCGAACTCGGCGCCGGCGAAGTCATCGACACCGGAGACGGCAACGACTTCATCCGCTTCTACAGCACGACGCTTGGCGACACGCTGGTTCTTCCCGGCACCCTGACGGATTCGAACAACACCCTCACCGTTGCCATCACGGGCGGATACAGCAGTCAGACCACCACCACGGGGCTGAAAATCGACGCGTCCGCCGTGACGCTCTCGGGCGGCCTCACGATGAATGGCGGCGGCGGGGCCGACGTGCTCACCGGCACGGCGCAGGGCGACTCGCTCAAAGGCGGCAACGGCGACGACACGCTCAACGGCGGGGCCGGCAACGACACCCTGAACGGCGAGGCCGGAACCGACGTGCTCGACGGCGGCGCCGGGGACGACGTTTTCCTCGACCCCAACGGCGACATCATCAAGACGCTGGAAAGCGGCGATGTCATCCGGCTGACCGGCGGCGCCGTCAAGGCCTTCTCCTCCAGCCATCTGCAATACGACAGCGGCACCAAGACGCTGACGGTGGACTGGGACAAGAACGGCACCTTCGGTGGAGGGAGCGATGTCGTCATCACCTTCACCAACGCGCCGAGCCTGACGACCTTCTCGGTCACCGACAACGGCTCCTTCGCCGACATCCGGATGGGGGTCGCCCAGACCGGTCCGACCGTCACGGACGGGAACATCGCCATCTCCGGCGGTACCGGCACCGGTGGCGCGTACAAGATCGGCGACACCGTCACCGCGACCTGGAACAACACGGCGCAGGGCGACAACAACACCGCCGCCGTCACCGGCGTGACGATGGACTTCAGCCAGTTCGGCGGCGGTTCGGCGGTCGCCACGACCAACGACAACGGCGTGTGGACCGCGATCTACACCATCACGGCCGGCTCCATCGACGCCACCAACCGCAATGTGTCGGTCACCGCGACCACGGCCTCGGGCAGCACCACCCAAGCCGACGGCACCAACGCCACGGTGGACAATGTGGCGCCCACGCTGACGCTGGGCAACATGGCGGGCCAGGCGTCGCTGGTCGGCACGAACAGCACGCTGCGCATCGGCAGCACGGTGACGGCGATCTGGGACAACAGCGGCAGCGGCGACGGAAGCGACAACACCGACACGATCGCCAGCGTGACAGCGGATTTCAGCCAGTATGGCGGCGGTTCCGCGGTTGCCATGACGAACAGCGGCGGCGTGTGGCGGGCGACCTACACCATCGCCGCCGGCAGCCTCGACACCACTGGCCGCAACGTCGCGATCACGGTCACCGACAACGCCGGCAACAGCAAGACGCTGACCGACACCGCCAACCACAAGCTGGACAACGTGGCGCCCACGGTGACCGACGCCAACATCGCCATCTCCGGCGGTTCCGGCACCGGAGGGGCCTACAGGATCGGCGATACGGTCACGGCGACGTGGGACAACACGCTGAGCGGTGACAACAACACCGACACGCTGGCCGGCGTGACGATGGACTTCAGCCAGTTCGGCGGCGGTTCGGCGGTCGCCGCGACCAACAGCAACGGCGTCTGGACCGCCACCTACACCATCACGGCCGGCTCCATCGACGCCACCAGCCGCAACGTGTCCGTGTCCGTCACCGACAACGCCGGCAACAAGACCACCACCGCCGACGCCGCCAACGCCATCGTGGACAATCAGGCCCCCGCGGTCACCGATCCGGCGATTTCCATCTCCGGCGGGACGGGGACCGGCGGCGCCTACCAGATCGGCGACACCGTCACGATGACGTGGAACAACACGGTCAGCGGCGACAACAACACCGATACGCTGGCCAGCGTCACGGTGGATTTCAGCCAGTTCGGCGGCGGCACCGCGGTCGCGGCGACCAACAGCAACGGCGTGTGGACGGCGACGCACACCATCACGGCGGCACCCGGCGGCACCGCGAATCTCAACGTGTCGGTCACCGCCACCGACAACGCCGGCAACGTGAAGACGACGGCGGACACCACCAACGCGACGATGGACGTCGCCGTGCCTACGGTGACGGACGGGAACATCGCGATCTCCGGCGGCAGCGGCACCGGCGGGGCGTACAAGATCGGCGACACCGTCACCGCGACCTGGAACAACACGGCGCAGGGCGACAACAACACCGGCACCATCTCCGGCGTGACGATGGACTTCAGCCAGTTCGGCGGCGGCACCGCGGTCGCGGCGACCAACAGCAACGGTGTCTGGACGGCGACCTACACCATCACCGGCGGCTCCATCGACGACACGAGCCGCAACGTCTCGGTCTCCGCCTCGCTGGCGGGTGGCGGCACGAAGACGACGGCCGACACGACCAACGCCACGGTCGACAACCAGGCTCCCACGGTGACCGACGGCCACATGTCGGTCTCCGGCGCGACGGGAACCGGCGGCGCCTACAAGATCGGCGACACCGTCACCGCGACCTGGGACGACACGCTCCTCAACGGCGACAACAACACCGACACGCTGGCCAGCGTGACGTTCGATTTCTCCGCCTTCGGCGGCGGCAGCGCGGTGGCCGGCGTCAACAACGGCGGCGTCTGGACGGCGACCCACACCATCACCGGCGGCTCCATCGACGCCACCAACCGCAACGTCTCGGTGACCGTCACCGACGATGCCGGCAACGTGACGACGACGGCGGACACCAGCAACGCCACGGCGGACAACATCGCGCCCACCGTCACCGACGCGAACATTTCGATCTCCGGCGCGACCGGGATCGGCGGGGCGTTCAAGATCGGCGACACCGTCACCGTGGCGTGGAACGGCACCGCCGACGGCAACACGGACACGCTGGCCGGCGTGACGGTGGACTTCAGTCAGTTCGGCGGCGGCACCGCGGTCGCGGCGACCAACAGCAACGGCGTCTGGACGGCGACTTACACGATCGCCAGCGGTTCCATCGACGCCACGGGCCGCAATGTGTCCGTCACCGCCACCGACGACGCGGGCAATAAGAAGACCGGCATCGACAGCAGCAACGCCGTCGTGGACGACCGGGAACCGTGGGCGAGGGACAGCTTCATCGCGATCTCCGGCGGGACCGGAACCGGCGGGGTCTACAAGATCGGCGACACCGTCACCGCGACCTGGAACAACAAGATGGTGGGGGGTGACAACAACACCGACTCCCTGACCAGCGTGACGTTCGATTTCTCCGCCTTCGGCGGCGGCAGCGCTGTCGCGGCGAGCCAGACCGACGACGTCTGGACGGCGACTTACACCATCACGGCCGGCTCCATCGACGCCGCCAACCGCAACGTCTCGATCACCGTGACGGACGACGCCGGCAACACGGCCACGGGGACCGACACGACCAACGCCACGGTGGACAACGTCGGCCCCACCGTCACCGACGCGAATCTGTCGATCTCCGGGGGGACCGGAACCGGCGGCGCTTTCAAGACCGGTGACACGGTCACAGCGACCTGGGACAACACGCTCGCCGGTGACAACAACACCGACACGCTGGCCGGCGTGACGGTGGACTTCAGCCAGTTCGGCGGCGGCTCCGCGGTCACCGCGACCAACAACAACGGAGTCTGGACGGCCACCTACACCATTACCGGCGGTTCCGTCGACGCGACGGACCGGAACGTCTCCGTGACCGTCACCGACGACGCCGGCAACACGACCACGCGGGCCGACACGACCGACGCCACGCTGGACAACCTCGTCCCCACCGTCACCGACGCGAACATCTCGATCTCCGGTGGGACCGGAACCGGCGGTTCTTTCAAGACCGGCGACACGGTCACCGCAATCTGGGACAACACGCTCGCCGGTGACAACAACACCGACACGCTGGCCGGCGTGACGATGGACTTCAGCCAGTTCGGCGGCGGCTCCGCGGTCACGGCGACCAACAGCAACGGCGTCTGGACCGCCACCTACACCATCACCGCGGGCTCCATCGACGCCACAGGCCGAAATGTTTCGGTTTCCGTTACCGATGACGCCGGCAACACGACCACGCGGGCGGACGGCACGAACGCCAGTGTGGACAACGTCGCCCCCACACTGACGGACGCGGCGATTTCCATCTCCGGGGGTTCGGGCCCGGGCGGCGCCTACAAGGCCGGTGACACGGTCACCATGACCTGGGACAACACGCTCGCCGGCGACAACAACACCGACACGCTGGCCGGCGTGACGGTGGACTTCAGCCAGTTCGGCGGCGGCTCCGCGGTCGCGGCGACCAACAGCAACGGCGTGTGGACGGCCACCCACACCATCACCGGCGGTTCGCTGGAGGCGGCCAACCGCAACGTCTCGGTCACCGTGACCGACAATGCGGGCAACGTCACCACGCGGGCGGACACGACCAACGCCACGGTGGACAACGCGCCCCCCGCCGCGCCGGCCATCAGCAGCTTCTCCAGCGACACCGGAAGCTCGTCCAGCGACCACCTGACCAACGACACCACACTGGTGCTGAGCGGCACGGCGGAGGCCAACGCCCTGGTGACCGTCAAGCTGGGGGGGAACTCCATCGGCACGGCGAACGCCAACGGGTCCGGCGCCTGGACCTTCGACTACACCGGCACGGTTCTGCCGGCGGGCACGCACAGCTTCACCGCCACGGCCACCGATGCCGCGGGCAATGTTTCCACGGCCTCCTCGCCCTTCACCGTCACGGTGGACACCGGCGTCCCGTCCGCCACCCTGACGCTGAGCGACACCAGCCTGGACGAGACGAGGAGCGCGACCCTCACCATCACCTTCTCCGAGGCTCCGGTCGGCTTCGCGCTCGACGATCTGTCGGTGAGCGACGCCACCCTGTCCAACCTGACGGTCCAGGCGGGCTCCAATGGGCTGGTCTACACAGCCACCCTGACGCCCAATCTGGACGTGGAGGCGACCGGCCGCACCGTCACGCTCGGCACCGGATGGAGCGATGCGGCGGGCAACGCGCCCGCGGCCACGGCGTCCTCGCCCACCTTCTCCATCGACACGCTGGGTGCGGCAGGCGTCACCGCCACCCCGTCCGGGCTGGTGACCAGCGAGGCCGGCGGCGCCGTCACCGTCGCCATCGTCCTGGCGACCCGCCCGCGCGGCGACGTGACCATTCCGCTGTCCGTCTCAAGGCCCGGCGAGGCGCAGATTTCGGTCAGCAGCCTGACCTTCACCGCGGCCAACTGGGACACCCCGCAGACGGTCACGGTCACCGGCCTGGACGACAGCGTGAACGATGGCGCGCAGGCCTACAACCTCGTGCTCGGCGCGATCGCCAGCACCGACAGCCGCTACGCCGGGCTCGATCCGGCGGACGTGGCGCTGAGCAACGCCGACGACGATCCGCCGTCCATCGCGCTGGCCACGGCCACCCGCGACGACAGCACCACCGGCGACCCCACGGCCCGGCTCACCGGCACCGCCGACGCCGGTTCGAAGGTGGAGGCGTGGCGCGACCTGGACAACGACGGCGTCCTCGATCCGGAGGACACGCTGCTGACCTCGGTCCAGCTCGGGGACGGGGAGACGGCCTTCACGATCGACGTGCCGCTGCCGAGCAACGCGCTGACCGACCTGATCCTGGTGGCGGTGGACGCCGACGGGCACCGCTCCGCTCCGCTCGACGTGACCCAGCGCTTCCGCACGGTGGAGACCGGTTCCGGCACCAACGTCACCAACGAAAGCGGTGTGGACAGCGACGGCAACGAGCGGGTGGACGTCGAGGCAGTGTCGGAACAGGCCGGTGCGTCCGCCGAGGTGGTGCTGACCGACCAGACCGAAGACGACGGCGAGCCCATGCTGACGGCCAGCGTGTCGGCGGGCACCCGGCTGGTTGCCAGCGGCCCGGCGACGCAGCAGAGCAGCCTGGTGGCCGGCCAGACGCTCAGCAGCAGCCTGCTGATGCTCGCCGCCAGTTCCGACGAGACCGAAAAGGCCGCGCTGCAGCAGATCGCCAGCCAAATGCCGGCGGCCACCGGCTCCCTCGGCTCCTCCACGCCGGTCACGGTGCGGCAGATCGTGGTGACCGCCAGTTCCGGCGGCGCGCCGACCGGCCCGGTGACCATCCGCGGCACGGCGGATCAGGGCGATGGAGTCGCGGCGGTCGTGCTGGACACCCGGCAGGCCGCGGGCAGCACCGAAGTCAACCTCGACAACGTGTCGATCGCCGTGGTCCTGGGCGAGGCGCGGATCGGCGGCGGCGAGGGCAACAACGCGGCCTACGGCGACTCCAGCGCCCAGTTCATGCGGATGGGGCCCGGCGACGACACGCTGTCGGGCGGCGGCGGCAACGACACCATCGCCTCGACCACCGGCAACGACCTGCTGTCCGGTGACGACGGCGATGACGTCGTTCATGGTGGCGAGGACAACGACACCGTGATGGGCGGAGCCGGCAACGACACGGTGGGCGGCGGCACCGGCAACGACTATGTGTTCGGCGACACCGGCGACGACATCCTGTTCGGCGAAGACGGCGACGACTGGGTGATCGGCGGTGAGGGCCGGGACATCATGGCCGGCGGTGCCGGCAACGACGTCATGTTCGGTGAGGGCGGCAACGACACTGCCTTCGGTGGCGATGGCGATGACGTCGCGTTCGGCCAGGAGGGCGACGACATCCTGTCGCTGGAGGCCGGCAACGACATTGCGGACGGTGGCGACGGCAACGACACCCTCTTCGGCGGCGACGGCAACGATACCCTCTTCGGCGGGGCCGGTATGGACCGGCTGTCGCTGGAGGCTGGGAACGACATCGCGGACGGTGGCGACGGCAACGACACGCTGTTCGGCGGGGCCGGCAACGACACCCTCTTCGGCGGGGCCGGGGCTGACCTCATCGACGGCGGGGAGGGCGACGACGTGATCTTCCTCATCGACGGGGCCGACACCGTGTGGGGCGGGGCGGGAAGCGACCTCTTCGCGCTCGGCGCCGGGGGCGGCGGATCGGTGGTGATGGACTTCACCGCGGGCACCGACCGGCTCGCCCTGACCGACAGCTCGATCAGCCTCGCCGGCGTGATCGCCTCGGCGCGGGTCGTCGGCGGCAGCACGGTGCTCGACCTGAGCCCCGGCAGCAGCGTCACCATCCAGGGCCAGACCGGGGATGTCGCGCGCTGGTTCGCCTGATCGGGCGGTTGGGCGGCCCCCGCAACCCGGAGGTCGCCCGCCCGTGCCGCCCGTTCCAGTTCACCGAAACGTTGTTGCACCGCGGCAGCGGAGCATCACCGGGAATGCGCCGGCCCGAATACCGTCGGCGACAGGAGGAACCGCTCTCAGCGCTTGCGCTTGCGCCAGGACCAAACCGCGGTGAGCACGGGGACCGACAGTGCTGCCCAGGACACGGCGTCCATGACGCCGTCATCCAGCAGGGCGGTGATCAGCCCGGCGGTGGTGACAAGCGCGATCGCCATGGGAATCCCGAAGATCGCCAGCGGTCGGAAAGGAGCGCGCGGCGTCATTCCGCAGCCTCTCCGGCGGTGACGCGCAGGCCGGAGCCCGGGGCGGCATCATCCCGGGCACGGCCCTGGGCATGGCGGCGGCGGGCGATCCACAGATACAGGCCGCTGCCAAGGATGACGATGGTCAGCAGGTCCAGCACCGCCCACAGGATCTTCATCGGCAGCCCGCCATAGTCGCCGAAATGCAGCGGCTGCGACAACCGCAGCGCCAGCATGTACCAGGGCATGGAGCGCATGTCGGTGAAGGCCCCCGTCTCCGCGTCGATCAGGGCGGGGGTCAGGATCCGGTTGGTGGCCGGCGTGGCTCCCCTCAACCACACCGCGTAATGGTGGTTGCTGGAAAAGCGCACGCCGGGGAAGGCGACGAATTGCGGCCGCATGCCGGGGGCGGCCTCCATGGCGGTGCGGACGGCCGCGTCGACCGAGGCGAAGCGTTCCGGAACCGGCTTGCCCTCATAGGGGGCGATCATCGCCGCAAGCTCGTTGGCGCGCCAATAGGCGACCAGCGGCACGGACAAGGTGTTGACGACGCCGGTCAATCCGACCACCACCACCCACATCAGCGTGACGATGCCCAGCATGTTGTGCAGGTCGAGCCATTTCAGCCTCCCGCCGCGCCCGGCCCGCACCGTGCCGAAGGACAGCTTGCGCATGAAGGGGGCATAGATCACGACCCCCGACAGGGTGGCCAGGAACAGCAGGAAGCCCATGAAGCCGAGGAACAACTCGCCGGGCAGCCCCGCGAACAGGTCCACATGCAGGCGCAGCATCACATGCATGAAACCATCGTCGTCGTTCAGGTCGGCCAGAATCCGCGTGGTGCGCAGGTCGATGGCGGAGATGTGCATCTGCGACACCGGAGGGCGGGCCCCCGGACCGGTGGTGACGTTCACCACCGGCCGGTCCACGTCGAAACTGAGGAACAGCGGGCGCTCGCCGGGGTAGGTGGCCAGCGCCGAGGCCACCGCCTCGTCCAGCGACTTCAAGGGCGTGTCGGCCGGCATGGGTGGAAGCGTGTCCTCCGCCGTCAGTGCCTCGATCTCGTCATGGAAGATCAGCGGCAGGCCGGTCAGGCACAGCAGCAGCATGAAGATCGTGCAGATCAGGCTGGTCCATTTGTGGATCAGAGTCCAAATCCGGATGGTTCGGTTGGTCATCGGAGCCCCCTCATGCCGCCGTCATCGCTTCGCCGGTCGAAAACCCATCCTCAGAAATCCACCGATACCGACAGCTTGGCCGTCAGCGGGCTGCCCTGGCTCAGGTAGCCGCCGGAGGCCGACGCCCAATAGGCCTTGTCGGTCACGTTCTCGACCGCCGCCCGGACGGTGACCGGACGGTTCTGGATGTCGGCGACCATGCGCGCGCCGACGTCGAAGCGGGTCCAGCTGGGAATCTTCAGCGTGTTGGCGGTGTTGAGATATTGCGACCCGGTGTGGATCACGCGCCCGGTCAGCGTCACGGTGGGGAAGGACGCGGGAAGGAAGGGCAGATCCCATTCGACGTTGGCGTTGAACTGGTGGCGCGGCACGCCGACGGCGTCCTTGCCCTCGGTCGCGGCGCTGCCGGTGTCGCTCAGCTCCGGATCGATGAAGGTGGCGCCACCGAGCAGCCGGACGCCCTGCACCGGTTCGCCGTACAGCATCAGTTCGATGCCGCGGTTGCGCTGTTCGCCGGAGACGCTGTAGATGCGGGTGAACGCGTCGGTGACGCCGCTGGGCTGCGTGGTCTGGAACAGCGACAGCGAACCGCCGAAGCTGCCGAAGTCCAGCTTGCCGCCGACCTCGTACTGGACCGACCGGTAGGGCTCGAAGATCTCTCCGGAATTGACCGCCGTGGACGGGGCGGTCGGCCCCTGCGCCAGCCCCTCGATCCGGTTGGCGTAAAGCGACAGCTCCTCGACCGGCTTCACCACCAGCCCGACCACCGGCGTCAGCGCCGACTGGTCGTAGTCGGAGGTGCGGGCGCCGTTGGCCCGGTTGTAGCCGCGAACCTGGATGTTCTGCCGGCGCAGACCGGCGGTGACCATCACCCGGTCGTTCAGGATCGACACGGTGTCCGACACGTAGACGCTGCGCAGCACCGACTCGCTGACCTTCGGCAGATCGCCGACCATGCCGCTGGACGATGTCGTCGCCGGGCGCGGGAAGCCGACCATGTTGTAGAGGTTGATGGCGGAGGTCGTGCCGAACTCGAAGCCGTTGTTGTTGGTCGTCCGCAGCGCGGAGGCTCCGGCGTTCAGCTGGTGCCTGAACGGGCCGGTCTGCAGATCGGCCCGGACGCCGCCCTGGCCGGTGACGGTGTCATCCTCGCGCGGGACGGTCAGGCGCCGGACCGTGCCGGTGCCGTCGGGCCGCGTGATGGTGGGGGAGGCATAGTCGCCGTCCTCGCGCATGCTGCGCAGGCCGAAGGCGCCGTAGGCGGTCAGGTTGGGCAGGAGGTCGTATTCGGCGCGGATCTGGCCGAAGGTGTCGCGCATCCGCGAATAGCTCCAGGGCTGCGCGTAATTCTGCGAGGCCGACGGCACCGCCGGGACGAAGCTGCCGACATAGACCACGGGGCGGCCCTGCTCCACCCGCTGGGTCTGGGTGCCGACGTCGAGCGTCACGCGGGCGCGCTCGCCGCGGTAATCCAGCGCCAGGGAGCCGAGCCTCAGCGTCCGCTCCTCGTCGTCGATGGCGGTGTCGCCGCCGCGGACCGCGGCGTTGGCGCGCACGCCGAACTGGTTGGCGTCGCCGAACCGGCGCCCGACATCGGCCGACAGGCCCAACCGGCTGTCCATGGCGTAGCTGGCGGTCAGCCGGGTCAGCGGTTCGTCCTCCGCCCGCTTGGGAACGAGGTTCACGCCGCCGCCGATGCCGGACCCGCTGGGGGCCGCGCCATTCAGGAAGGCGTTGGCGCCCTTCAGCACCTCCACCCGTTCGAACATGTTGGTGGCGACGATCTGGCGCGGAGCGGTGCCATAGAGGCCGTCGACCGACAGATCCTCCCCCGCCAGCTGGAAGCCGCGGATGACGAAGCTCTCGGAGAAATTGCCGTAGCCGAGACTGCTGCGCACCGCCGGGTCGTTGGCCAGAACGTCGGCGATGGTGTCCGCCTGCTGATTGCGGATGGTTTCGGCGGTGTAGCTGGTGACGGAGAACGGAACGTCCATCGCGTCCTGGTTGCCCAGCGCGCCGATGCGCCCGCCACGCGCCACCTGACCGCCGGCATAGGCCGGAGGCAGGGCGCCGGGACCGGCGCCGCCCCGGCTTCCTTCGACCTGCACCGGATTGAGCAGGACGGCGTCGCCGGCGGCCACGCGCTCGACCGTCACGGTTTCGGCGTTGAGGAAACGGGCGGCCAGCCCGGTGCCGGACAGCAGACGGTTCAACCCCTCGCGCGCGGTCATCGATCCGCTGACGCCGGGAGAATTGACGCCCTGGGTCACAGCGCCGGGGGTCAGCACCTGGATGCGCGTGGCGGTGGAGAAGGCGGCAAGCGCCCCGTCCACCGACTGTGGCGCAATGGCGAAGGTCACCGGGCCGGCCGGGATCGACTGCGCCATCGCCGCAGGGGCGTTGGACAGCAGAAGGCCCGGAACGATCAGCATCGTCGTCGCCAGGAGCCGCCCCAGAAGGCGCCCCATGATCACCCGCCCCAACCGGCCGCCCTGGACGCTGTCCCGGCGTCCGTTCGTCACACCCGTCGCTTCACACTTCACCGATGTCATCGCTCGCCTCTGTCGTCCGGTGAGAGAGCGCGCCGCTTTCTGCGATTGCGTCTCATTCTCTCCTTTCCCGGACATGACGACGGGCACGCGGAGAACCCTGGGAAGTTTTTTCAGGTCCCGCCGATTTTTTTCAGCGGAGCAGGGTCAGGTAGGGGGTGATGCGGGTGGCGCGCACGCCCAGACCGCGCTCCAGCGCGTCGATCACGGCGTCCGGCCGGTCGAGCGCGAAGACGCCGGATACGACTCGCTCCGCCGCTTCGCCGTTCAGCAGGACCACCCGGCCCGGCCATTGCCGGTTCAGGGCCGCGATGACGGAGGCGAGCGACTGCTGGCGGAAGACGATCTGGCCCTGGCGCCACGCGAAGGCGACGGCGGGGTCCACCGCCCGTGGCCCGGTCAGGCCGTGAGGGTCGGCCTCCACGCTCTCGCCGGGGTGCAGGCGGACGCTGTCGGGCCAGGGGGCGTTGCCGTCGGCGTTCCGATGGGCGGCGACCTCCACCAGCCCTTCGCCCACGGTGACCGTCGTGCGGTCGTTCTCGCGCCGGACGCTGAATTGGGTTCCCAGCACACGGGCGGCACCCGCCCCGCCATCGACGACGAAGGGATGGTCGGGGTCGCGCGTGACCTGGAACCACGCCTCGCCGCGCAGAATCCGGACGCGCCGCTCGCCATCTCGATAATCGAGCGCCAGCGCGGTGTCGCCGTTCATATCGACCGTGGAGCCATCCGGCAGCGTCAGGGTCCGGCGCTGTCCGGTCGAGGTCACCTGATCCGCAATGGCATTCTGGTAAAGCGTCGGTCCGCGCCAGACGCCGAGGCCGCCGACCACCAGCAGGATCGTCATCGCCGCGGCAAGGCGCCGCATGCCGGTCGCCGCGGGTCGGCGGGGCGGCGCGATGCGGGACCCGGCATAAGCGGCGCGGGCGGGTTCCTTCAAGTCGTGAAGGAGGGTCTGGAGGCCGGTCCAGGCGTGGGAGTGAGCCGGACTGCGGGCCAGCCATTCGGCAAAGGCAGCGCGTTCCGCCGGCCTGACGTCGTCGGATTGCAGGCGGAAGTGCCACGCGTTGGCTTCCGAGAACAGCCGGTCTTCGTCCGGTCCGCCGTCCGCCGGCTCGCTGCGCTGTCCATCCTGATGATCCATCGCGTCCCGCTGAGCGCTCCTGTTGCCTCGTGTTTGGATAGACGGTCGAGGGCGGCCGATCCCTCAAAGAAAATCACCCGTTGGGACCTTGGCGCTGTCCATCATCGCAGCGGCCGCCGCTTCATGTGCGCGCGGCACTGCTCCAGCGCCGTGCGCAGATGGTACTCCACCGTGCGGGGGGAGATGCCAAGCCGTTCACCAATGGCGCGGTAGGTCAAACCTTCGACATGGTAAAGAAGGAACACGTCACGGGTTTTGGGCGGCAGGGTGTCGATGGCGCCGCGCAGCCGGGCCATGGTCTGGTTCCGCTCCACCACCATGTCGGCACCGGGGCCGGGGGAGGGCAACTCCTCGTCGGGCGGACCGGCCTCACGCAGGCGCTGGCGCTTGGCAACCCGGCAATGGTCCAACGCAACGCGGTCGGCCACCACATACAGCAAACCGGCCGGATTCTGGATCGCCTCGCCATCAGGCAGACGGGCCAGCCTCAGGAAGGCATCCTGTGCGAGATCGCCCGCCGTTTGCGGATCCCCGGTCCGCCGCGCGATGGCGCGCTCCACGCGCAATCGATGCGCATCAAACAACTCCGCGATCTTGCGCGCCCAAGTGCCTACGGGGCCCGTCATCGGGCGCCCCAGGAATGGGTGTCATCGGGCAGCGGTGGGCGGACGGTGTCGGTCACAGATACGCGGAATGACGGATGCGAGGAAACCGGCGCCCGTGGGGCCATCGCCTGGGATGCCGGTCACACCGGTATAGCCGCATCGAACCCGCAATGCGAACTGTTCTTATTATCAAAGGCGCCGTCAACGTGATGGCGGTTTGTCGAGCCGGCGCGGAGTGACCGTGCAGGACCCGATGCGGCTTCGAGTGTCGGGCGCCTGACCTGTTCGGAACGCGCCGGCGCTCCCAGTCGCTATTATACACAATGGGTACGCTAATAATGAAATATTCTATATTTATCGAGTGGATTTCCGATCGTCGTCGATGCGGCATGTTGCAGCCAGTCCTCCGGGCTGTAGACGCGGAGCACATACTCCTTCTCACCGCCGGTGAGCGACGTCATGAGTCCGGGTGTTTCGAACTTCGTCGCGCGGATGCCTCCTTCAGCGGCTTGGCTCAGCAACGTTGGGCCGCGATTGCGGACAAGGGGGCGATGAAGGCCGCCCGATCGCGGCTCCGCGCAAACGCTGCAACAGAACCGTCCGTGCGGCTGCCGCGCGGAGCAAGGCCGGATAAGACCGCGGCCTCGCCGCCCCTGGTGCAAAAGGGGTCGGTGAGAGCGCGGCTTGAAGAAAACTCGCTGCCTGTTCTGATGTGGGGTTGGTGTGTGCTCGCCTCACTCCGGCCGCTGCAGCGCGCGGGTTGCGAACCGCCGCCGCGGGATATGGCGGACCAGACCGAGGGCGATGCCGGTGCCGTGCAGAATCGCGGTGGAAAGCACGAAGCCCAGGCCGTAGAGGATCGGGTCTGCGGTCTGCGGCATCTCGGTGCCATGGGCATGACCATGCAGGACGGCGAAGGCTCCGACGAGGAGCGCGGCGGCGGTGGCCGGCACGCGCTTGTTCACCAGCACCAGCAGCCCGAGCACTGCCACCGAGGCGGCGATCCCGGCTTCGACCGCCGGAAGCTCGATCCCGGCCATGCCGATCCCGGCACCGGCGGACAGCATGGCGATGAAGGCCGCCGGCAGCAGCCAGAGCGCGCGGCCGCCATTCTGCGCCGCCCAGACGCCGACCGCCACCATGGCCAGCAGATGGTCGATGCCGGTCAGCGGGTGGAGGAGCCCCTGAACGAACATCGCGTCGCCGGCATGGCCGGTGTGGGCGGCCGCCGGCAGGGCCAGCGCCATCGAAAGAACGCCGGCGAGGCCGGCGGAAATCAACCGGTTCATAGGAACAGTCTCCTGTTGGGTTCGGCCGGCCGCGTCGCTCTGGTCAGGCGAGCAGGGAGGCCTTCAGGTGCCCTTTCCCGGCTTCCGCCTCGTCGATTTGGCGAAGCAGGTCGAGGGTGACCCGTGCGTCGGCTTCCTCGACGCGGGAAAGGGCGAAGCCGAGATGGACCAGGACCCACCGCCCGACCTGATCGGACAGGGCTTCGCCCGGTTCTGCGATGCAGGACAGGTCGACCTCCCGCCGTTCGCCCAGGATGTCGACGATGGCGAGCCTCCGCCCGGCATCGGCGATGGCGATGATCCTGGCCGGGACTCCAAGGCACATGGCAGGGCTCCTTGTCGCGGCGGTCACGCCACTTCCAGTTCCACAAGCGTCAGGTCATTGCCGCCGCGCGGGGTCAGGCGCAGGCCGCCGCAGGCCGGGCAGGGGGCGATCCGTGTCGGAACCTCCCTCTCGCCGGCGCAGTCCTCGCACCAGACCAAGCCGGGCGGCTGGTGGATGTCGACCGTCGCGCCGTCCGCCAGCGTGTCGCGTCTGATCACGTCGAAGGCGAAGCGAAGAGCGTCCGGATCGACGCAGGCGAACTGGCCCACCGCCAGCTTGATCCGTGTGACCCGATGGAAGGCGTGGCGCTGCGACGCCTCCTGCAGCATTTCCAGCAACCGTTCGCACAAGGAAAGCTCATGCATCGTCCTTCTCCGCTGTGAGATCCGGTGGTCCCGATCCGTGAAAGGCGCCGGTTCCGTGCTGGTCAGCGATGCACCGGAAGCCGGTGGCTTCGGGTCCTGGTCGGGAAACTCCGCGGCGGATCGACCATGCCCTGGGGCGTCATCGTTGGAAAACCGAGATGGCGGGTCGCTGGAAGGCCGCCCAAAAAGGCGGTTTGTTTGAGATTTTCCCAAGAAATATCACTGATCGATGAGTGTTGCAAACATAAAATAAGAAGTCGCCGCGGATTTTATTGAAGAAATTAGACTGATAATCAGTTTTTATGACGCAATAAGTCTGACCTATTCTGAGTTTCCCGTTGAATATTTGTGGTGAGCCGGAATGTCGCATGTCGCTGCGTGACGGTTGGGTGCAGAGTTGGACAGCGGACGCCGGTCCGGCCGTGCCGCCACAGCCAGAGTTTCGGCCACATCATGGAACACGCAACCACCTGTCCGGCCCCGCTCTCCACGCCGTTTTCCCCGGCTCGCCCGCTGTCCCACCAGGGATTCCGGCTGGTGCCGGCGACCGTCTGCACCGGATCGGGCATCGACCGGCGGGAGGAGAAGATCGTCGACGAGGTGCCCGTCGGGCTGCTGTACGCCGACGACCTCTTCGCCGTCATGCTGGCGACGCCCACCGACCTGGAGGATTTCGCCACCGGCTTCTCCCTCAGCGAAGGGATCGTCGGCAGCGCCGACGAATTGGCCGTCACCGCCATCGACGAGCTGACGGACGGAGTCCGCATCCGCATGCAGCTGCCGGTGGAACGGCTTGCCGCCCTGCTGCGCCGCAAGCGCAACCTGATGGGCGGTTCCGGTTGCGGCCGTTGCGGCACCGACAGTTTCGCGGAAACCCTGAGGCCGCTCGATCCGGTCCGTTCCACCGCCTGCTTCGCGCCGGACGCGATCCGCCGTGCCATGGCGGCCTTGCCGTCGGGGCAGAGCCTGAATCGGGAGACCGGGGCGGTCCATGCCGCCGGCTTTGCGCGTCCCGACGGCGAACTGGTGGCGGTGCGCGAGGACGTCGGCCGGCACAACGCGCTCGACAAGCTGATCGGGGCGCTGGCCCGCGCCCGCATCGACCCCACCGGCGGCTTCGTCGTGGTGTCGAGCCGCTGCTCCTTCGAGTTGGTCCACAAGACGGCCGCCGCCGGCATTCCGCTGATCGCGGCCATCTCCGCCCCGACTTCTCTGTGCCTGGGCTTCGCCGCGACGGTGGGGGTGGGGGTCGTCGCCTTCGTGCGCGAAAGCCGTCTCACGGTCTACGCCGTCCCGTCACGGGTCGCGACGCCCGCGTGAACCGCATCTGAATCAAAAAACACCGCGGGCTGGTTCATCGCCAGCCCGCGGTGTTTTTTTGGTCAATGGGTCGCCGCCGGCTGACCGATCGACGGCAGCGTCTTGCGCGGCGGCAGCGGGGTCAGGCCGCCGAGGCCCTTGCGGTAGATCAGCCAATAGATGCCGCCGACGAACACCGAGCCGCCGACGATGTTGCCCAGTGTGGCGAACAGCAGGTTGTGCAGGATGCCGCCCGGCGTGATCATCGACACGTCCAGCCCGGCCGGGACATGGCCCGTCACCTTCAGCAGATAGGCCAGCGGCAGGAAATACAGGTTGGCGATGCAGTGCTCGAAGCCGGCGGCAACGAAGGCGGCGACCGGCAGGGTCAGGGCGACGATCTTGTCGGTCACCGTGCGGCCGGCGTAGGCGAGCCACACCGCCAGGCAGACCAGCAGGTTGCACAGGATGCCCTTGAAGAAGATCGTCACGGCGTCCGGGGCGATCTTGCCGATGGCGAGCTTGAGCACCGCCGCGCCGACCGCGCCGTTGTTCATCTCGGTGTGGTGCGACAGGTAGATCAGGACGACGAGGCCGATCGCCCCGACGGCGTTGCCGATCCAGATCGTCGCCCAGTTGCGCAGGACCTGGGCCGTGCTGATCTGGCCGTTGGCCCGCGCCATCACGATCAGGCAGTTGCCGGTGAACAGCTCCGCCCCGCCGACCATGACCAGCGACAGGCCGAGCGAGAAGACCAGCCCGCCCAGCAGCCGCTGGACCGCGAAGCTGAGGGCGGGGTCGGCCAGCACGATGACGAAGAACATGCCGCCCAACCCGATGCCGCCGCCGGCGACCACCGCCAGCATGAAGCTGGGCAGGAACGGCATCGTCGCCTTCTTCACCCCCAGCTTTTCGACCTTGTCCTGGATCTCGGCGGGCGCATAGGCGTCCATGCCGAGAACCGGCGTGTCTTTCGATGCAAGATCCGCCATGGCGAAATTCCTTCACATGTCTTGAGTTGCCCCGAATACCGGATCAGCCCACCGTCTCGTAGGCCTCAAATCCCTCGCCGCGGACCAGCCGGTCGTGAACGGCCTCCACGGAGTGGCGGACGGTGCTGGTGACCGGCGCGAAGAAGCTGGTGTCCTCCGGCTGGATGCCCAGGAACAGGATCTCCGGCACGGTCTCGCGCAGGCTGTCGATCAGGAAGTTGAGCGGGATGGCGTGGGTGGTGACCATGAACTGCTCGGCGACGCTGTCCTGCTCGATCAGCCGGACCGCGCCCGGCGGCAGTTGCATGTCGGCGGCGTCGACGATCAACACCCGTCGCGGCGCCAGCGAGCGGACGTGGTGGGTGTGGTTCTCCGGGACATCCTCGCCGTCCACCACGGTCCAGCCGGGGGCGGGCTCCTCGTCGAGAAGCTGGGCCAGCAGCGGGCCGGCGCCGTCGTCGCCGCGCAGGACGTTCCCAACCGTGAACACGACATCGGTCATGACAGCCGTCTCCCCATCAGATAGATCGCCGGTTCGCGCCGGATGGCCTCCAGCGCCGCGCCCAGCCCGTCCAGCCACGCCGCCACATCGGGCGGGGCGGTCGGCCGCGCCGCCGCGATGGCCGCCAGCAGCGGCCGGGTGTGGGAGCTGTCCACGGTGATCTCGCCGAAGCGGAGCAGGCCGGACAGCTTGCGGTGTGCGTCCTCATGGTCCTTCAGCGTGTCCAGGACGCGGTCGAACAGCGCGGTGGTGCAGCGGAAGGCCGGCTTGAAGCAGTCGAAGACGCCGATGTGATGCCCGATGGCCAATGAATAATAGACCACCTGCCGGGCGTCCTCCGGAATGTCCTCCTTGCGCTCCAGCACCTTGGCGTTCAACTGGTAGAACACCACCTCGGGCTCCCGGCCGCGGCCGCTGCGCAGGCCGGGGATGGAGCCGGGATCGGCGTGCGCGATGGGGCTCATGACGCCTCTCCCCGGATGGTCCGCTGCACCACGTCGGCCAGCCGTCCGATGATCTCGGCGCGGCGCGGGTCGCGCTCCGCGGTGATGGCCGCCGTCATGCGGTCGGGCAGGGTCAAGGCGCCGGGGGCGTTCGCATGCCCTTCCAGCAGGGCCATGAACGCCTCCACGATGGTGCGGCCCTGGCGGTAGCCGGCCATGCGCCGCGCCTCGCGCTCCAGCCGGACCCGCAGCGCGTAGGGGATGTCGGGGTGGGGCAGGGCGGCGGCCTCGCCCGCGGCCTCGACGTGGGTTTCGGCCTTCAGCTTCTGCTCCAGCAGGCCCAGCGCCACGGCGAAGCCGTGGATGGTCGCGGCCGGCGTCGGCGGGCAGCCGGGGATGTAGACGTCCACCGGCACGATGTTGTCGGTGCCGCCCCAGACGCAGTAGAGGTCGTGGAAGATGCCGCCGGTGCAGCCGCAGGCGCCGTAGGAGACGACGATCTTCGGGTCGGGTGCCGCCTCGTAGGCGCGCAGCGCCGGCATCCGCATGGAGCGGGTCACCGCCCCGGTGAACAGCAGGATGTCTGCGTGGCGGGGCGAGGCCACCACCTTGATGCCGAAGCGTTCCGCGTCGAACACCGGGGTGATGGACGAGAAGATCTCGATCTCGCAGCCGTTGCAGCCGCCGCAATCGACGCGGTAGACGTAGGCGGAGCGCTGGATGTTCTTCAGCAGCGCCGTCTTCATCGTGGCGATCTGGTCGCTGGTGGAGACCGGCGACATCTCCGCCACCAGGGCGTTGGAAGCGAGTGGGGCGTTCATGGCGTGGTCTCCCGTTCCTTGACCGCGTGTTCGGATTCAGAATGCCCGGCGTCCATTTGCCGGGCGATCCCCATGCCGGCGATCTGCTGGACGTCCTGGGCGCGCTTGCAGGCCGGGCAGGTCGCGGCGGTCAGGCGCAGCCGCTCCGCCTCCTCGGCGCTGCGGGCACTTTGGCCCAGCAGGCGGGCGACATAATCGACCTCCTTGGCCGGGGCGAAGGGCGTGCCGCAGCAGGCGCAGCCGGCCAGCGTGAAGACGGCCTTGCGCGTCAGGTCGGCCTTGCTGCCCACCGCCAGCTCGAAATCGGCGGACAGGCGGATGGCGCCGGTCGGGCAGGATTCCTCGCAGCGGCCGCAAAAGACGCAGCGCCCGTAGTTGATCGACCAGGTGCGGCTGCCGGCGGCGGTGTCGGTTTCCATCTGGATGGCGTTGGCCGGGCAGGCGACGGTGCAGGCCGCGCAGGCGATGCAGTCCTCCGCCCGGTGTTCCGGCTTGCCGCGGAAGTCCTTGCAGACCTCCATCGGGGCGAAGGGGTACTTGACCGTCGCCTCGCCCGTGCGGAGGATTTCCTTGAGTAGCTTGAGCATTGGTCGCCCCCGTCACTTCAGCGGTGAGTCCGTGCGTTCGCGGCAGTAGCGCTCCATCTCCTTGTAGGCGATGGTCTTGGAGCGCTTCTTGCGGACGTCCACCACGGTCACGCGGTCGGTGCAGGAATAGCAGGGGTCGATGCTGCCCACGATCAGCGGGGCGTCCGACACCGTATTGCCGCGCAGCATGTAGCGCAGCACCGGCCAGTTGTTGTAGGTCGAGGCGCGGCAGCGCCAGCGGTAGAGCTTCTGGTTGTCGCCGGTCATCGACCAGTGGATGTCCTCGCCGCGCGGCGCCTCGGTGAAGCCGAGCGCGAACTTGTGCGGGACATAGGTGAAGTCCTCGTTCAGCACCGGGCCGGCCGGGGCCTTGTCGAGCAGCTGTTCGATGATCCACAGGCTGTCGAAGAACTCCGACACCCGCACCAGCGTGCGGGCCAGTACGTCGCAGCCCTGCTCCACATGGACCGGCATGTCGAGCAGCTTGTAGCCGGCGAAGGCATGGTCGGCGCGGGTGTCGCGGCGGTGGCCGCTGCCGCGCACCACCGGCCCGACCGGGCTGTAGTCGCGGGCGATCTGCGGGTCGAGCCGGCCGACGCCCTTGACGCGGCCGCTGACGTTGGCGGTGGACAGCAGCACCTCGACCAGCCGGGTCACGTCGTCGCGCAGCTCGGCGACCAGCTCGCGGGTCTTCGCCTGCTGGTCGCCCAGGATGTCGCGGCGCACGCCGCCGATCAGGTTCAGCGCGTAGGTCTTGCGGGCGCCGGTCAGCAGCTCCGCCAGCGTCATCGCCTTCTCGCGCACGCGGAAGAACTGCATGAAGCCGGTGTCGAAGCCGATGAAGTGGCAGACGAGGCCGAGGTTCAGCAGATGGCTGTGCATCCGCTCGGTCTCCAGCAGGATGGCGCGGATGGCCTGCGCCCGCGGCGGCACCGCGATGCCCAGCGCGTTCTCCACCGAGCTGGCGTAGGCGACGCTGTGGGCGTAGCCGCAGATGCCGCAGACGCGGTCGGCGAGGAAGGTGACGTCGTTGTAGCCCATCCGCGTCTCGGCCACCTTCTCCATGCCGCGGTGGACGTAGAACATGCGGTAATCGGCGTCGATGATGTCCTCGCCGTCGACGAACAGGCGGAAGTGGCCGGGCTCGTCGGAGGTGATGTGCAGCGGCCCCAGCGGGACGACGCGGGTCTCCTGCTTGGCCTCGTTGATGAATTGGTAGGTCTCGTCGTCGCTGGTCGGCGCCGGCCGCAGCCGGTAGTCCATCGAATCCTTGCGCAGCGGGTACAGCTCGTCCGGCCAGTCGTCGGGCAGGACGAGGCGGCGTTCGTCGGGCAGCCCGACCGGGCGCAGGCCGAACATGTCGCGCACCTCGCGCTCACCCCACACGCAGGCGGGCACCCGTGGGGTGACGGAGGGGAATTCCAGCGTGTCGGCGGGCACCTCGCAGCGCACCACCACATGGCACCGGTCGGCGCCCTCCATGGACAGGACATAGTAGACGGCGTAGGCGCCGTTCAGCGGCCGCTCGTCGTTGCCGACGACCACCGAGAGCCAGCCGTTGTGGTCGTAGTAGAGGCTGGCGACGACGTCGGGCAGCGACACCGGCTTGACCGTGATGGTCACCTGGGCGCTGGTCTGCCAGGACTCGTCGAGGATGGCGTGGGGCAGGCTCTCGCGCAGGGAGGCGATGGTGCCGCTCCCGACCCGTTCCGGAGTGAAGAGGTTCATTTGGAGATCTCCGTCTGCGAGAGGCTGCCGGTCACCAGAAGACCACCGGCGCGCACCGTGTCGTATTGTTGCCAGGGGGCCGCGACCACCGGGCGGCTGTCGCCGTTCATCACCACCGCGGTCGCCTGCTGGACCAGATCGGACAGCGGCTGCGGCACGGCGAAGCCCAGCGTCAGCACCAGCACCGCCAGGATGCCCAGCGGGGCCAGCGCCCTCCAGCCGACGTCACCCTTGGCCATCGTCTCCGGGCTCTTGCCCAGCACGCTGTCGGCGACGATTTTCACCAGCCCGGCGATGGTGATGCACAGGAAGAGCGCGACCAGCGCCATGACCCAGCCGTAGCCTTCGTTCAGCCCGGCCATGAAGACCATGAATTCGCTGACGAAGATGTTGAAGGGCGGGAAGCCGGCCAACGCCAGCGCGCAGGCCATCATCAGAAGGCCGGTGGCCGGGGCCGCCCGCAGCACGCCCTTCACGGCCCGCAGGTCGCGGGTGCCGTACTTCATCAGCACGTTGCCGGCGGTGCAGAAGAACAGGGCCTTGGTGACGCTGTGGTTGATGGCGTGCAGCAGCGCCGCCGCGATGCCGAGCGGCCCGCCGACGCCGAGCGCCACGACGATCAGCCCGACATTCTCGATGCTGGAATAGGCCAGCTTGCGCTTCAGGTCCTGCTGCACGAAGAACAGCAGCGACGACACGCCGACCGACAGCACGCCCAGCGTCAGCAGCAGCATCTGCGGAAAGCCGACGCCCACCGTGCCGACGGTGATGACGTAGAAGCGGATGACGATCAGCAGCGCGCATTTCAGAAGCACGCCCGACAGCAGGCCGGACACCGGGCTCGGCGCCTCGGAATGGGCGTCGGGCAGCCAGGCGTGCATCGGGAAGATGCCGGCCTTGGTGCCGAAGCCGATCAGGGCGAAGACGAAGGCCAGCTTGACCAGCATCGGGTCCAGCTCGCCGGCGTGGCCGACCAGCGCCGTCCACAGCACCGCCTGGTGCGGGTCGGCCAGCACGTCGGCGGCGTTGGAAAAGACCAGCACCGTGCCGTAGAGGCCGAAGGCGACGCCGACCGTGCAGATGACGACGTATTTCCAGGCGGCTTCCAGCGAGGACTTCTGCCCGTACAGCCCGACGAGGAAGGCGGAGCCGAGAGTCGTCGCCTCGATCGCCGCCCACATCATGATGATGTTGTTGGCGGTGACCGCCAGCAGCATGGTGAACAGGAACAGGCTGAAGAAGCCGTAGTAGACCCGGACCTTGCCGGCGTCGATCAGGCCGGCCTCCAGGTCGTGCCGGATGTAGGCGATGGAGTAGAGGCCGGTCAGCAGGCCGACCACGCCGATCAGCATCATGAAGACGGCGCCGAGCGCGTCGACGAACAGCCAGTCGCCGAAGGCGGCGATGGCGCCGTTCGACAGCACCTGGACCAGCGCCGCGGCACTCAGCAGGAAGACATAGCCGATGGAGCCCAGATGGATGCGCTCCAGCAGCGCCACGCTGCCATGGTCGGTCGCCAGGGTCTCGGGCAGGGATTCCCTGAACCAGGGCAGGGTCAGCAGGAACACCGCCTCCGCCAGCGGACCGATCAGGAGGAGGGGGGGAAGGATCGAGGGTACCATGGCGGTCATCCCTTCAGACTCGTGAGCTGGCGCGCGTCGAGCGTGTGCAGCGTGTCGAAGATCCGCGACCCCAGCGCCGCCATCACCACCACCGCGAAGATGGCGTCGGTGGCGATGCCGATCTCCACCAGCTCCGGCGCGTTGGGGGCCAGCAGGGCCAGGGTCAGGTGCGACCCGTTCTCCATCAGGCAATAGCCGAACACCTGCTTCAGGATGTTCCGCTGCGCCACGATGCAGCCGAGCCCGATGAAGAAGAGGGCGAGCGATACCGCCAGCGCCGGCTTGATGGCGTCGGCCGCCGGCAGCGTCACCTTGGACGCGACGCCGAAGCACAGGATGACGGTGACCGCGGCTCCGACGATGGACAACGCCGTCGGCATCACCGCCCCCGACCCGATGGCCGGATCGCTGAGCCGGCGGAAGGTCCGATACATGATCGCCGGGACCAGGATCACCTTGGTCAGCAGCGCGGTGAAGGACCAGAGATACAGCTCGCCCGACCCGGTGGCCCCCGCCAGCGCCACGAACAGCATCACCAGGATGAAGCTCTGCAGCGCGTAGAAGCGGGCGGAGTTGGCCGGGTTTCCGGCGAGCGTGACCAGAAGGGAGCTGACGATCAGCAGGCCCGACAGGCCGTTGACGATGAGAAATCCGTTCATGACCGTTCCCCCCTCAACCGAGCCACGAGGCGGCGATGGAGCTTGAGACCACCGTCATCACCACCAGGGCGACCAGCACGAACTTCATGCCGGCCGGCAGCGGGGCCGCCGCGGCCATGGTGGTGGACGGCTTGCCGGGCACCGAATGGCCCAGCCATTTCAGGAACCAGGCGAAGGAGCCAACCGATTCCGCCAGCGCGATGACGACCAGCAGCAGCAGCGCCCAATGCTGCGCCCCGACCTCGAACCCGCCGGCGAAGATGGCGAACTTGCTGAAGAAGCCGTTGAAGGGCGGCACGCCGGTGATCGCCAGAGCGGCGCAGACGAAGGCGACGCCGAGCAGCGGCGACTTGGTGACGATGCCGCGCAGCGACGGCAGCAGGCGGGTGCCGGCGGTGTAGCTGAGCGCGCCGGCCACCAGGAAGAACAGCGTCTTGGCGAAGGCGTGGTTGAAGATGTGCGCGATGGCGCCCTTGAAGGCGAGGTCGGAGCCGAAGACCGACAGCGACAGCGCCAGCAGGATGTAGGCGAGCTGCGTGATGGTCGAATAGGCGAGCAGGCGCTTGAGGTCGACCTGCGGCAGGTACATGAAGAAGCCGTAGACCAGCGTCAGCACCGCCATGATCGAACCGACCCAGCCGACGATCTCCGGCGCCCCGCCGGACGACATCAGCCCGCGGGCGAAGATGTAGACGCCGACCTTCACCATGGAGGCCGCGTGCAGGTAGGCGCTGACCGGGGTCGGCGCCTCCATGGCGTCGGGCAGCCACATGTGGAAGGGAAGCTGGGCCGACTTGCCCCAGGCGGCGACCAGGATCGCCAGCAGGACCACCGCCTTCATCCCCGGCGCCAGATCGGCGATGGCGGAGAGCGCGAAGGTGCCGGTCGACAGGAACAGCAGCGCCGCCGCGACATAGAGGCCGAGCGAGGCGACATGGGTGACCAGCAGCGCCTTGGCCGCCGAGCGCAGCGCCTTGGGCGACTCGTAATAGCCGATCAGCGCCCAGGAGCAGGCGCCCGTCAGCTCGAAGAAGGCGAGCTGACCGATGATGGTGGAGCTGAAGACCAGCCCGGTCATCGCGCCGATGAACACCAGCAGAAAGGCGTAGAAACGCCGCCGGCCGATGTCGGGGTGCTCGCGGTTGCCGGCATTTAGATAGGCGGCGGAATAGACCGCCACCAGCAGGCCGATGGCGATCACCGCCAGCGCGATCAGGACGCTGACGCTGTCCACCACCAGCCCGAGGATCGAGACCGGTCCGAAGGAGATCAGCTCGTAGGTGCCGCCGATCTTGCCGTCGCCGAGCAGCGACATCGCGAGGATGGCGATCACCGCGACGGTGGCGGCGGCGAAGCCCTGGCACAGCCATTTGGCCGAGGCCCGTTTCGATGCGGCGATCACCGCCGCACCGCCGAAGGGGACAAGGATGGCGGCCAGCGCCAACAGCCCGAGCGGTTCCGTGGGGAGTGTTATCATGATGCTGCCCCTCGCCGGCTCACAGGCCGACCAGATAGAAGACGAAGGCGAGCGAGGCGGCGCCGACCCCGACCCAGCTGTGCTGGGGAGTCAGGCGGAAGCGGACGCGCGCGACGCTGTTCTCGACCACGCCGACCGCGGCGAAGATCAGGACCAGCTTGATGGCGAAGGCGACCAGCCCGAACAGCAGCCCGAAGACCGTCATCTCGGGCGCGCTGCCGAAGGGCAGGAAGACGCCGACGAACCAGGCGACGACGACCGTCTGCTTCAGCGCCATCGCCCATTTGATCAGCGCCAGCGACGGGCCGGAATATTCGGTCAGCGGGCCTTCCTGAAGCTCCTGTTCGGCTTCCGCCATGTCGTAGGGCAGCTTGCCCAGCTCGATGTAGATGGCGTAGGCGAAGGACAGGGCGGCGATCACCGTCGCGGTGGCCGACCGCACATGGCCGTCGGCGATGGCGGTGCCGATGGCGCCGAGGTTGGTCGAGCCGGCCAGCAGCGCCGCCACGAACAGCGACAGCAGCATCACCGGCTCCACCAGCACGCCCATGGTCAGCTCGCGGCTGCCGCCGATGCCGGAGAAGGAGCTGCCGCTGTCGATGCCGGACAGCGAGAAGAAGAAGCGGGCCAGCGCGAACAGATAGATGACCGTGATCAGGTCGCCGATGGGCGCCACCGGCGTGAAGCGGGTCAGCATCGGGATGCCCATGGCGATGACCAGCACCGTCGTCAGCATCACCGCCGGCATCGCGCGGAAGGCGAAGCCGCTGTTCGGCGGGGTCAGATCCTGGCGGGTCAGCAGCTTGGCGATGTCGCGGTAGTCCTGCAGCAGGCCCGGCCCGTGGCGGGTGTGCAGCTTTGCCCGGACCATGCGCGACAGGCCGGAGACCAGCGGTGCCGCGGCGAGCAGGAGGAGCGCCTGGAACAGCCCCAGGATGACGTGTGAGAAGGTCAGCATGGCGTCCTCCCGTCAGACGGCCAGCGCCAGCAGCGCGATCAGCGCCGCGACGATGTAGAGGCAGTAGATCCGGAAATCGCCGCCCTGGATGGCCTGCAGCCGCTTGCCGCCCGCGTCGACCACGCCGACGATCGGGGCGATGACGCTCCGGTCGGCCAGCGGTTCGGTGCGGCGCGCCAGCGTGACCACCCGCTCGAAGCCGAGCGCGATGCCGGTCCAGCGCCCGGCGATCACGCGGCGCATGGTGTAGAGCGGGGCGAAGAACATGCGGATCGGCTGGGCGAAGCTGCCGGCGGTGGCGGGCATGTGATGGTCCGGCAGATAGCCGGCCGCCCAGGGGGCCGCCACCTTGCGGTCGCCGCCGCGCTTGGCCGCGAAGGCCGCCTTCAGGCCGATCGGCAGGAAAGCCATGGCGATCAGCAGGATGGCGATCAGCGGGGTGGAGAGTGTGGCTTGCTGCGCGTCACCCGGCAGCAGGGTGGCGCCGACCGCCAGCGTGACCGGAGCCGCGCCGATGGTCGCCGCCGCGATGCGGCCCATCACCGGCGCCACCAGCGGAGCCAGCAGGCCGAGCGCCACGCAGGCGACGGCCAGCACCGTCATGCCGGCGACCATGGCGGCCGGCGCCTCGCGCGCCTCCTCGGCCTTGCGGCTGCGCGGGGCACCGGCGAACATGATGCCGTAGGCCTTGACGAAGCACATCACCGCCAGCGCGCCGGTCAGCGCCAGCATGACGGCGGCGATGGGGGCGGCGAACGCCACCAGCGGGGTGCCCTCCAGCGCCGCGGCGAACAGCGCCTGGTAGGTGTACCATTCCGACACGAAGCCGTTCAGCGGCGGGATCGCCGAGATGGCCAGCGCGCCGACCAGGAAGGACAGGGCGGTCCAGGGCATGGTGCGGGCCAGCCCGCCCATCTCCTCCATGTCCTTGCTGTGCATGCGGAAGATGACCGAGCCGGCGCCCAGGAACAGCAGCCCCTTGAACACCGCATGGTTCAGCAGGTGGTAGAGGCCGGCCATCAGGCCGAGCACCGCCAGCACCGGCTGGTGCATCGCCATGCCGATCATGCCGGTGCCGACGCCCAGCAGGATGATCCCGATGTTCTCGACCGAGTGGTAGGCCAGCAGCTTCTTGATGTCGTGCTCGGCCAGGGCGTAGACGACGCCCAGCACCGAGGACACCGCGCCGAAGGCCAGCACCAGCAGGCCCCAGCCGAGCATTGCCGGCCCGGCGCTGGCGGCCAGCAGGTCGATGCCGACCTTGACGATGCCGAAGACGCCGATCTTGATCATCACGCCCGACATCAGCGCCGAGGCGTGCGAAGGGGCGGCCGGATGGGCGCGCGGCAGCCAGATGTGCAGCGGGATCATGCCGGCCTTGGCGCCGAAGCCGGCGAAGGCCAGAAGGAAGGCCACGCTGTCCAGCGGGGCCGGCAGCGGATGGGCGCGAAAGGCGGCGAAATCGAAGCTGCCGGCCTGGTTCGCCATCAGGAAGAAGGCGGCCATGATCAGCACCGAGCCGCCATGGGCGACCAGGAAGTAGAGGAAGCCGGCGCCCACCGCCTCGTCGTCCTGGTCGAAGATGACCAGGAAGTAGGAGGCCAGCGACATCATCTCGAAGAAGATGAGGAACCAGAAGGCGTTGTCGGCCACCACCACCAGCATCATCGAGGCGATGAAGGCGTTCATGAAGAAGCTCATCGCCCCGACTCCCCGCCCGGCGTATTCGCGCACATAGGCGAAGCCGTAGATCCAGGCGACCAGCGACAGCAGCGAGATGACTGCGATCATCAGGCCGGCCAGCGGGTCGAGCCGCAGCACGAAATGGGCGAAGGGGTAGGGGCCGGCGGCGTCGAGCACGGCCGGCTGGCCGGCGCCGATGGCCGTCAGCCCGGCGCCGAGCCCGGCCAGCGCCGCGGTGACGCCGACGGCGCTGCCGCCAAGACGGATGTCCCCCTCCCGACGCTTCAGGAGGAGGCAGAGGATGCCGCCGCCGCAGGACAGCAGCAGCGACATGATAAGCAGGGAGAGTGGAATCATGGGTCCAGCCCCTCCAGCGAGGCGAGCGGCGTTTCAAGGCTGACCGGCGTCGAGCTGACGGCCATCGCGGCCAGCGTGCGCTTGACGGCGGCCGCCTGGCGGGTGGCATCGGCGTCTGCCGCGTAAAGGGCGGCGGTCGGGCACACGCGCACGCAGGCCGGCCCGTCGCCGGAAAAGGCGCAGAGATCGCATTTCACCGCCACGCTGCGGACGCCGATCTCCCAGGCCAGCAGCGGATCGAGCGCCGCCGAGTGGCGTGGCGTGGCGGCGGCGATGCCGGCGACCCCGGCGATGCCGGTGCCGCTGGGCGTGATGGCGCCGAAGGGGCAGGCCAGCGCGCACATCTTGCAGCCGATGCAGGCCTGCTCGTCCAGCAGGATGGCGTCGGCGCCATGGGTGATGGCGTTGACCGGACAGACGCGGGCGCAGGGCGCGTCCTCGCACTGGTGGCAGAGGACGGGCCCGGTGTCGTCGCCGGTGCGCATGACGGCCAGCCGGGGATGCGCCTGCAGCCCCTGCTTTTTATGGGACTCGGTGCAGGCCGCCATGCAGGTGTTGCACCCGATGCACTTTCTCGGTTCCGCGATAACGAAGCGATTCATGTCCAGACCTCCGGCTTCCCGGGCGGGTGCGTCGAATCGGCCAATCAGGATCTGTTTTGAAAGTCCTGATAAGAAAACCTGATCGACCAATAAGAAGACAGTATTGGCTCGCGCACGCCCCCGCAGCCGCCTGTTGTCACGGACGGTGTGGCAGAAGGAGAGCCATCTGTTGCGAATCTTTGTCAGAGCAACGGTGATTCATAATCGCCATCGTTGACTTCAATACGCTATTCCCCTGGATGGCGCGATGTCAACTGGACACGCAAAAAAAGTAGGTATAAGGTGTGCGACACAAAGACGGGAAGTTCGAAGACGTTTTGATTGTCGAATGGCCTCCCGTTAATTCCGATAAATGAGAGAAGATACTCGATAGGATCGGCTTATCGGCGTCGATTACTTTTAAAGATCGGTCGATAAGCGATTTCAATCGGTCGCAAAGCCACCGGCGCCGGATGCGGCCAACCGGCGCGCAACACCAGGGACCAGTGAAGCGATGCCGGGGCGGGGCCGTTCGACGGCCCCCTCCGGCTGCCAACGAGGACGACGGGAATGAACAGATTCGTCACTGCCAACCCGAGCAAATGCATCGGTTGCCGCACATGCGAGGTCGCCTGTGCGCTTGCCCATTCCGATGGCGCCGGCGTCGAAGGGCTGGCGCCGGACACCTTCAAGCCGCGCATCCGCATGGTGAGGACGGCCGACGTCAGCACCGCGGTGATGTGCCACCATTGCGAGGACGCACCCTGCGTCAACGCCTGCCCGAACAACGCCATCGTCTACCGCCAGCACAGCGTGCAGGTGGAGCAGGAGCGTTGCCTGGGCTGCAAGAACTGCGTGCTGGCCTGCCCGTTCGGCGTCATGGACGTGGTGACGGTGCCGGCGGTCCGGCAGTTCGCCGGCATGGCGCTGAGCCTGGGCGTCAAGGCGCAGGCGCACAAATGCGACCTGTGCGTCGGCCGCGACGCCGGCCCGGCCTGCGTGTCGGTCTGCCCCACCAGCGCCCTGACCCTGATGGACCGGGAGGCGATGGACGAGACCCTGCGCCGCCGGCGCGAGCGCGCCGCCCAGGAAGCCGCCGAAGTCGCGGCCTGACCCTCCTTCACCACCCCCATCACCGCGGCCGGCGCACAGCCGGCACAATCGAGCGAACATCGAGGTCGAGATGGAAAAGCATATGGCGGTCTGCCCCTACTGCGGTACGGGCTGCAAACTGAATCTGCTGGTCGAGGGCGGGAAGGTCGTCGGTGCCGAACCCTTGAACGGCGTCACCAACGAGGGAGAACTCTGCCTCAAGGGCTATTTCGGCTACGACTTCATCAACGACACCAAGATCCTGACGCCGCGCCTGCGCAACCCGATGCTGCGCCGCAGCCGCGACGCGGCCTTCGAGGCGGTGTCGTGGGATGAGGCGATCCAATACGCCGCGACGAAGCTCAGCGAAATCAAGGCCAAATACGGCCCCGACTCGATCATGACCACCGGCTCGTCGCGCGGCACCGGCAACGAGACCAACTATGTGATGCAGAAATTCACCCGTGCGGTTCTCGGCACCAACAACGTCGACAACTGCGCGCGCGTCTGCCACGGCCCGTCGGTCGCAGGCCTGCAGGTGACGCTGGGCAACGGCGCCATGAGCAACTCGATCCCCGAGATCGAGCACACCAAATGCGTCCTGGTCTTCGGCTACAACGTCGCCGACAGCCATCCGGTGATCGCCAAGCGCATCATCAAGGCCAAGGAGCGCGGCGCCAAGATCATCGTCTGCGACCCGCGCAAGATCGAGACGGCGCGTCTGGCCGATCTTTGGCTGCCGCTGAACAACGGCTCCAACATGGCGCTGGTCAACGCCTTCGCCAACGTCCTGATCAACGAAGGGCTCTACAACAAGGAGTATGTCGCCAACCACACCGAGGGCTTCGACGAGTACAAGAAGATCGTCGACACATACACCCCCGAATACGCCGAGGCGATCACCGGCCTGCCCGCCGAGGACATCCGCGAGGCGATGCGCATCTACGCCGCCGCACCCTCCGCCACCATCCTCTGGGGCATGGGCGTCACCCAATGGGGCCAGGGCGTCGATGTGGTGAAGGGCCTGTCGGGGCTGGCGCTGTTGACCGGCAATCTTGGCCGTCCGAACGTCGGCGTCGGCCCGGTGCGCGGCCAGAACAACGTGCAGGGCAGCTGCGACATGGGCGTGCTGCCGACCGAGTTCCCCGGCTATCAGAAGGTCACCGACCCGGAGGTGCGCGCGAAGTTCGCCAAGGCCTGGGGCGTCGAGTCGCTGCCCGACCAGATCGGCCACCGCCTGACCGACGTGCCGCATCTGGCGGAGACCGGCAAGCTGAAGGCCATGTACGTGATGGGGGAGGACCCCGCCCAGACCGAGCCGGACCTGGCGCTGGTGCGCAAGGGGTTCGAGGCGATGGAGTTCGTCATCGTCCAGGACATCTTCATGACGAAGACGGCGATGTTCGCCGACCTGATCCTGCCGGCGACCTCCTGGGGCGAGCATGAGGGCGTGTTCAGCGCCGCCGACCGCAGCTTCCAGCGCTTCACCAAGGCGGTGGACGCCAAGGGCGACGTCAAGCACGACTGGGAGATCATCAGCCTGCTCGCCACGGCGATGGGCTATCCCATGCATTACAACAACACCAAGGAGATCTGGGACGAGCTGCGCGAGCTGTGCCCGATCTTCTACGGTGTGACCTACGAGAAGATGGAGGGGCTGGGCGCCGTGCCGTGGCCGTGCCGCGACGTCGGCTCGCCGGGCTCCAAGTATCTCTACGAGGGCAACGTCTTCCAGCGGCCGGGCGGCAAGGGCCTGCTGTTCGCCACCGAATGGCGTCCGCCGCGGGACCAGCTGACCGAGGAGTTCCCGCTGATCCTCTGCACGGTGCGCGAGGTCGGCCACTACTCCTGCCGCTCGATGACCGGCAACTGCGCCGCCCTGCAGACGCTGGCCGACGAGCCCGGCTACGTCACCATCAACCCGAAGGACGCCAAGGCCCTGGGCATCCGCGACCAGGAGCTGGTCTGGGTGTCGTCGCGCCGCGGCAAGGTGATCAGCCGGGCCAGCGTGACCGACCGCACCAACAAGGGGGCCGTCTACATGACCTACCAGTGGTGGATCGGCGCCTGCAACGAACTGACCATCCACGCCGTCGATCCCATCGCCAAGACGCCGGAATACAAATACGCCGCCGTCCGTGTGGAGGCCATCGCCGATCAGGTCTGGGCCGAGAATTACGTCCAGCAGGAATACGCGAAGCTGAAGGGCGGCCTCAGCAACGCGGTGACCCGTGCGACGAAGAAGGCTCCGGCCTACGCCTGACCGCGGGGGACCGATCGCCCCGCCTTTCCTTTCGGGGACGGGCGGGGCGATCCCCGGCTTTTACGGGAGCCAGCCCATGCATGAGATCGCTCTTTGCCAATCCCTGCTGGAGCAGGCGATGAAGGCGCGGGAGGCCGCTCCCTTCGGCCGGGTGGTCCGCGTCAGCCTGTCGGTCGGTCGGCAAAGCCGGGTGCAGCCCGACGCCTTGCGCCACGCCTTCGACCTGCTCAGCCGCGACACCTTCCTGGAGGGGGCCGAGCTGCGGATCGACCAGCCGCCGGGCGAGGCGTTTCGGCTGGTCGAGATGGAGGTGTCGTGAGGGTGATGATTCGTACGCCTACGATGCGTCGCATTGCCGCTGCGGCAACCCGCGGAGAGGCGCGAACAGGTGATGCGTATCAATGATATTGCTCGGGTCGTGATTGATAATTTCCCGATCCACGCTGCGGCAATCGTGGGGAAGGAGGCCCGGCATGCAGGAAAAGCTCGAATTTCTGATCGCGCTGGCCACGGAAAAGCACTTCGGCCGCGCGGCTCAGGTCTGTGGGGTGTCGCAGCCGAATCTGTCCGCCGCGATCAAGCAGTTGGAAACGACCCTGGGCGTGCCGCTGGTCGATCGCGGCGCACGCTTCATCGGCTTCACCGCCGAGGGGGAGCGGGTGCTGGACTGGGCGCGGCGCATCGTCGGCGACTACAAGGCGATGCGCGCCGATGTCGAGATGATGAAACAGGGCTTGACGGGCACGCTGCGGCTGGTGGTGGTGCCGACGGCGCTGCCGATGGTCCAGCGGCTGACCGCCACCGTCTGGTCGATGCACCCCGGCATCAAGATCACCATCGCCTCCCACAGCTCCACCGAGATCCTGTCCAAGCTGGAGAATCTGGAGGCGGAGGCCGGGATCACCTACCTCGACAACGAACCGCTCGGCAACGTGGACGAGGTGCCGCTCTACTATGAACGCTACCATCTGATCACGGCGGCCGACGGCCCGTTCGGCGCGCGTGACAGCGTCACCTGGGAGGAGGCGGCGACCTTGCCGCTCTGCCTGCTGAACACCACCATGCAGAACCGGCGGATCATCGACCGCGCCTTCGCCGAAGCGGGGGTTCATGCCGAACCGATGCTCGAATCGAATTCCATCATCGTGCTGACCAATCATCTCTGCACCGGCATGTGGTCGACGATCATGCCGCGGATCATGGCGGATTCGCTGCTGTTGCCCCCCACCATCCGTGCCATTCCCATCGTGGCGCCGGAACTGTCGACCCTGATCGGTCTCGTGGTCTCCCGGCGCGATCCGCAACCGCCGCTGACCGCGGCGCTGATTGCCGACGCACGCCGCCTCGCTCCCGAGATGGCAACGGCCGCCTAGGTTTAATCGATTAAACGCGCCAGTTCGTCGTCGATCCTCGAGATCTCGAGGAGCAGTTTCGCGCGGCGCGCCTCCAGGTCCGCGCGCCGCGTGGCGGCCGAGGAGGGCGGCGTTCTCACGGACTTCCAGAACGCGCGGATTTCGGACTGCCGGACGTCCGGGCGCAGCAGACCGCGCTCCTCCGCCTGCCGGCGTTCGGAATCGGTGAGCCGGGCCAGCATGTAGACGGTGCCGTAGCCGGTCGCCGCCATTTCCAAAGGAACCACCTCGTCCCGAATCGCCCGGTAGGCGCTCATAAGCTGGGATCGGGCCGATTTCCCGAAACGCCGGTTCAACCCTTCGGCCAGCGCGGCGCGCTCGTCCTCGCCCAGGCGGCTTTCCGCGAGCGACAACAGTTCCCCGATGCGCAGGAAACGTTGCTGCGCGTCCTCCCACAGCTCCGCGATCCGGGTCAGGAACTCGTCCACCGTCCGGGGAATGCGGCCTTCGGGAAGGGGAGGGAAGACGTCGCCGGTCAGCGCGACCGGTTCCGGCGGGGGCGGCTCGACCGGCGGCGCGGCCTCGGCCATCACGGTGGTGAGGTAGGCCGACATCGCCAGGGAGGGCGGCGGCTCCTTCGGCTTGCGCAAGCGCGGCTTGCGCGCCACCTCGACGTCCTTTCCGGCGACCTTTCCCTCGCGCTTAGCCACGGAAGGTCTCCAGCAGAGCCAAGGCCTCCGCGCCGATCGCCTCGATGTCGTCCGACATGGCGGAATAGGGCGCCGGCTTCTGCGCGAAGCTGGCGTGGTTGATCGACGCCTTCAGCCCCAGGTCCGCCTTCAGCGTCGGGATCGACAAACCTTCAAGCTGCCTGCGCGCGACCTGGTCGACGCTCGCGCGACGGTCGATCTGCGAGAGCACGGCGGCGGCCGGAATGAACGCCTTGGGGGAAAAGCGCCGGGCCTTGGTGATGGCGTTGACCACATGCTGGTACGTCCGGAACGCCTCCACCACGTCCTTGGCATCGGCCTTGGTCGGGATCAGCACCAGCGACGAGATGTCGATCGCGTTGACCAGCGCCGTGCTGTTGGCGCCCGGCACGTCGATCAGCAGGAAGTCGTTGCCGGCCGACACCTCATTGGCCACCTGCACCAGATCGTCGGCTTGAACCACCCGGAACTCCGTCCTCCCGGTGGCGGACAGCCAGCCGCTCAGGTTCTTGTTCGGATCGGCATCGATGCAGAACACCGACGCGCCGCGGCGCCTGAGGAATTCGGCAAATGCGTTGACGAGCGTCGTCTTGCCGACGCCGCCCTTGCTGCTGCCCACGGTGATGATTTGGCCCATTGCAACCCCTGCCGGATTCGCCGGACAGGCCGGCGGCACCTCAACCGCTCAGAAAACGGAGCTTGATGACGTCTTTGGGCGAAAGGTGCGCGATGGGGGAAGGGCCGTCAAGATGCGGACTCGAGCGACCGGCCGTTTGTCCCCACACCATCACGCGGTGAGGTCTCGTCCCAATCGGCGGGCGCCGCCGTGGAGGTGGTCATCACCTGGGTCGGGTTTTGGACGGGAACTTGGGCCGGGCCTGGGCCTGTGGGCCACCGGCTGCGGCCAAGGCATCGACGATCCCACGGAGACGATCCCACGGACTTCACGTCGATCCATCACGCGGGGCTTGCCATCGGTGACGAAAAATCGGTTCGGCAGACCTGGACGCGCGCTGTGGACAAGAGGCGGAGCCTCTGCGGGATTTCCCTTAGGGAAGCGCCGGATGGTCGCCTCCGGCGGGATCCATGATACTGCCTGTCGCACGACTAAGATGGCGCAACCGTTCTGCTGCGGTTTCCCCCATGGGCATTTGCGTGAGGCAGGCATGGCTTTGCCGGTGGGACGCGGAGTGTGCGCCCGATCCCGGCAGTCAACCGCGTGAGGACGCGCCGGGTGGGGTCCCGGATGGATCGAAGGGAGGCCGAACGACCCACTTTCGAGACGGCGCCGTCAGGCGGGCCGGCTGCGGCGTCGCCCGGGCGTCGCTGCACATCGACGACGCTGCGTAATCCGGTATCCCGGCTCCGGCGCACGTTCGTCCGTTCAACCTCGTCGCATCCGTACACATGGGAGTCCATGGTGGCATACTCGGAAATCTTCGGGAAAACGCGACGCGCCTGGGACGCCTTGACGTTCTACCAGCGGTTCGAGCAGATCGTCTGCCTGATCCTGACGTTTCTGATCGCCATCATCATCGCCGCCGCCCTCTGGCACCTCACGGTGCGGATCGTCCTGTTGGTCCTCCTCGACGCTGTGGATCCGGCCAACCAAGCGGTCTTCCAGAACGTCTTCGGCATGATCATGACGGTGCTCATCGCGCTGGAGTTCAAACACTCCCTGCTGGGCATCCTGGAACGCCGGCGGAGCGTCATCCAACTCCGGACCGTCGTCCTGATCGCGCTTCTGGCGCTGGTGCGCAAGTTCATCATCATCGATGCCACGAAGACCGAACCGGCCACTTTGATGGGGCTGGCCATGGCCGTGCTGGCGCTGGGCGGGGTATACTGGATGGTGCGCGAGCGGGATCCCCGGGAAAGCGAAGCCGATGCCGGCGATTCCGAACCGGCATCGCGGTTCCCGGGTGAATGATCTTGGCCTGCTCGCCGGACTGGGGGAGTTCGTTCCCCTCTTGGGGCCGATCGCTTCGGCGATTCCGGCCCTGCCGGTCGCCTCGTCCTTGGGGCTGGGCACGACGCTCTATGGTCTGGGGCTGTACGGTCTCGCGCAGCAGATCGAGAGCAATGTGGTAACGTTGTTGGTCGCGCGGAAACTGATCTCCATCCCGCCCCCGCTCACCCTGTTCGCCATCGTCGCCATGGCGCTGGCCTTCGGGGCGCTGGGCTTGCTGCCGGCCTCGCCGCTGACGGTGGTCCTCTTCGTGTTGGTCCGCAAGCTCTACGTCCAAGTCGATGGCGAAACGGGCCGCCGCGGTTCACGGGGCTTCGCCATTCAGCGCTCAAGATGGTGAGGGCATCGGGCGTTCCAAAACGCTTCATGTAGGGACCCAGCCCAAGATTAAGAAACTCCTCCGGACAGTCGATGGCGAATGACGGAAAGTTGATGACCGTCAAGGCGGCAAAATGATGCAGGGGTATAATCAGCCTCGCATATGCCCCATCGATCGTTGACACGTGAGCTTTTGACTGTGTCGGGGCTGGTTCGCGCGAACCGTGGCGGCCCTTTTACCCCCAATGGGCCAAATCAAGCAGATGGCGGAGGAGAGCATGAGGGGCGATAGCGACGTCAAGCGGGATGTGGAATTCGAACTCCGCTGGACCCCGGCCCTCGATCCGACGGACATCGGGTGGCGGTGAAGAACGGTGTCGTCGCGCTGACCGGTTTCGTCCGCAGCTACCTCAGAGAAGTTCGAAGCCGAGAAGGCGGTGAAGCGCGTGTCTGGCGTCGTTGGGGTGGCGAACGATCTCGAGGTGCGCATTCCCAGCGGCGAGGAGCGGCCGGATCCCGAGATCGCGCGCGACGCCGTCGCGGCGATCAAGAACTGGCTGCCGCTGTCCTGGGTGACGCTGGAAGGCACGGTCGAATGGAACTATCGATCGTCATCAGTCCGTGAGAGGAGGCTGCGATGGGCACGACTTTCGGCGCAGACAATGCCTTTCCCAATTCCGAGTCCGCGAAGTCCGGGGCAATGAACGCCATGCTGGCCCGGAACTGGTGGGTGATGGCGTTGCGCGGCGTGTGCGCTGTCCTGTTCGGCCTGATCGCGCTGCTGCTTCCGGGTGTCACGATCGCTTCCCTCGTTCTGCTTTTCGCCTCCTACATGCTGGTCGACGGCGTCTTCGCCATCGTCGCCGGCGTGCGCGCGGCGACCCGCCGCGAGCGATGGTGGCCCTTTATCCTCGAAGGGGTGATCGACCTCGCGGCTGGGGTGGTCGCCGCGGTCGCGCCGATCGCCACCATCCTCGCCTTCGTCTGGCTCAGCGGCGCCTGGGCGGTCGTTTCGGGTGTGATGATGATCGCCGCCGCCATCCGCCTGCGGACGTCGCACGGCAAGTGGTGGCTGGGCTTCGGCGGCTTGGTGTCCATCGTCTGGGGCATCCTGCTCTTCGTGGCGCCGATCGAGGGCGCGGTGGTCATGATGTGGTGGCTCGGCGCCTACGCGCTCGTCTTCGGCGGTGCGCTGATCGTGTTGGCGTTCCGGCTCAGAAGACACCGGAACGAGCCGCGGGGAGCGGTGCCACAAGGAGCCTGAGAGAGCCCGAGAGAGGTCCGATCCCCACCCATTCCATACCCGGCCCCATTCCATACCCGGCCCCATCCCATACCCGGCCAAGGCGGCGCACCCATGAACCCTGACCCGAGACGCACCGATCCCATGCCAGACGAGCCCCCGGTGGACCGTGTCGACGAGGCGTCCGCCGAGTCCTTCCCCGCGAGCGACCCGCCGGCCTGGACTCCCGTTCGTGGCGAACGGGGGGCCGTTCCCGAAGCCGAAGGCACCAGCAAAAACAGGGACGGCAAAAACAGGGACGGCAACGATGGGGGCGGGGGTGATGCGGTCCCGCCGCTCGAAGGCGAGGTGTCCCACCTCAAGGACCGGCTTCTGCGCGCGCTGGCGGAGCAGGAAAACATGCGGCGCCGGGCCGAGCGGGACCGTGAGGAGGCCGTGCGATTCGCCGCCTCGGGGTTCGCGCGGGACTTGCTGCCGACGGCTGACAATCTGCGCCGCGCCATCGAGAGCGTGCCGATGGAGTTCGCCGCGGCCGAAATGTGGGTCCAGAACCTTATGGCCGGCCTCGTGGCGACCGAGAAGGCGCTGCTCGACGCCTTTGAGAAGCACGGCATCCTCCGGATCGATCCGGTCCCCGGCGAGCCGTTTGATCCCCATCGCCATCAAGCGATGTTCGAAGTGGGGAACAGCGGGCTGCCGGCTGGCACCGTGGCGCAGGTCCTGCAACCCGGTTACGCCCAGCACGAGCGCCTGTTGCGCCCCGCGCTGGTCGGTGTCGCCGCGGACGGCACCGCGCCATCCGATCAACGCACCTGATTGGAGGGAAGCATGACGGGCTTCAGACCGCTGCACGACCGTATCCTGCTCAAGCGCGTCGCGGCGGAGGAAAAGACCCCAGGTGGCATCATCATCCCCGACATCGCCAAGGAGAAGCCGGTCGAGGGCGAGGTGCCGGCCGGTGCCGGCCATCGGCCCGGGTACCGTGATCGCGTCGGCGATGCCATGCAGCCACCAAAGCCGCCGTCGAGGAGGGCATCGTGGCTGGAGGCGGTGTGGCGCTGCTCCACGTCACAAGGGTGTTGGCCACAAGGGTGCTGGACGGGCTGAAGCCGGAGAAGAAGGAGCCGATGCCCGCCATGCCGGGCGGCGGCATGGGCGGTATGGGCGGCATGGATTTCTGACAACCGGGACAGAACACGCCGGAGGGCGACATGGCAAAAGTCATCGGAATCGATCTCGGCACCACGAACTCGTGCGTCGCCGTCATGGAGGGCGGCCAGGCCAAGGTCATCGAGAACGCCGAGGGGATGCGGACCACGCCGTCCATCGTGGCGTTCGCCAGGGAAGGCGAAGTCCTCGTCGGCACGCCGGCGAAGCGGCAGGCGGTCACCAACCCCGAAAACACCATCTTCGCGATCAAGCGCCTGATCGGCCGCCGCTACGACGACCCGATCACGGAGAAGGACAAGGCCCTCGTCCCCTATAAGATCGTGCCGGGGGACAACGGCGACGCCTGGGTCGAGGCGCAGGGCAAGAGATTCAGCCCGAGCCAGATCAGCGCGTTCATCCTGACGAAGATGAAGGAGACCGCGGAAGCCTACCTCGGCGAGAAGGCAACCCAGGCGGTCATCACGGTGCCCGCCTACTTCAACGACAGTCAACGCCAAGCGACCAAGGACGCCGGTCGGATCGCCGGACTCGAGGTGCTGCGCATCATCAACGAACCGACCGCCGCCGCGCTGACCTACGGCCTCGAGAAGAAGGGCCAGGGCAAGGTGGCGGTGTACGACCTGGGCGGCGGTACCTTCGACATTTCCATTCTCGACATCGGCGAGGGCGTTTTCGAGGTCAGGGCCACCAACGGCGATACGTTCCTCGGCGGCGAGGATTTCGACAAACGCATCATCGACTATCTGGCCGACGAGTTCAAAAAGGAGCAGGGCATCGACCTGCGCAGCGATCGGTTGGCGCTCCAGCGCCTCAAGGAAGCCGCGGAGAAGGCGAAGATCGAGCTCAGTTCGACGGTGCAGACCGACGTCAACCTGCCCTTCATCACCGCCGATCAGCATGGGCCCAAGCACCTCAACGTCAAGCTCACCCGGGCCAAGCTGGAAGCCCTGGTCGACGATCTCGTGCAGCGCACCATCGAGCCTTGCCGGGCGGCGCTCAAGGACGCCGGCCTCAAGGCCGCGGACATCGCCGAGGTGATCCTGGTCGGCGGCATGACCCGCATGCCGAAGGTGCAGGAGGTCGTCAAGGACTTCTTCGGCAAGGAACCGCACAAGGGCGTCAACCCGGACGAAGTCGTCGCCATCGGCGCCGCCATCCAGGCGGGCGTGCTCCAGGGCGAGGTGAAGGACGTCCTGCTGCTCGACGTGACGCCGCTGTCGCTCGGCCTGGAAACGCTGGGCGGCGTGATGACGAAGCTCATCGACCGCAACACGACCATCCCGACGAAGAAGAGCCAGGTCTTTTCGACCGCCGAGGACAACCAGACCGCGGTGACCATCCGCGTCTTCCAGGGCGAGCGCGAGATGGCGGCGGACAACAAGCTGCTCGGCCAGTTCGACCTGGTCGGCATACCGCCGGCCCCGCGCGGCGTGCCGCAGATCGAGGTGACCTTCGACATCGACGCCAACGGAATCGTCTCGGTGACCGCCAAGGACAAGGCCACCGGCAAGGAGCAGCAGATCCGCATCCAGGCCTCGGGCGGTCTGTCGGACGCCGACATCCAGCGGATGGTCAAGGATGCCGAGGCGCACGCCGAGGAGGACAAGAGGCGGCGGGAGTTGGTCGATGCCCGCAACCAGGCGGACGCTGCGATCTACACGGCCGAGAAGCAGTTGCAGGAGCACGGCAGCCGGGTGGGCGAGACGGAGCGCAAGCCCGTGGAAGACGCCCTGAACGCCCTGCGCGAGGCGGTCGGTGGCGACGACATCGACCGCATCCGGCAGCGGATCGATACGCTCTCGCAGGCGCTCACGCGCTTCGGCGAGACGATCCACCGGGCCGCCGACACCGGCACGCGCAGCGCAGCGGAGCAGGCCGCCGCCGCCAATGCCGGCCCGTCCGGTGGCGGGAGTGAAGGCGTCGTCGATGCCGAGTTCGAGGAAGTGGACGACCAGAATCGGCAGCGCGGCTGAGTGCCACGGGAAAGGAGCACCGCAGCCATGGACCCCGAAAAATACACGGATCGGGCGAAGGGTTTCCTCCAGTCGGCACAGACGCTGGCGGTGAGCCGCGGCCATCAGCGCCTGACGCCGGAGCACCTGCTCAAGGTGTTGCTGGAGGATTCGGAAGGGCTTTGCGCGAACCTCATCCGCGCGGCCGGAGGCGACCCGACGGCAGCGCTTTCAGCCGTCGACGCCGCGCTCGACAAGCTGCCACGCGTCGAAGGGTCCGGCGCCGGGCAGGTCTACATGGCGCCGGAGCTGGCGCGCGTCTTCGAGGCCGCCGAGCAGCTGGCGCAGAAGGCGGGCGACAGCTTCGTCACCGTGGAGCGGCTGCTGCTGGCGCTGGCCGCCGCGGCGGGCACGCCGGCCGCGAAGGCGCTGGCCTCGGCGGGGGTCAACGCCCAGGGCCTCAACAAGGCCATCGAGGACATCCGCAAGGGCCGCACCGCCGATACGGCGTCGGCCGAGGACGGGTACGACGCGCTGAAGAAGTACACGCGCGACCTCACGGCCGTGGCGCGCGACGGCAAGCTTGACCCCGTCATCGGCCGCGACGAGGAGATCCGCCGCACGATCCAGGTTCTCGCGCGCCGCACCAAGAACAACCCCGTGCTGATCGGCGAGCCCGGCGTCGGCAAGACCGCCATCGTCGAAGGCCTGGCGCAGCGCATCGTCAAGGGCGATGTGCCTGAAAGCCTGAAGGACAAGAAGCTGCTGTCGCTCGACCTCGGTTCGCTGCTGGCCGGGGCAAAGTACCGCGGCGAATTCGAGGAGCGGCTGAAGGCGGTCCTGTCGGAAGTCACATCGGGCCGGGAAGGGGCCATCCTCTTCATCGACGAACTGCACACGCTGGTCGGTGCCGGAAAGACGGAGGGGGCGATGGACGCCTCCAACATGCTGAAGCCGGCGCTTGCCCGCGGCGAACTGCACTGCGTCGGCGCCACCACGCTGGAGGAGTACCGCAAGCACATCGAGAAGGACGCCGCCCTGGCACGGCGCTTCCAGCCCGTCTTCGTCGGGGAACCCTCGGTGGAGGACACCATCTCCATCCTGCGCGGCATCAAGGAGAAATACGAGGTTCACCACGGCGTGCGCATCACGGACAGCGCCATCGTCGCCGCGGCGACGCTGTCGCATCGCTACATCACCGACCGCTTCCTCCCCGACAAGGCCATCGACCTGATGGACGAAGCGGCCTCGCGGCTTCGCATGGCGGTCGATTCCAAGCCCGAGGAGATCGACGAGCTCGATCGCCGCATCGTGCAGATGAAGATCGAGCGCGAAGCGCTCAAGAAGGAGAGCGATCCGGCCTCGCGGGAGCGCCTGCAGAGGCTGGAGAAGGAGCTCAGCGAACTCGAGCAGAAATCCGCCGAACTCACGGCGACGTGGCGGGCCGAGAAGGAGAAGCTCGCCGGCGCGCGGACGCTGAAGGAGCGGCTCGACCAAGCCCGCATCGAACTGGAGCAGGCGCAACGGCGCGGCGACTGGACCCGCGCGGGCGAACTCGCCTACGGCATCGTCCCCGATCTCGAAAGGCAGCTGAAGGAAGCCGAGGCTCAAGGCGACCAGCGGATGCTCGAGGAGGCGGTCACCGCCGAGCACATCGCCGCCGTCGTGTCCCGCTGGACCGGGATCCCGGTCGACAAGATGCTGGAGGGCGAGCGCGAGAAGCTGCTGCACATGGAGGACGCGCTGAGGCAGCGTGTCATAGGCCAGGACGAAGCCATCGTCGCGGTCTCGAACGCGGTGCGCCGCGCCCGCGCCGGCCTTCAGGATCCGAACCGGCCGATGGGGTCCTTCCTGTTCCTCGGGCCCACCGGCGTTGGCAAGACCGAACTGACCAAGGCACTGGCCGAATTCCTGTTCGACGACGAGCACGCGATGGTGCGCATCGACATGTCGGAGTTCATGGAGAAGCACTCCGTGGCCCGCCTGATCGGCGCACCTCCGGGCTACGTCGGCTATGAGGAGGGCGGCAGCCTGACCGAGGCGGTGCGGCGCCGGCCCTATCAGGTGATCCTGTTCGACGAGGTGGAGAAGGCGCACCCGGATGTCTTCAACGTGCTGCTCCAGGTGCTCGACGACGGGCGCCTGACCGATGGGCAGGGCCGCACGGTCGACTTCCGCAACACGCTGATCGTGATGACCTCCAACCTCGGCAGCGAGTATCTGGCGACCTTGGGGGAGGACCAGGACGTCGACACGGTGCGCGCCGAGGTGATGGAGGCGGTGCGGGCGGCGTTCCGGCCCGAGTTCCTGAACCGGCTCGACGAGATCCTGATCCTCCGCCGCCTCTCGCGCGAGGATATGGGCGGCATCGTCGACATCCAGCTCCGGCGGCTGCAACACCTGCTCGACGACCGCAAGCTCGTGCTGGAGGTGGACGACGCGGCGAAACGCTGGCTGGCCGACGCCGGCTACGACCCGGTGTACGGTGCCCGGCCCCTGAAGCGGGTGATTCAGCGCGAGCTGCAGAACCCGTTCGCGGAGATGATCCTGCGCGGCAAAGTCCGCGACGGCGATACGGTCCGGGTCACCGCCACGGAACTGGGGCTGTTCATCGAGCCGCCGCAGCATGGCGATGGGGCGACCGAACAGCCGTCTCGAAACGCTGCGGAGTGACAGGATGTACGCCCGGATGACGCGGTTCCGTTTGAAGCTGGGAACCAGGGACGAATGGTTCCGGCTGCGGGACGGGATGGAGGCCGATATTCATGGCCTGAAGGGTCTGAAGCACTGGTTCGCCCTTCAGGGGGACGACGACGAGGTCGTGGTCGTCGCCATCCATGACCCGGGGTGGAGCGCCGAGGCGGCCATGCCCGATGCCCTGAAGCTTTGGCAACGGATCGCGCACCTCATGAGCGACCTGATCGTCATCGCGTACGACGAGGAGTCCAAGGCGGAGGATGTCCGTTCGACGCTTCTGCGCTTGCAGAAGGAGTACCTGGTCGATCTGGAAGACGCGGTTGTCGTGACGAAGACCGAGGACGGCAAGGTCCGGCTGAACCAGCCCTACAACATCGTGCCGGCATCCATCGCCTCCGGAAGCCTGTGGGGCCTGCTGGTCGGCATGCTGTTCCTGAACCCGCTGCTCGGGGTTGCCGCCGGCGCGGCCAGCGGCGCGTTGGCGGGCGCGCTCACCGACATCGGTATCGATGATGGCTTCATGCGCGAACTCGGCGAAGCCTTCGAACCCGGCACCTCGGCGCTGTTCATCCTCGTCCGCGAGGCGAGGCTGGGCAAGGTCCTGCCCGAGATCAGCCGCTACGGCGGCAAGGTTCTGCGCACCTCCCTGCCCAAGGAGCAGGAAGTGAAGATCCAGGCCGCGCTCATGGGCGAGGCGCGGAACCAAGCCACGCGGCAAGCCGCCTGAAGGCCGCCGGCCGTATTGCCCAATGTCCACACAAACTCGGGAGAGCAACAATGAAATCGTTCCGGAGCATTCTGGTGGCAGCGGGGCTCGGCGCTGCAGTTCTGGCCGTCCAACCCCCCTGGCCGGCGCTGTCGCAGGCCGTCACGTTGGTCGTCGTCGATGTGAAGGCCGCGGCGGCGGGCTACCGCGCGAGCAAGCTGACGGGCACGTCCGTCGTGAACGACAAGAACGAGAAGATCGGCTCACTCGACGACATCATCATCGGACGGGACAAGGTGCTCTTCGCGGTGCTCGAGGTCGGCGGCTTCCTCGGCATCGGCGCCCACATGGTGGCCGTCCCGTTCAACGACCTGCAGTTGGACGAAACCGGTAAGAAGATCACACTGCCGGGAGCGTCGAAGGATGAACTCAAGAAGCTGCCGGAATTCAAGTACGTCGGTTGATACACACGACCGGAGGTGAAAGCCAGCGAAGGGCGTGGCGAAGCCCGAACGTTTCCTTCGCAACGCCGCGAGATCGGACGTCGATAAAAAAACTCTCAAGCGCTTCACGCACGTCCCGCTGTGCTCCAGATCCCCTTTTTTTCGACGCGCCCGCCGCCTTCGCGTGCGCTCGGATACTCGTGCCGTCCGGGAAGGTCATGCCGAGCGCGACGCCGCGCCGCTGGGCCAGATCGAGCACGCGCTCCCACACGCCCAGCCGAGCCCAGCGGATGAAGGTCTGCGCCGCCATCCACCACGGCCCCAACTCCGACGGGATGGAGCCCCACTTGGCTCCGTTCGTATGCCGCCAGAGGATTGCCGTAACGGTGCGGCGCAGATGCTGGGGTGGTGTCTTGCCGCGCGGGCGGCCGGCTTCGATCAGCGGATGCAGAATCGCCCATTCCGCGTCCGTCAGAACCTCGTTTCCGCACTCAACGGCCATCCCGAACAGATAGGTAAAGACATCAAGCGCGAGCAGACCCTAAGATGGGTTCGATTCCCCAGGCCGCTCCATTGCGCCTTCATCTGCGCAAACTGCTTCACGCTGCCTTGTATGGTGTGCGTCAGAGGCTTGGGTCGATGACCGCAAAGCGGAGGTCCGGTGCCATAGCGTCCAGGACGAGGATGCTGTCTCCGCCTCCGAGATCGACATGCACGCTTCCCCCCAACTCGATGACGTGCTCCGCCCGCCAAGCCGCCGTACCGATGTTCCGCTCGAATCCCTTCAGAATGATGACGTCCAGCAGCGGGTCGAAGGCGGTCAGCACATCAGCGCCGCTGCCTGGGGCGAAGAAGAACTGGTCGCTCTCGCCGTCCCGCTCGGCAAGCAACACATCATCGCCGATGCCGCCATCCACGATGTCGCGCCCAGCCCCCGGAACGAGGACATCCCGCCCGGACATGCCATAAAGGCGATCGGCGCCTTCCGCCCCGTCGATGAAGTCTGCGCCGGCGCCGCCGTTCAACCGATCGTCCCCGGCACCGGCCAAGATGTGGTCGTCACCACCCAATCCATGAATCCGGTCCGCACCATCTCCGCCCAGCAACGTGTCGTTGCCTTCAGATCCTCGGTGGATACCGTCCGGTGCTGCGATGACACCGAGCAGCTTGGCCGTGTGGTCCCAATAGTCGTTTCCTATTCCAGGGGGAAGCTCCGCGAGCACGATGGTGCCGTCCGTCGTGCCGTCGGACAGGAAGAACCGATCGGTCTTGGCGGCGTAATCACGATCGAACCCCAGCATGTGGCCATCAAGATCTCCGAGGAGCTTGTCGCCGAAGGCTCCCCCCGATGTGTCCTGCACCTTGCGTGTGCCTTCGGGCGTGCCATCGGTCACCCACAGAGCAGCGGGATCGGCTCCGCTCTGGTCCGTCAAAAAGAAGGCGCGGTCACCGGCAATCTCAATGTCCTGGTACATCCAATCATTCTGATGAAGCTCGGCGGTCCCCCCAGCTGTGCCATCGCTCGCCAGAAGGCGTTGCGAGCCCGACCAATAGCTTTCGTCCAAGAAGAGAAGGCGATCTCCAACATCGCCGGGCAGTCCCGTATCGAGCCATCCGAGCGGGTTGGCGAGTTCCTGGCTCGGCAGGAAGCTCACCTTGCCAGTGGCCTCCTCCAAAATGCCAATCAGGGAGGCAGAACCTTGTTCCACCCGGTAGGTATCCATGTCGGTTGTGAACACCACATGGCCGTTGCGCACGCCGGCGATCCGCTCAAGGTCCCAACCCTGCATGGTCAGGTCGCCAAGGTAGCGCGTGCCCTCGGACGTACCATCAGTGACCCAGAAGGTTGAATGACGGACGGCGGTAGGCCACTCCATGCTCCCGGTCCAGTCGATCACATTCGTGACTGACACCACAAGCCCATCAGGCGAGGGGGAATAGCGGACGGCCCCGCTGTCGGGGATGAGGTTCGCAAAGGCCGTCGCGGTGCCGTTGGCATTGACGAAGGTGAGCTTGGAAGGCCAGGACGCCGCCCCCTCGTGAAAGGCCACCCCTGCGTCATTCATGCTGACCAGCGTGATGCCATAGGACCAGGAGGGCAGCGGCTCCATCTCATGGAAGAGGAGAGTTCCGGCGGCGGTCCCGTCGGAACTCCAGATCCCATCCTGAGTGTCACCGTCTGCGTGCAGGTAGATCCGGCCGTGTGCAGCCGTCAACGCCGATGGGGAGGACCCTTGTGTTCCCGGCATGAGGTCGGCGGCCATCCGCGTTCCCGCCGCGGTTCCGTCGCTCACCCACAGCTCACGGCCGTGAATCCCATCGTCCGCAGTGAAGAACAGCCGGTCGCCGACCACTGTCAGGTCGTCCGGGGCGCCGGATGCGGCGCCGGCCGCAGCATCGAACATCCGGGTCCCGTTGCTGGTGCCATCCGTGACCCAGAGTTCGCGTCCGTGCAGGCCGTCGTCGGCGGTGAAGAATATCTTACCGCCGGCGACGACAGCATCCTGGGGGGCGCTTCCCTCCTCGCCAGGTCTGATGTCGGCAACAAGGCGCGTTCCCGACGGCGTGCCGTCGGTGACCCAGAGTTCAGCACCCGTGTTTTGCATTGTGGCTGTGAAAACAGCGATCTTCGTAAGTGACATGCCCCCTCCAATCGGATGAAGCATTGATCAAAAGATTGCGTGTCGCAGAATGACAATTTTGGGCTGAAGGCGGACCAAACATAGCTGGACTATTTCAATCACATATTCTTAGCAGTTCCGCAATATATTTGGACCGTATAGCGCTTTCATCCCGTTGACAACGCGGAGGAATGTAATAGTGTAAGGCTGTTCAGGTCGTTCCTTTCGCCAGCTTTAAATGGCGGATCCAGGCATCGCCGAACTGTATCCGTTCAACAAGCAATCTTCTGATGTCGAACAATGACCCCTCGGCATGGTCTGGACCGTGGCACGGAGCCGTTCACGCTTCAGCGTCAGGTTCACGGCGTCGGAGGAATCCACCACCCACTCATCAGGGTCGGCGTCCGGGCCGTGCTGCTGGGTGACGTAGAGGTGTTTCCATGCCGGTTCCTCGTTTTGAGTGGACCAGCGGCGCCGGCTGAGTGCCATGGCGCGGCAGCGGGTGGGGTGCTGGGTACTCTGTGGGAGTACCTGAATAGGAACTTCAGATGGTTTTGGCTTCGGGCGGTAATAAGCGGGCTCCCTGTCAAGGAGCCCGCTTGAACCGTTGTTGACTTAAGCGGCCTTTGGCAGAGTGTTGTCGTCGATCAGGTAGACCGCGTCCTCTGTGATCACCGCCGTCTCTTCAACCCTGGACTCGCCTTGGGCATCAAACATGGCCATTGCCGCGGTGAGGCCGTGCAAGGCATTTTCAAGGCTCGGCAACTCCGGAACATCGTCGTTCGCAGCAATGACCGGGGTCTCTTCCTCGGCACCGGACTTTGCGTAGAGCGTCACATCGCCGATCAGCCCTTCGCGGCCGTCCACGGTTTCGAAGCGGGTAACGGCATTGATGACATTGCCCGCCACAACCTCCGCCCGCACTTCGCCGGCCAAACCGATGCGTGCGATCCCGACCTCTTCCAAGGTGCGGAACTCGCCATCGTCGGTTACGCCGTCCTGATTGCGGTCCTGCCAGACGCCGAAATCCTTCCAATGGGCATCGTTGGCATCGAACCAGCCGTCCTTGTTGCCGTCGAAGGCGTGGGCGAGCGCCTCAAGGTCGGTCATGCCGGCTTCGCCGTGAGTGGCCAGCACCACCTCGGCCTGCTCCGTGATCTTACGGTCACCGCCCAGATCGTACACGATGAGACCATCATCCGCGGCCGCCCAGCCGGTGCGGTCGGCGATCCCGTCGCCGGACATATCGAAACGGACCGTGCTCTCGAAGACGTCGGTCAGTTCCAATCCGTCGCCGTCAAGGTCGATGACCAGCGGTGGCCAGCCCTGCGAGCCATCGAAATAGGCCACGGCGTCATCGAACTGCAGACGCTCGGTTTCCCACACCCAGTCGCCGCCGTTGCGGCCCGTGGCGTCGATGATCGCGCCATGGCCGTAAGAGACGTAATGGATGTAATGGTTGTTGCGGCTGCCGGCGAAGTAAGCGGTGTCGTAGCCGCCGCCGCCGTTGATGCCGTCGTTGCCTTCCTCGCCGACCAGCCAGTCGCCGCCTTCGCCGCCCAGCAGGTTGTCGTCGCCCCAACCGCCGTGGATGGCGTCGTTGCCGTCCTCGCCGAACAGGGCGTCGTTGTGGCCGCCGCCGCTCATCCAGTCGTCGCCCCAGCCGCCAACCAGCGTGTCGTACCCGTCGTCGCCGATCAGCATGTCGTTGTGGCCGCCGCCGTGCAGGTAGTCCTCGTTGGCACCGCCGAACAGCGTGTCGTAGCCATCTTCGCCATAGAGCACATCGTTATGGTTTCCGCCGACCAGATAGTCCTCGTTGGCGCCGCCGTACAACGTGTCGTGACCGTCTTCACCGATGAGCGTGTCGTTGTGGTTGCCGCCGTACAAGGCGTCCTCACCCCAGCCACCAACCATATAATCGTGGCCGTCCTCGCCATGCAGCACGTCGTTGTGGCCGCCGCCGTGCAGATAGTCCTCGCCCCAGCCGCCGACCAGCGTGTCGTATCCGTCGTCACCGACCAGGGTGTCGTTGTGGCCGCCGCCGTGCAGGTAGTCCTCGTTGGCGCCGCCGATCAGCGTATCGTAGCCGTCTTCGCCGTGCAGCACGTCGTTGTTGTTGCCGCCGACCAGATAGTCTTCGTTGGCCCCGCCAACCAACAAGTCGTGGCCATCATCGCCGATGAGCGTGTCGTTATTGTTGCCGCCGTGCAGGTAGTCGTCGCCCCAGCCGCCGACCATGTAATCATGACCATCGTCACCGATCAGCGTATCGTTGTGGCCACCGCCTTCCATGTAATCGTTGCCCCAGCCACCAACCAACGTGTCGGAGCCGTCCTTGCCCAGCAGCGCGTCGTTGCCGCCGGATCCGACCAGATAGTTGCCCTGCCAGTCGCCGTGGATCTCATCGTTGTGTTCTGAGCCAAGGACATTTTCGATCGAATAGAACTTGTCACCGACGGCCTCACCGAGCCAGCCGTAGTTGCCTTCCAGCGTCATGGCGATGCCGGTGGTGGCCCACATGTAGGCCGCCCAATCACTGCCCTCGCCGCCCTCCAAATGATCGGCGCCCAGGCCGCCGTTCAGGGAGTCGCTCCCGGTGTCGCCATAGAGGCTGTCGTCGCTGCCGTAGCCGTGCAGCCAGTCGTTGCCCCAGGAGCCATACAGCCAGTTGGTGACGTCATTGCCGTGCAGGTGGTCATCATAGGTCGATCCGTGCACACCCTCGATGTTGTGGAGTTGGTCGCCTTGGGCCGAGCCGCCGCTGGCCGCACCGTTCCGCAGATCCACAGTGATGCCGGTCAAGGAGTCGACATAGTTCGCGACATCGAAGCCGTCACCACCATCCAGGATATCCGCGCCGCCACGGCCGAACAGCCAGTCGTCGCCGCCCTGGCCGTGCAGCCAGTTGTTGTTGTTGTCGCCCCGCAGGTCGTCGTTGTGCTGCGAGCCCTGCACGCCTTCGATGTTGATCAGGCGGTCGCCCTCGCCCTCGGCGCTCCAGGCCACGCCATCGGCCAAGTCGACGCCGACCGCTCCCCAGGACCCGTTGTAATTGACGTTGTCCCAGCCCGCTCCACCGTCCAGCCAGTCGGCTCCCGCACCGCCGGTCAGCCAATCGGAACCATTGTTACCGAACAATGTGTCGTTCCCATTCTGGCCATGCAGGTGGTCGTCGCCCTCTTCACCGGATAGCGTGTCATTGCCGTCGTTGCCGAACAGTGTGTCGTTGTGGTTGCCGCCGAACAGGTTGTCGTCGCCCGCACCGCCGTCCAGAAGATCGTAGCCATCCTCCCCGTACAGCACGTCGTTGTGATTGCCTCCGAAAAGGGTGTCCTCACCCCAGCCGCCAACCAGGGTGTCGTTGCCGTCCTCGCCGCTTAGAATGTCGTGGTGGCCGCCGCCAAATAGAGTGTCGTCGCCGGTGCCGCCGACCAGTGTGTCGAAGCCGTCGTCGCCGACAAGGGAGTCATTGTCGGCACCACCGGCCAGATAGTCCTGGTCACTGCCACCCATCATCGTGTCGTTGCCGTCATCGCCGATGAGCGCATCGTTGCCATTGCCGCCTTCAAGCCGGTCACTTCCGGCACCGCCAATCAGGCTATCGTTGCCATTGCCGCCATGAAGGTAGTCATTTCCACCCAGCCCGGACAGCGTATCGTTGCCATCCTGTCCCGCTAGCCCATTGGTACCATTGTCACCGACGATGAAGTCACCGTATGCGGAACCAACCACATTTTCGATGGAGATGTAACGATCGCCCTTTGCGTCGCCGGCTGTGCCGTAACCGGTTTGCAAGTTGACCGAGACTCCGGACCCCGCACTTTCATAGGACACCTGATCGGTACCGGTCCCACCATTCAGCACGTCCTGACCGGCTCCCCCAAAGAGCCAGTCGTCGCCTTCACCGCCGGACAGTGTGTCGTTGCCGGCCTCGCCGTGCATCGTGTCATTGCCATTGCCCCCGATAAGGATGTCGTTACCGGCGCCGGCAACGAGGTCGTCATTGCCGTCGGCGCCGTCGAGTCGGTCATTGCCGCCGCCGCCATACAGCAGGCTGTCGTCGATATCGCCCACCAACCGCACGGGGGCCGGCGGCGGCCAAGTACCCAGTGGCTCGTCAAGCTGCAACTGGTCGGCGCGGGCAAGGGTCAGACCCCAGCCCATGGCGAAGCTGCTGTCTGGGACGGCCATAATCGCCGCTTCGATCTCGCTCTGGTGGCTAAGATAAAGCTTGTAATCGGCGGCGACAGCAAGATCGGAGTACAACTCCGCCAGGGTGGTCGCCGAGGTGTTGCTGATCATCTTCAGGACGGTTTGATCGAACCCGGCAGTGTTGGCCTCGCGAAGAGAGCGCAGCACGCCGTCCGTGATCGCCTCGTCCGGGGTGGCAAAGAACGACGAGCCGCGGTAGTCGCCTTCCCGGTCATTGTAGTACCAGCCCCTCAAGTAACCGTAGGCGCCGCCAGCCCCAGCGTGCCCACCAGAGACTCTCAGCACGTCATTGAGCACAGCCGCCGCGGTGTCACCGATGGCGCGGGCGATCGAGACGTCCCCGTTGTTGTCGGCCGCTGCCGAGGTGACGATGTAATGGCCGGAGGCGTCGTTGCCCAGAAATGCCTGGGCGTTCGGCCCGACGGACGGGTTGCCGATCAGGTTGCCAATGGCGGTGCCGAAGACGGTGCCGATGAAAGTCCCAACGCCTGGAATAGGGATCGGGAGAAAACTACCGATGATGCCACCTATTGTGCCTCCAATGGAGCCCCCTTCCGTCTGCGCTTGCACCAGAGAGCGGGCGAGGAACGATCCGGCGAAACTGCCTAGCGCACCAGCCAGCCCGTCGAACGAAAAATTACCATCAACATCAGTGAACATATTCTCAATGTTGTCGATAGGATTTCCTGTTATCTTTCCGCCTGCATCAATAATCTCAAGATTAACTAACGCAGCGTTTACTGATGGACTAATAAAGGCATAATCAAGGGTGGTGGATATCATGCCTCCAGAAAATTCATCAAGCCCAACACCGTCCAGGAGTTGACCGACCATCAGAGATCCCACAGCAGCCAAGCTATTGCCAGCGAGATTTGCCCCCAGGTGGTTGGAAAACCCACCAAATGCCTCGTTGGCCATCTCCGCAAAGCTGTTCTGAGAGTTTGTGTTGTTTAATGCCCACCCAATCTCCTGTCCGAAGGTTTGAATTATTGAACTGAGAGCGAGTGCCTTTACATCGTCACCGTCAGCAATGATGGTTCCGATAGCTCTTCCCAAAGATGAACCAAATGCTTCCCAAGGCTTATGAAGCGCTTCTTCGATCTCTCGACGATACTGCGCTTCAGCCTTACCCTCTGCCGAGATGATCAAGTCTCCGGCCGCACCACCGACAACGAAGCCATCATTGATCACATCATTATTAAGATTGGCGACATGGATTCCCTTGTATTCTCCAGAATCCCCCACAAGCCATTCGGACGAAACATTTGGAGAGTTATCGTTCTCGTGCCGAGGGTGGCTGGTACGTTCAAGGCGTATTTGTCTTTCTGAATTCAGATCTTTAACTAAAGGAAAATTGGGGTGAAGATAGATTCTTCCTTCAGTAATTTCATGGTACCATTGTCCGGCTTGATTATCATAAGTGTATCCGTTCACGAAATTAGGATTGCTATAGTCCTCTATATCAAACATTGACTTAGAGTATGAAACGCCAACATCTACAAGCCATTTTGCGGGAACCTTCAATCCATATAAATCTATTGTGGTGCCGAAAGTGTTTACGACACGATCAGCTCCAATGTTGTTATCGTCTAGCATTTTATGATAGACTTGTTCAGCTAGCGTATCGCCGCCAACTTCTCTAGCCTTTACTACCAGAGTTTTTATGGTCCACGCATAACCGCTGAGGCCAATTCTTGAAAGGGAAGTGTCATGCACATATTCTACATCAGAGATAGGTAGATTTAAAGCAAGATCTGGCCTGTTGTTTGCCATGTACTGTGTTCTTATAGCTAAGTCATTACGAATTAAATCAACTCCAAAGTTCTCCATTGCTTTTGAGTCAAGAGAAACGCCATGATCGGCAGCGTAATCCCTCATATAATGATTTGCTACGGCTCCCGGTTGGTTATCGTTACGCACAACCCCTAGGGCCAGCTTCCCATATCCATCATTACCGGCTCGTGTTGCTAAATAATTGAAATAGTTTATCCGCGCTCCATCATTGGCGTACTTTGTTAATATCTCGATGTCAGTGAGTGTAAGTCCAGTCATTTCATTCCTCTTTATTTGGCATCGTTGGAGAATTTTAACAAAAGAAGCCTTACGCCATATTCTATTTCGTTCCAATCCTTTAAGAAAACGCGACGGTAATCGATAGTTATGTAGGCGCTTAACTCTGGTATTATCATAATGTGATTGCAGTAAGGTACGCGTACTATGTTTTTCCCATCAATCATTTCTTCTGGAGGGTCGCCTAATTCACGAGTTGTGCAGTGAATTACTGTTTTCATATGACCTGTTTTGTCTTCCTGATAAAACAAGTCATCCCATCTCCCTTTTTCGAATTCATCAAGTTCATCTATGTTTTCCATCCTTGACAACGACAGCCAACGAATAACTTTATTAATATCAATGTATCCAGCTTCGAGGCCGTAAATAGATTCTCCCCATTGTCGTTGACTAAAATCCTGGGGAAGCCATTTATCCGGCGATTCTCTAAAATATTCAGGATGAGCCATTTTCCACAGGAAACTCACCGAAGCCTCTTGAGATGAGTAAAATTTCACGCGCGTATCTAGCTTGGCTCCCCCTCCAGGCGTATGAAACGCAATGGTGTTACCGTCATGCTGCGGCACTAAGCCAGGCCACAGCATCCATAGATCAATTCCATGCTTTGTACCGTAATTCCGTGTCCGTTGATGAATGTAACCACTTGGTACACGAAACTTCTTTCCCTCGCTGATTAGAATTTCCGGTGCTCCGGCCAGCGGCGAGTCTGGATCGAACATTGGAGCTTTCTCTTCTGCCATTGCCATAAAAGGCAACAACAAAAGCACCACTAGAAGCGCAAATGCTCTCATCGATTTCCAGATCATTTTGATAGCCGCCGGATATTGCCGTAACAACTCAGAAACGAGAAAAATTGAAGTTGGTGATATTATAACGTACTGCGAATCTATCTTTCACAATGCGTTTATGAGCATTACAAGAATTTTATTACGCGTTTTCCTTGTTCATCGATTCCCCAATATTTGACTTTTTTCCCATCAAGTACAGACTTTGCCAACTCTTCCAGTATGCGATCCACGCCCCCAAATGGCGCAATGATATCCACTAACCACAATGTCTGGCCGCTTTTCCAGTCGAGCGGAGCCAGCCGGTTTACGCTGGACATAAGGCGGGCATCAACCTCGTCGGAAACACTTGCCCACAGCGCTACGCCAGCCACTCGACCTTTGGAGCGGAACAGGTGGATTTGCCGAAGCATCAGCGCCGGCATCACCGCCCATTCGAGATCGGCAAGGAACAGGTGACGGTGAGCTGGCGACTGGGTCAGCAGCCAGACGATCTCCCCGAGCAAGGTCGCCATAGTCGGTGACGCCGCGTTCTCCGGTGTCCGTTCCGGCGACGGCGTTTCATGGACCGCCGTTCCGTTTGTCATCGCAGTTTCACCGGCTTCCGAAGTCACCGTCGCTTCCGTGTGTTTGTTTACCATACTATCTCCGTCTGCTCGCGCTTCAGATCCGCCGTATGCGTCTTATTGATAAACACAAAGCGATTTCCACATTCGTAGTAATGAGGAGCGCAACAATTGACAACTGAATTGTTCTTGGTCGGCCATGTTTTCTCTCGTGAGGTCGAGACTTTTTGAATATACGCCTATGCGGCGGCAATTGTCGCCGCGAACCTTTGAAATGACTTTTCTAAGTTGCTTGCCCTTTACGCAGTCAAGTCACCGTTCCCTCATGGCTTCCTGCGTCGCCTTGAACACCGGCATCAGCAGATAATCGATGACCCGGCGGCTGCCGGTGCGGACGTCCACAGTGGCCGACAGACCCGGTCCGAGCGGCACGGCGCGCCCATTGACCATGATGTTCTGCCGGTCCAGCGCCACCCGAAGTTTGTAGACGGGCCCCAGCCGTTCGTCTGCCACCGCGTCCGACGACACCGCCTGCACCCGGCCCGGTACCGCCCCGTATTTTGTGAAGGCGAAAGCGTCCAGCTTCACCTGCACCTGCTGGCCGGGCTCCACGAAGCCGACATCGCGGTTCAGCACCTTAGCTTCGATTTCCAGAACCGCGTCCAACGGCACCAGCTTCATGAGCGGTTGAGCGGATTGCGCCACCCCGCCCACCGTATGCAGCGCCAACTCATGCACCGTCCCATCCTCCGGTGCCCGCAGAGTCAGCGCCGCCAGACGCTGTTCCGTCTTTGCCAATTCTTCTGCCAAGCTCGCGGCGCGGGTTTCCGCTTCCACCAGTTCCGCCGCTTGGTCGCGTGCGGCCGAGCGGCGCGCCTGATCGATTCGTTCCGTCGCCGCTGCTGCAGCCAGATCCGCCTCGCGCAGGGTCGCACGCTGGATGCGCAGATCGGCTTCGGCGGTCACCAATTCCTGGCGAAGCGTCAGGTAATCGGAGGTCGTGGCGTGCTGACGCTCCACCAGGGCCCGCTTGGCCTCTTCCCGCGTGCGGATCAGTGGCAGCACCGCCTCCAGCTTGGCAATGGTCGCCGCCGTCGCCTCGCGAGTCGCCAGTGAACGGTCGCGCTCCTGGCGCAGGGCCGACGCTTCACCATTCAACCGTGCCAGCTCCGCTTCGAACAGCCGGCGCTCGTCAGCAACCCTGGCCGGGTCGGCGCCCTCCGGCACCGTGAAGCTCTCCGTCCCGGCGAGCGCCGCACGGAGCCGCGCCGCCCGCAACTGGGCAGCCACCAGTTCCTTGGCCATCCGGTCGCGGTCGGCCAGGGCGTCGGTGGTGTCGAATTCCAGCAGGATGTCGCCCGCCGCAACCCGCTGTCCTTCGCTCACCAGGATGCGCCGGACAACCCGCTGCTCCGGCGGTTGGATGACCTTGACCCGCCCCGATGGAACCAGCGTGCCCTGGGCCGGCACCACGATATCCAGTTCCCCCAACACGCCCCAAACCAGACCAGCGGCGGTCACCGTTATCAGCAGCCAGGGCAGAAGCCACAGCAGCCAAGGGGGCGGCTCTTCCGTTACTTCCACAATCGGCGGCGGCAGTAGGTCGTGCAGATCATGATTTGATACCGCGGTCATGCTGGATCTCCCACCGCTGATCGAGGCTGAGGCGGCTGAGGCTGATGCGGTGTCGCCAGACCGGCCTGGATGGCGTGCAGGCGGGCGTAGCGCCCGCCGGCGGCGACCAGCTTGGCGTGCGGCCCGTCCTCCACCACCCGCCCGTGTTCGAGCACCAGGATGCGGTCGGCGTGGCGCAACGCGGCCAGCCGGTGGGCCACGATGAACACCGTCCGTCCCGCGCAGATGCGCCGCATGTTGCGGTGGATCAGCATCTCCGACTCGTAGTCGAGCGCGCTCGTCGCCTCGTCCAGGATCAGGATGCGCGGGTCGACGGCCAGCGCGCGGGCCAGGGCCAGCCGCTGCCGCTGCCCGCCGGACAGCCGCGTGCCGCGCTCGCCCACCACCGTGTCGTAGCCCTCCGGCAGCGCGGCGATGAACTCGTGCGCCCCGGCCAGCCGTGCCGCCGCTTCGATCCGCTCCATGTCCAAGGACGGGTCGGCCAGCGCGATGTTGTCGCGCACCGACCGGTTGAACAGCGTCACGTCCTGCGGCACCACGCCGAGCTGCCGGCGCAGCCACGCCGGATCGACCCCGGCGAGGTCGATGCCGTCCACGGTCACCGCCCCGCGCTCCGGCACATGCAGCCGCTGCAGCAGCCGGACCAGAGTGGACTTGCCGGAGCCGGACAACCCGACCACCCCGACCACCTGTCCCGCCGGCACGGCGAAGCTCAGCCCCTCCAGCACCGCCGGCCCACGCGGCCCGTAGCGGAAGGTGACGCCGCGCAGCATCACCCGCCCCTCGATCCGGCCCAGCGGCGTGCGGCCGGGCACGGCGCCGGGCTCACGCTGCGCGTTCATCACGTCGCCGAGCTTGGCCAGGGCCACGCGCCCCTGCTGGACCTGCTGCCACATCTGCGCCAGCCGCAGCACCGGGGCGCTGATCCGCCAGCCCATCATGTTGAAGGCGATCAGCGTGCCGGCGGTCAGCGACCCATCCATCACCAGCCGCGCGCCGTACCACAGGATGGCAACGCTCATGATCTTGGTCAGGAAGGCGACCGCTTGGTTGACCGTCTCCGACAGCACGGCGGAGCGGAAGGAGGCCCGCGTGTTGGCGACCAGCAAGTCCTGCCAGCGGTGCAGCATGCGCGGCTCCGCCGCCGCGGCCTTCAGCGTCTCCACCCCATGCACCGCCTCGACCAGGAAGGCCTGGGCCTCGGCTCCCTTGGCGAAGCGGTCGCTCTGTCGCGCCTTCAGCAGCGGCGCCAGCACCCCATGGACGAGCGCGAAGCCCAGCAGCGTCAGCAGCACGATGCCCGTCAGGTGCGGACTCAAGAACCACATCACCACGATGAAGACCAGGGTGAACAGCACGTCCATCAGCACCGTCAGCCCCGGCCCGGTGAGCAGGGCGCGCACGCTGTCCAGCTCCTTCACCCGCGCGGCAAGCGCGCCGACGGGGCGGCTCTCGAAGAAGGCCAGCGGCAGGGCCAACAGATGCTCGAACAGGCGGCTTCCCAACTGCACGTCCATTTTGCTGGTCGTGTGGGACAGCAGCGCCGCGCGCAGTGCACTCATCAGAAAGTCGAAGACCGCGACCGCCGCCATGCCGATGGCCAGCACGTCCAACGTACTGAGGGTGCCGGACGACAGCACCTTGTCGATGACGACCATGCTGAACAGCGGTATTGCCAGCCCGAAGAGCTGGATGCACAGCGAGGCCAGCGTGACCTGGCTCAGCACCCCGGCGTGCTGGCGCAGTGCCGGAAGGAACCACGTCAGCCCGAACGGCCGGGCCGCACCGACGGGTGCTTGGGTGATCATGTAACCGGTCCAAGCGGCGTCGAATTCCTCCCGCGTCTGCTCAGCCGGTCGGTTGGCCGTGGTGTCGAGGAGCAGAACGCGCTCGGCATCGGCGCGGGCGACCAGAACGATGGCGCCGCCGGTCATTTCCGCCAGGGCGGGCAGCCGCGTTCCCGCCAGCTTCCGCCGTCCAAGCCGATGACGCCGGACCGAAGCGCCCAGCCGATGCGCCACGGTCACCAGTGCTTTGCCATCGAGCGGCAGGGGCATTCCTGCCATCGCCGCCGCGATCTGGCCGGCGTCAACGGGACGCCCGATCAGGCGCAAGAAAGCCGATAGAGCCTGCTCCCCGGAAAGGGACGGTGAGGATGGACCGGGCGTTGGCGCGACGTCCTCGATCTGGCACTCAAGAGCAACCAAAGAGGGCACCATTTCTGGAGTTGACGAATACGGTAGTATGCATCGACGGCGCAGCTCGTTATGGATGCGGCAACCCGGTCCATAAACGTGCCGTCAGGTTGCAATGCCACGACAACATTAAACCAGTCAATGCGAATCATTAAATTCATGTCATGATTGTGCTGTTGCGCAGCGTGCCAGCCCCAGCTGCCGAGTAGGCTGCTTATCGACCTCTCGAATATGGAGCAGCCGGTGGGCGCCGGTGGCGTGCCCGGTGTAAGCGATCAGGGAACCTTCCAATTACCCACAAGCTGGGGCGCGATCTCCAAGGCCAAGGCAATGTCGATCAGGCGAGACATGCCCCGCCACATGATCGGTTCGCATATCGCGGTCCCTCAATGTTTGTGGGTTCAGCATATTGGCCCTGGATCACGCCAGGCAACAGAGGCGGCACTCACAACCGGGGTGACGAATTGCCCGGTGCTCGTGCCAGCATGACGCTGTCATACATTCAGACATGGTGAAATCGGTCGGCGATCGGCCGGAATGACGGGGGGAGAACGGGCCTGTTCAGAGTTGCGCTGTTTTGGTGGCGCCCATCGACGAAAGCAGCCCACTCTGCCGAGTGACGCCGGGACGCTCAACAGCGCTCGCCGATGCTGGAGAGGGGTTTTCCGATTGACGGTGCCCACCGGCACGCCTCCAGTATGGGGCATGGCAGAACGACTACCCCGGATCTCCCAACCGGTTCCGGAGGGCGGTCCCAGAGGGCGGTCCCAGGGGGCGGTCCCAGAGGGCTGCCTTTCGCGCACCGACACGTTCCACACGGCCGCCATGCTTCTCTTCACGATTGCCGATCTCCAGCGCAGCTTCAACCCCGGGCAGATGACCAAGGGCCAAGCTTATCAGCGCGACGGCCGGGTCCTCACGCTCGAGGTCAGCCCGGACGGCCAACTGCTCCGCGGTCAGGTGCAAGGCACCGCCCGGCGGCCATACAGCGTTACCGTCCACGTCCCCCCTCCATCCGGGTCAGGGCGCGCCTGGGGAGGAACCGCGCCTCGGCTCGTCGGCTCCTGCTCCTGCCCGGTGGGATACGACTGCAAGCATGTCGTCGCATTGCTGCTCGAGGCCCTGGCGCGGTCCAAGGCCGTGCCGGCGGTGAGGGGCGGACAACGGCCGCATTCCGAACCGCCCCTGGCGGCTTGGCTTGCCACGCTCGACCAGGCGGCCGCAGTGGCCGATCCGGAAGCGTATCCGGACACCATTCGGCGTCGGGTGTTGTATGTGCTGAACGTCGCGCCGGCGGAGAAGCACGGCCGCAGCCTGACCGTTGAAGCCATGTCCGTCCAGTTGCTCAAGAACGGTGGCCTGAGCGCCACCGCCTCACCCATGCGCGCCGGCAACGTGGTGAACGCCGGCATTCCCTCGGCGTATCTGCGGCCAAGCGACCTGTTCGTGCTGCGCTCCTTGTGGGCCCTGCATGGTCCCTATTTTCCGCACACCGTTTACCCGCTCGTCGGCGACACGGGCCTTGCCCTGTTCGAGCGCATTCTGAACACGGGCCGGGCCCGCTGGCAGAAAATCAACGGCCCGGCCCTCACACTGGGAACGCCGCGGTCCGGGCAGCCGACCTGGCTCGCCGAAAGCGACGGAACCCAGCGCTTGGTTTTCGCAGTGGATGAGCCTGCCGACGTTACGCTGCCACTGACGCCGCCCTGGTATCTGGACAGCCGGTCCGGTGCGTGCGGGCCGATCGCCACCGACCTTCCTCCGCAACTCGCGGCGGTTCTGACCAATGCACCGCCGGTGCCGCCGGACCAGGCCGACTGGCTGCGCCGCGAGCTCGGCCGCCGCCTGCCTGACCGGCCGGCGCTGCAGCCGGCGGGCTTTGGCGAGACTGTGGTCAAGGACGTCGCTCCCGGACCATGCCTGTGCATTTCTTTCGGTCAATTGGACGAAAACATGCTGTTTGCTTCGTCCTTCTACGATGAGGACGACGGCTTGTTCGAGGACGACGATGACGAGGCGTTGTCGACGGGGGTGCCGGTGGCGCGGTTAACCTTCGACTATGACGGGGCTCTTGTGGTGGCCGGAGATCCCAGCGAGGAACTGACGATGGTGGAGGAGGGGAAGCTGGTGGTTGTTCCCCGCCAGAGGGACGACGAAGCCGCGGCGGTGCGGCGTCTGGCTGCGTTGGGCTTCCGCCCGGTGGATCACGTCACCATGGACGGCGTGCCGGTCGGGGAGCCGGGCGATCTGGTGCTGCTGCCGGATGACGAGGACGTCCACTGGCTGGCCGGGCCACTGGGGCCGATTCTGAATTTCCTGCACTGTGACGCCCCGGGGCTGCGGGCCGAGGGCTGGCGCATCGACCTCGACGATGCCTTTCCGCTGCGCCTGGCCGAACCGGAGGACGATTGGATCGCCGAGGTCGCGGAGGGCGGTTCGGGCATCGACTGGTTCGGGTTGTCCTTGGGCGTCACGGTCGAAGGCGAGCGGGTCGACCTGGCGCCGGCGCTTCTGCCCCTGTTGCGTGCCCTGCCCGAGAACGGTGATCTCAGCGTGCTGGACGAGCTGGAGGAGGCCGGGTCGGTGCTGTTCACGCCGCTGGAGGATGGCCGTGTGCTGCCGCTGCCGGTTGACCGGGTCCGGCCGTTGCTGGCCGCGCTGTACGATCTCTACCGCGTCGGTGGCATCGACGAGGATGGGACCATTCGCCTCTCCAAAGCCCGCTTGGCCGAACTGGCCGAACTGGAGGCCGCGGCAGCCGCCACCGGCTTGCGCTGGCTGGGCGCTTCCCGTCTGCTGGAGGTCGGGCGACGCTTGCGTGAGGCCGACGGCATCCCCCCGGTGCCGCCGCCGGGTGGGCTGCGCGCCGATCTGCGGCCCTATCAGCAACACGGCCTGAACTGGCTGCAGTTCCTGCGCGCCATCGATCTCGGCGGCATTCTGGCCGACGACATGGGGCTGGGCAAGACCGTGCAGGCTCTGGCGCACGTGCTCACCGAAAAGGGGGCGGGGCGTCTGGACCGGCCCTGCCTGGTGGTGGCGCCGACCAGCCTGATGGCCAACTGGCGGCGCGAGGCGGCGCGCTTTGCGCCTGACCTGTCGGTGCTGACGCTGCATGGCAGCGGTCGCAAGGCCGAGTTCGGCCGGGCGGCCGAGCACGACCTGGTGCTGACCACCTATCCGCTGCTGGCCCGCGACAAGGAGGCGCTGCTCGCCCAGGACTGGCACGTCGTGCTGCTCGACGAGGCGCAGGCGATCAAGAACCCCAAGGCGCAAGCGACACTGGCGGCGTTGCAACTGCGGGCGCGGCACCGGGTGTGCCTGACCGGCACACCGATGGAGAACAATCTGGAGGAGCTGTGGTCGCTGTTCCACTTCCTGAGCCCCGGGCTGCTCGGGGATCACCGCCGGTTCAAGCGGGTGTTCCGCACGCCCATCGAGAAGCAGGGGGACGAGGAGAGACGCCGGTTGCTGGCCCGGCGGGTCCGCCCGTTCTTGCTGCGCCGGACCAAGGCGGAGGTGGCGGCCGAGCTGCCGGAAAAGACGGAGATCGTCGAGACGATCGAGCTGGACGGAGCACAGCGCGATCTCTACGAGAGCATCCGGGTGGCGATGGATGCCAAGGTGCGGGCCGCGATCATGGCCAAGGGGCTGGCGCGCAGCCACATCATGATCCTGGACGCGCTGCTCAAGCTACGCCAAGCCTGCTGTGATCCACGCCTGCTCAAGGTGGAGGGCGCGGCCAAGGTCAAAGGCTCGGCCAAGCTCGAGCGGCTGATGGACATGCTGCCCGAGCTGGTCGCCGAAGGCCGGCGGGTGCTGCTGTTCTCGCAGTTCACCAGCATGCTCGGCCTGATCGAGGATGAGATGCTCCGGCGGGGGATCGCCTACGTCAAGCTGACGGGGCAGACGCGCGACCGCGAGACACCGGTGAACCGCTTCCAGGCCGGGGAGGTCCAGGTGTTCCTGATCAGCCTGAAGGCGGGAGGCACCGGGTTGAACCTGACCGCCGCCGACACGGTGATCCTGTACGATCCCTGGTGGAACCCGGCGGTGGAGCGCCAAGCGATGGATCGGGCGCATCGCATCGGCCAGGACAAGACGGTGTTCGTCTACAAGCTGATGGCCGCCGGCACGGTGGAGGAGGCGATCCTGACGCTGCAGGCACGCAAGCAGGCCCTGGCCGACGGTTTGTTCGATCCCGAGGCCGATGCGGGCGCAATACTCACCGCGGAGGACATCGAACTGCTGTTTCAGCCCTTGGGAGGAGCCTGACGACCGAGAGAAGAGCGACCGCTCTGTGCGGCTGGCGATTGTCGTAGCCTTCCGAGCCGGCGAACAGGTCCCGTTTGGCGGCCTCGCGTGTTGGGTAGCGCTGCCGGTGGGCAAGCTCGGACTTGGCCGTTCCGAACCCGCTCTCCCGGGACGCGTTGTCCCAGCCGACCGCCTTGCGGCTGAGCAGGTCGAGGATGACGGCCAGGGACAACCAGCCCTCATCTGTGGATAGGTAACACTACTCAAGGCGCTGACCAATGGCGGCAGCAAGCGCGATACCGCTGACTCGCGTCCGCCAAATGTCCCGAGCCAGATCGGCGATGCACGCGACGGCCTGCTCCGGGACCAGCCCGCCCAGTCGAATATTGGAAATGCAACTGCGGGCCGAGTCCGGAGTGCCGGGCCGCGGCGCCCAGGTGACGTAGCAGCCGAGGGAATCGGCCGCCGAAAGCCCTGGGCGCTCACCGATCAGTACGATCACCAGCGCCAGCCCCAACGCCTCGCCGACAGCGTCGCCGACGGCGACCCTGCCTTGTTCCACCAGTGCCACCGGGGCGAGTTCCAACCTTTGGTCACGCAATGCCTGCTCAAGGCCGATGACAACCGGGGCGGCGTTGACGTCAATCGCCATAGCCGACAGCCCATCGGCCACCACGATGCCCACGCGGGGGCGTTCCCTGTCCACGCTATCCGGCACCACCAACCTGCGCAGCCGGGCGGCGTCCTTGTTGTCGAGCCGGCGGCCCAGGTCGGGGCGGCGCAGATAGGTGGCCCGGTCGGGGGCGGCGCTCCGCAACCGAACGACCGGCATCCCGACGGCTTCCAACCGACGGCGCAGTCCCTCAAGATCGGGGGCCGCCCACACGGCGTCGCGGGCGCGGGCATGGTCATGGAGGAAATCCAGATGAGCCCGCGTGGGCAGTGAGGTGCCGGCCCGGCCCAACGCCACCCGGGCGTCGGTGAAGCGGCGCAACGGATGGATGTCTCCTGGAGCCGGGACAATGCTCGGCATCTTGTCGTCGCTCTTGGTCATCGCGGTGCCTCCAGCGCGGCGAACGACCGGACCGCCTCCAGCAGCGGCGTCTCCATCGGGACGGGCCGCCAAGCGTTCCGCTCGTCCAGCAGCCCGACCCGGCGCGCCCAGTCCTCGAATTCCGGGGCTGGCGGGCGTCCGGTCAGGCGGCGGACCGTCAGGGCGTCGTGATGCGACAGGCTCTGGTAGTTCAGCATGATGTCGTCGGAGCCGGGCACCGTGATGACGAAGGTGACGCCCGCCAGGGTCAGCACCGCGAACAGCGTGTCCATGTCGTCCTGGTCGGCCTCGGCGTGGTTGGTGTAGCAGACGTCCACCCCCATCGGCAGGCCCAGCAGCTTGCCGCAGAAATGGTCCTCAAGCCCGGCCCGGATGATCTGCTTGCCGTCGTAGAGGTATTCGGGGCCGATGAAGCCGACCACGGTGTTGACCAGCAGCGGCCGGAAGGCGCGGGCGACGGCGTAGGCGCGGGTTTCCATGGTCTGCTGGTCGACGCCGTGATGGGCGTCGGCGGACAAAGCGGCTCCCTGGCCCGTCTCGAAATACATCGCATGGTCGCCCACCGTGCCGCGTTTCAAAGACAGCGCGGCCTCCTGCGCCTCGCGCAGCACGGCCAGGGAAACGCCGAAGCCGCGGTTGGCCTTCTCCGATCCGGCGATGGACTGGAACACGAGGTCCACCGGCGCCCCGCCCTCGATCGCCCGGATGGCGGTGGTGACGTGACCAAGGCAGCAGGTCTGGGTCGGGATGTCCAGCCGGACGCGCAACTCGTCCAGCAAGCGGACGATGCGGCCGTAGTCCTCCACGCTGTCGGTGACCGGGTTGACGCCGAGCACCGCGTCGCCGCTTCCCATCAGCAGCCCGTCGAGCAGGCTGGCGGCGATGCCGCGGCTGTCGTCGGTCGGGTGGTTGGGCTGCAGCCGCGTGGACAGCCGTCCGGCCAGCCCCAGGCTGTTGCGGAAGGCCACGGGATTCTCGCATTTGGCCGCCACCGCCATCAGGTCCTGCGCCCGCATGAGCTTGGACACGCCCGCCACCATCTCCGGCGTCAGACCGTCGGCGAGCGCGGCCAAACCGTCGCGGTCGGCGGCGTCCGAGAGCAGCCAGTCCCGGAACTCCCCGACGGTCAGCGACGCGACGGGGGCGAGGGCCGCCGCGTCCCGCCGGTCGTGGATCAGGCGGGTGACCTCGTCCTCCTCGTAGGGCACGAGGTCGGTGGTCAGGAAGTCGCCCAACGGAATGTCGGCCAGGACGCGCTGGGCGGCGTGGCGCTCCAGCGCGCTTCCGGCGGCCAGCCCGGCCAGCTCGTCCCCCGAGCGGGCGGGCGACGCCTTGGCCAGCACGTCGCGCAGATGGGGGAAGCTCCAGCGGGTGCCGCCGAGCGAGGTGGTGTAGGGCATACGGGCTCTCCGGCGAATGGGAGACGGTTCAGAATCGGCGGGGATCGACCGCCGTCAGGTCGAGCGGCGGCTGGCGGCTGGCCAGCAGATCCGCCACCACCATGCCGCTCAGCCCGCCGAGCGTCAGCCCGACATGCTGGTGGCCGAAGGCGTAGAGCACACGCTCGCTGGTCCGCGACCGGCCGAGCACCGGCAACCCGTCGGGGAAGGTCGGGCGGAAGCCCAGCCAGTCGTCGGTCTGGCGGACGCCCGGCTGCTTCAGGGCGGGCAGGGCCTCGCGGGCCGAGCGGGCCAGCAGTTCCGTCAGGCCGGACGCCTTGCGGGGATCGAGCCCGGCCAGCTCCACCGTGCCAGCCACCCTCAGTCCCTGGGCCATGGGGGTCATGTAGAGCCCGCGCTCGGCCCAGCCGCAGGGCCGCCCGATCGGGTCGATCACCCCGCCGAAGGTGACGTGATAGCCGCGCTCGGTGTCCAGCGGCAGGCGGTCGCCGCAGTCGGCGGCCAGCGGCCGGGAATGGATGCCGGCGGCCACCACGGCATGGTCGAAACGCTCATCGCCGTCCGGTGTGACGAGGACGACGCCGGAACCGCCGGGGGCCAGCCGCGTGACGGCGCGGGCCTCGGTCCGCAGGCCGCGCCCGGCCAGCCAGCCGTGCAGCGCGGTGAGGAAGCCCGCCGGGTCGCTCAGATGCCAGCTTCCGGGGAACAGCACGCCGTGGGCGAAGATCGGCGCCAGCGCCGGCTCCAGCCCCCGGATGGTCGAAGCGTCCAGAACCTCGCAGGCTACGCCGGCCTCGCGGCGCAGCCTCAGGGAGTCCGCGCTGTTCCGGAAGGAGCGCTCGCTGGAATAGAGATAGAGGCATTCGCGGCGACGGATCCGGTCCTCCAGCCCGGCGTCGCGGATCAGGTCGGCGTAGCCCTCGTAGGCGCGGCCAAGGAGCTGCCCGAGCGCGGCCACCGCTGCCTCGTAGCGGGCCGGGGTGGAGTGCCAGAGGAAGCGCGCCAGCCAGGGCATGAGCCGCGGCAGGTAGGAGGCGCGCAGCCGGAAGGGGCTGTCGGCGGCCAGCAGGTAGCGGTGGAAATCCCGGAAGACCGACGGGTTGTTGACCGGGATGCAGGCGTAGTTGGCGAAGGTCCCGGCGTTGCCGTAGGAGGCGCCGCCTGCCGGACCCGCGGGGTCGAACAGCGTGACGGAATGCCCGTCGCGCATCAGCCAGTAGGCCGAGGACAGACCGACGAAACCGGCGCCGATGACGGCGACTGTGGCCATGGCGGGTGTGCTCCTTCAGCGTGGATCGGATGGAACGGACCGGCGGTTCACCAGACGTCGCGCAGCAGCCGCAGCCAGTTGCCACCCATGACCCGCTCGATCTTTCCGGACGACCAGCCCTTGCGGACCATGGCGGCGGTCAGGTTGGGATAGTCCTCAATGCGCTCGATGCCCTTGGGGAAGACCAGCTCGCCGAAGGTGGTCAGGCGGCGCCCGTTGCCCTTGTCGTGCATCACCCATTCCTGGAAGGACCAGGGCTGGCCCTGCGACATGTCGGTGCCGATGCCGACATGCTCCTCGCCGCAGACGCCGACCATGTAGTCGACCACGTCGATAAAGTCGTCGATGGTGGAGGCGGTGCCCTTGGGCAGGAAGGGCGGGAAGATGGTGACGCCGACATAGCCGCCGCGCTGCGCCACGCTGCGCAGGGTGTCGTCGGACTTGTTGCGCGGGTGGTCCTTCAGGGCGCGCGGGCAGCAGTGGGTGTAGGCCACCGGCTTCACCGACGCCTCGATCGCTTCGGTCGCCGTCCGTTCCGACACGTGGGACAGATCGACCAGGATGCCCAGCCGGTTCATCTCCGCTACCACGTCGCGCCCGAAACCGGTCAGCCCGGCGTCCTTGCCCTCGTAGCAGCCGGCCCCGACGAGATTCTGGGTGTTGTAGGTGAGCTGGATGATCTTCACGCCCAATTCGGCGTAGAGTTCGAGATAGTCGATGTTGTCGTCGATGCCCGACGTGTTCTGCCAGCCCAGGATGATGCCGACCTTGCCGTCGGCCTTGGCCTTGCGGATGTCCTCGACGCTGCGGATCTGGGTGATGATGTCGCCGTGCTCGCGGAACATGCGCTTCCAGTGGCCCACGTTCTTCATGGTGTCCTGGAAGCCTTCCCAGACGCTGCAGGTGCAGTTGGCGGCGGTGATGCCCGCCGTCCGCATCGCCTCGAAGATGCCGCGGTCGAAGTTGCAGACGAGAAGGGAGTCGGTGACGATCAGGTCCTCGTGACGGACGTCGGCGATGCTGTCGGGCATGATGGCCTCGGATGTGATTGCGGATGGGAGGCGCGCCGGGGCGCGCCACGTCAAGGGGAGGGGGTCAGTAGAAGACGTTCGGCAGACCGGTGACGATGCCGGGGAAGAGGGTGAAGAGCGCGATGGCCGCCAGCATCAGCAGCCAGTAGGGGATGGCCTCCCACGCCGCCTCGGTGATGTTGACCGCGCCTTTGGTCAGCGACACCAGGACGAACAGGTTGATGCCGACCGGCGGGGTGATCATCCCGATCTCGATCAGGACGGTGACGACGATGCCGTACCAGACCGGGTCGAAGCCGACGTTCATCATCAGCGGGAAGGTCAACGGCAGGGTCATCAGCATGATCGAGATGCCGTCGAACAGGCAGCCGAGGACCAGATAGAGCAGGACGATGCCGAGCAGCAGCTCGTACTTGCCGATGGCCATCGCGCCCATGGTCTGGGCGAGCTGGGCGGGCAACCCCAGGATGCTGATGGCCTGCGACAGGATGGACGCTCCCAGGAAGATCAGCGCGATGGCGCCGAAACCGCGCACCGCCGCGATGAGCGCGTGCAGCAGCCCCTTCATCGTCAGCTCGCCGACGGTGAAGCCGAGCGCGATGGCGGCGACCACCCCCAGGGACGCCGCCTCGGTCGGGGTGGCGATGCCCATGTAGATGGTCCCCAGCACCGCGAACATCAGGATGGCCAGCGGCCAGAGATCGACCAGCGACCGCAGGATGACCGCCAGCGACACCGCTTCGCGGTCGTCGGGCAGCCAGCCGGGCGAGAGGCGGGCGCGGACGGCGACCAGCCCCATGAACATTGCCGCCAGCAGGAAGCCGGGAATCAGGCCCGCCAGGAACAGCTTGCCGATCGACACGTCCATGGTGGCGCCGTAGATGATCAGGATCAGGCTGGGCGGGATGATGATCCCCAGCGTGCCCGAGGCGGCCAGGATGCCGACCACGCTCTTCGCCGGGTAGCCGCGCTGGATGAGCTGCGGGTAGGCGACCGATCCGACGGCGGCGGCGGTGGCGAGGCTGGTGCCGCTGACCGCGCCGAACAGCGTGCCGACCGCCACGTTGGTGTGCATCAGGCCGCCGGGCACCCGGCGGAACAGCGGCGACACCGCCGAATAGATGCGGGCGCCGAGCCCGCTGGCCAGCAGGACCTCGCCCAGCACGATGAAGGCCGGGACCGCGCTGAGGGTAAAACTGTTGAAGGCGTTCCAGCCGGCGGTGATTCCCAGCTGCAGGGCGCCGCCGACGAACAGTTCCAGGATCAGAAAACCGGTCAGCCCCAGCGCCACGCCGATGGGAAACCCGGCGAGGAGCATGACGGCCAGACTCACGCCCATGACGAGCCATACCATGTCGCTCACTCCAAATTCTTGATATCGCCCGCTCGGGCGCGGGTGGTGAAAGCGGTCGCGCGGCCGAGGCCGGGCGACGGGCCAGACGGCGGATCAGGCGCGCTTCAGCAGGCGCAGGACGCGCAGGACGATCATCGACAGCGCCATCACCGGGATGCCGAACATCCATGGAGCCACCGGCAGGGCGGCGTTCTCGGAGCGGGCGGAAATCTGCCAGGAGAAGGCGGCGAACTTGTAGCCTTCGACCAGAATGATGACGAAGAACAGGATCGTCGCCACGTCGCCGGCCAGCCGGCACAGCCGCTGCAAGGCGGGAGACAACCGGCTGGTCACGATCTGCACCGTGATGTGTTCCCGGTCGAGGTCGGAGGTGACGATCGAGATGAAGCTGGAGGTCGCGAACAGCAGTCCGACGAACTCATCGGAGAAATCGAGCGGGACGCCGAGAACATAGCGATTGAGCGTCGCCACGATCACCAGCGCGATGAAGCAGGCGATGATGCCGGCTCCGATGTTCTTCAACAAATTCGATATGGAATTGTCCATGCCATGTCCCCCTCTTGTCCGTGCATGGCACGCCGCCGCGCGGCCGGCGGCGTGCCGACCGGCTACTTCACGGCGTCGAGGATGGCGTTCATGTTGGCGACGGCCTTCGGCCCGACCTGTTCGGACATCTCTTTCCAGGTCGCGCGCGCGGCCGTGATGAAGGCCGCCTGATCGGCGTCGGAGAAGGGCTCCAGCATCTTGCCGCCGGCGTCGGCCAGCTTCTTCAGTCCGGCCTCCTCCCGCTTGCCCTTGGTGAACTCCTCGTTCGTGTAGGCCAGCACGTCGGCGGCGGCGGCGCGCAGCGCCTCCTGCTGGGCGGGGGCCAGGGCCTGGAAGCGCTTGGTCGAGATCAGCAGGTTGATCGGCACCCCGGCGTGCGGCTGGAGATAGGCGGCGTAGGGCGTCACCTCCTGGAGCGAGATGGTGGTGGCGATGCTGCCCATGTAGGTGGCGCAATCGACGACGCCGGTCTGCAGGGCGACGTACATGTCGTTCTGCCCGATGATCTGCGCGGCGATGCCCAGCTTCTTGAAGGTTTCGACCTGATGGCGGCCCCAGACGCGGATCTTCTTGGACTTCAGGTCCTCCAGGCTGCGGACCGGAGTCTTGCAGAAGACATGGACGCCGCGCTCGGGGACCTGCACGGCGCCCAGCGTGGTGATGCCCCATTTCTCGAACACGGGCGCGTAGATGGCCTGGATGGCCGGCACGGCCTTGAGCTGGTCGTCCACCGCCTCGATGGAGCCCTGGACATAGGCCACGGCCAGTTCCGGCTCGTCGCGCGCCACATATTCGGGATACAGCGCCGACATGTCCACCGCGCCCGACGGCAGGACGCGCAGGATGTCGGCGTCCTTGATGCCCAGCGACCCGCCATGGAACACCTGGATCTTGAGATCGCCCTTGGAGTGTTCCTCCACCTTCTTCGAGAAGTAATTCAGGTACTCGGCGACGGGGCGGCTTTCGACCCAGACCGAGTGCAGCCGGAGGGTGGTTTCCGCCGCGGCCGGCAGGGCGGACAAGGCCATGCCAGCCGCCAGAAGCGCAGTGCATGCCGATTTGCAGAGACGCATATCAACCCTCCTCGATGAGCATCCGATGGAAGCGGCTGTCCTGCAGCCGTATGCAAGCCTGTCATACTGTACGCCATACAGTCAACGTCCGTATTACGAAAAATCACGCCACTCGCCATACACTTGAAGCGTACGCACCCGGCAATGTATGGTGAGGCCCAAAGGTCGACGCCCCTGCGCCCCAGGCGGCAGGGGACGCGACAGGCGATCATGGGAAGGACAATGGCACTGAACAGCCGCGACCGGCGGAGCGGCATCGACGCGCGCGCTCTCGCAACGCTGAAGGCCACGATGGCCGAACTCGACCGCGACAGCCCGATCTACGTGCGCATCGCCACCGCCCTGTCGGCGCAGGTCGCCAGCGGGCAGTTGTCGCCCGGACAGGCGCTGCCGTCGCACCGCGAACTGGCGCGCTCCCTGGACGTCAACCTGACGACCATCACCAAGGCCTTCAACCTGCTGAAGAAGCGCGGGGTGATCTCGGCGGAGGCGGGGCGGGGCACGGCGGTGCGCGGACGGGACCTGAACCACGCCGCCCCGTCCTATGATCAGCCGCGCCTGCCGCCGGCCATCGACCTGTCGGTCCACAAGCTGAGCGTGCCGGGCTACCAGGAGTTCATCGGCAGCCTGCTGCGCCAGATCGCCAGCCACCCCGACGATCTGGCGCGTCTGCAGGAGTATCATTCAGCTTTCGGCAGCAACCACAACCGCCGTCTGGCGGTGGAGTGGCTGCTGTCCTGGGGGGTCAGCGCCACGCCCAATCAGGTCGCGGTGACCGCCGGCGCCCAGCACGCCATCCTGGTGGTGCTGGCCAGCGTGCTGTCCGCCGGCGATTCGATCCTGGTGCCGCGTCTGGTCTATCAGGGCGTGAAGGCCGCCGCGCAGGTGCTGGGGTTGGGGCTGATCCCGGTCGACACGGACGAGCACGGGATGATTCCCGACAGCCTTGCCCGGCTGGTCGGCGACCCGCGGGTCAAGGCCATCTTCCTGGTGCCGACGCTGGCCAACCCGACCACCGTCACCATGCCGCTGGAGCGGCGTCAGGCCATCGTGGACATCGCCCGCCGCAACTCCCTGCTGATCGTCGAGGACGACCTGTTCCGGCCGCTGGCGTCGAACCGGCTGCCCAGCCTGTGGTCACTCTATCCGGAAGGGTGTTTCCACATCTCGTCGCTGTCCAAGGTGATCGCGCCCGGCAACCGCTGCGGATTCGTGGCCTTTCCCGAACGGTACGGAGCGGCGATCGCCTCGGCGCTTCGCGGCAGCATCTGGATGACCGACGTCATCTCGCTCACGCTGGTGCAGAACCTGCTGGAGCAGAAGAAGCACCTCGAGTTCGTCGGCGCGCTGCGTCAACAGCTGACGACGCGTCACGGCCTGGCGCTGACCCATTTCGGCAGCGCTTTGGCGAAGAGCGATCCGGAAAGCCTGTTTCTCTGGCTGGATCTCGACTCCAGCCAGGATTCCACGGCCATTGCCGAAATGCTCTATGAGCGGGGCATCGGCGTGGTGTCGTCGGATGTCTTCATGATCGGCAAGACCAAGCCGAGCAATGGCATCCGCATTTACAAGGGTTCGGCCCGCAGCGATACCGAGTGGGACATTGCCCTCTCCTTGATCGCGACCCTGGTGCGTAAACCGGAATAGCGAGATCCCGTTGTGGAAGGGTCGCAGGCCACATCGTCGCGGAAGTGTTGGGCGCGGGACGTGGGTTCGTAAATGGGCGGCAGCGTCGGCGTCGGACGCGCGAAACCGATCCACAGGCTGATCGGCGAGTATCTCGATGCCCGATGGCTCGCGCGCTATGCTGATACTCCGCGCGCGCAGCGCCGGCTGCTCGCGCAGCTTCATGGCAACGGCGTCCCCGCCAGCGGTACAAGAGCTTACCGGCAGCGGGGACCTTGGATGGAGCATCTTGGACTCCGTACGGGATCGCACTAACAGGACGCGGAAAAAGGTCTGTTGCCTGCCGGCCTGTCGTGATTCTCTACGGTCGTGGAGAATGCAGCCAGCGAGGGGGCGATGCGGGGCTCG